>CAYOGQ010000001.1:0-3657 GCA_964403645.1 uncultured Ruminococcus sp.
CTCCGAAGGTCGCGCACAGCGCGCCGGGTATTCCGCCCTTTTCCACTCCGATATAAGTGGCGATATTTATGGCGAAAGGTCCGGGAGTGGATTCGCTGACCGCAATAAAATTCGTGGTTTCCGCCAGCGTGAGCCAGCCTTTCTCGATAACCTCCTGCTGTATCAGCGGCAGCATGGCGTAGCCGCCGCCGAAGGTGAACAGTCCTATCTTAAAAAATGTCCAAAAAAGTTCGAGAAGCATCATTTCGCACCTCTTTCACCGCCGGAAGAAGCACCGAAAGCGAGGTGAAGCGTCAGCCCCACGACCGCGCCGCAGGCGATTATCAGTATCGCGGACAGATCAAAGAAGGTGACAGAAACAAAAGCGGCGGCAGCCAAAGCATAGGATACGATATTTTTGGGGCATTGCTTGGACATGGTGATAAACGCCTTGATAACCAGCGCCGCCACGCACGCCCGTATCCCGTTAAAGGCGTAACGGACGATCTTATATTCCATAAAACTGCGAAGGAAAAAAGCTATGACCGTGATAATGACGAGAGACGGCAGCACCGCGCCGAAAGTGGCCGCGGCGGCGCCGGCGTAACCTCCCACACGGTAGCCAACGAAGGTGGCGGTGTTGATGGAGATAGGTCCGGGAGTGGATTCCGAAATGGCGAGCATTTCAAGCATCTCGCCGTCGGTCATCCAGCGATGTTTTTCGACGGCTTCCCGTTGAATTACGGGTATCATGGCGTAGCCGCCGCCGAAGGTCAGCGCGCCTATTTTTAAAAAAGTAAGGAACAAGTCTAAAACTACGCTTTTGGTTTTCATTATACAATCCCGTTAAAAATTTTATGTTATTTTAGCACAAATACATCGTTTTGTAAACACAGATACGGTAAAATATCATAAATTCTTATATATTTTAAGTTTATATCTTGACTAAACCCCTTTTTGGTGTAAAATGGGGTAAAGGAGGGAACGCCATGACCCTGCCAATAACGCCCCTTACCGGGGACAGCGGCATAATCATTTACATCATTATCGGGGTGGTCGCCGCCGCGGCGGTTTTCGCGCTGTACGCCATGAGGCGCAAATAACGCCCGTTCCTAAAACCAGTTATTTGCTTACAATCTTTCTGCGGCACCGCCGCAAAATACCGTAAGACGCCAAACGCCAACAACTTAACGTTTGGCGCGGAGATAAAATTGATCGACCTGTTGTCATTCCAAAAAACCTTTATACTATCTCACCTGAAAGCGGGCGGCGTCGCCGTCGATTACACGATGGGCAACGGTCACGACACCCTCTTTTTGTCGCGCACGGTCGGGAACAGCGGAAGAGTCTACGCCTTTGACATTCAGGCGCAAGCCGTGGAATCGACCAAAAAGCTGCTTCTGGATAACGGCGCCCCGAATAATTATATCTTGATAAACGATTCACACCACAACGTCAGAAACTATGTCCGCGAAAATGTCAACGCCGGTATGTTTAATTTGGGCTGGCTGCCGGGGAGCGACAAATCCGTGACCACAAGGCGCGAAACCACTCTGCCGGCGGTGAGCGCAGCCTTGGAGCTGATGTCGTCCGACGGGGTGCTGGTTATCGCAATATATCCGGGGCATGACGAAGGAGAAGCGGAAGGTCGGCTGATACAGGAATACCTCGCCGCGCTCAACCGCCGCAAATATATGTGCGCCGTTTTTAAAATAATGAATTCGCCGTCATCGCCGTTCTTTTTCGTGGTGGAAAGCGTTTAAAAGCTTTTGTGCTTACGAAAAAGGTTTATATGAAATTATAAAAAGATAAAAACCGGCGTGTATCCGTTGCGCCGGTTATTATATTACCCTAATTTTCAATTAACAGTTAGGATTAGTTTTGATCTGCCTTTAAAACCATTACGATATCTTTAACCCCGAACTCGTTTTTATATGTTTTTTACCCGTTCAGCTTAAACATGAGTTTTACCGGATTGTGGTCGGTGTTTTCAAAGCCGTAGTCGAGATTTTCGCAGGAAATTATTTCCACGTTGTCGGAGACAATAAAACCGTCGATTACGGCGCAGAATGAGACCCCCTTCTTATAGGGTATGTCGGTGTTCCGCGACGTCGGCACCGGGTTTTCGGCATCGCACCCCGCAACGAGCTTCAGCCCTTCGGGGATAACGCCTTCGGGTATGGGCTGCGCCCATGACAGCGCCTTTTCTGACGAAACGCCGAAAACCTCCGGGGAATTACCTAAAAGGTCCTTGTTGAAATCCCCGCCGCAGATCACGTAATTGCCGGCGTCGGCTTCATTTTTCATCAAATCCGCGAGTATTTCCAGTTGCTTGGTGGCGATATTGCCGTTTCTGGTATAAGCGGAAAGATGGGTGTTGATAAGTACCAGCTGTTTGCCGTTTTCCAGCTCGACGCGCGAAACGGAAAAGCAGCGGTCGAGGTCGAGGAATTTCCAAAAGCCCGACTCGATCGGCAGGCTGCGCCGCACCGCCGAACTTATGGTGTAGTCCGAAAGCGTCATGATCCCCGACTTGGACGCGCCGTGCGGGTTGGTTATGGGGTAAAACAGATATGGCGAGTCGTAATTAACCGCAAAAACGCAGGTCATGTCGCCGAAGGCTTCCGATACGGGCTGCCTTTCGTCCACATGGTAGCTGCGCGTCGCGTCTGTGTCCAGTTCTTGCAAAAGCATAAAATCGGGGTTTATTTCGACGAGCTTTTCCACCGCGCCGGCAATATTGGCATTGACAGCGCTTTCGGAATAGGCGCGCGACTGCTTGCCGCCGTCCATGAAGAAGGTGAAATCGTCGGAATACGCGCCGAACCCCAAGTTCCAGGTTATAACGGTGTATTCCTTCCCGGTTTCCGCTTTTAACGCCACGGGGTTAACGGCCGTCAGCGTTTGGTTGTCGGCAATACGATGGTAATCGATAAACACATAGGCGACATAACCCAAAATCGTCAGCGCCACTAAACAGATGAACGCCGTTATGATTTGGAAAACCCGCTTTACGCGGCTTTTTTTGATTTTTACCCTTTTTTCGTTGACGGCCATAATAATCCCCTATTCCGCTTACGCCGATTATTTTTATTCCATATTATAACTCATATCCGCGAGTTTTTCAAGTTTTATATTATAATATTCCCTTCACCGTTACCGTCCTTGACCCGGGGAATGTGATCACCTCCCCGGAGGGACTGCGCGAAAAACCTGCCGCCGGGACCGTCAGCTTTGCTCCGCGCGCGGGCAGCTTTATTTCGCCGCCTACATAGGTGTAGTCCGAAGCGGGGAGTTTTACTCCGCCCGTCTCCACGGAAGTGATATACGGGGCGGACCGATAGGTGTCGGAGAGAGAGGCGTCGGCGGCTTCCGTGTTGCCGTAGTTATACAGCGTGTAAACGACGGTAAAACTGTTCCCGCCGTCTTTGGTTTCGGCTTTAAACATCACGACGTCGGCAAAATCGGCTACGCGGCTTTCGGTGTTTGCAGACGACGGCAAGCGAAGTTCCTTAGCCGTGACCGTTATGCCGCTTTTAATGACCGAACCGCGTTCGAGCGGTGCGTACGGACCGATTCTGGCCTTAAAAATCAAAAGGACGTTGTCGTCCGTGCCCAGCGTAGCGACGGTGAAGGTCACCGAGCCGCCCTCCGCGCAGTAAGCCGCCTCACCGGAAT
>CAYOGQ010000001.1:3667-8303 GCA_964403645.1 uncultured Ruminococcus sp.
CGTTCACATACAGCGCCGCGCCCCCGTTGAAAATCAACGGCTTCGGAGCTTTCGCCGAACCGAGGTCGGAAATCATTCTTACATCCGTCAGTATCCGGGGCGCAGTGTTAACCACCGTCGCCATATAGGTCAACCCGCCGTCCGCGGTATAGGTCTCTTCCAGCGCGGTCAGCCTCACCCGCAAGCCGCCGTCTTTTCCGGCATCTACCGACAACGCTTCGCCGCCGTTAAAGCAGAGCTTGGCAACGGTTTCGTTTGTATCTGGCATGAGATACCTCCTTTCGATATATCATATGCGGCAAAGCAAAAGGAGGACGCGGACGCCCTCCTTAACGCAAAAGACTATTCGATTATTAGCTCTGTCACGAAATATCCGCCGTCTTCGGCGTATTCCGCGATAAAATATCCGTTTTCCACGGTCACCGACGTTATAAAATCCGTCATATGATCTCCGCTTTCAAAATCCTGCCGATATCGACGGCGACGATGTTGGAAACATAGACCGTCAAGTTTCTGTCCTTGATGCGAAGCTGGGCTTCCAGCGCTTTGTTGTCGGGCAGGCCGAGCGTTTCGGTCTGCGTCAGGGTGAAGGAGATGGCGTAATCTTTCAGCATCACATCGTTAATTTCTTTTTGGATAAGTACGGCGTCGCCCTCGGCAAAAACAACCGAAACGGCGGCGACGTCCTCCGCTTTGAGCGGCGTGGAAAATGTGATTGTGGGCGTGGTGCCTTTGTTCATGAATATGGCTGATCCTTTCAATCGCGGCCGGCGGAGAGGACTGCCTTTCGTTTTTATTATAGCACCGTTTTCGGGGATTTCAAGCGTCGCACGCATTTTCTCCGTAATGCCCCAAACGCTCATGTCGGCTTTGTGCGGCTTGACAACTTTATAGTTCGATGTTATACTTATGTTTAATATTCTTATAATAAAAAGCTTTTACAATGCATAATAGGAGATATTTAATGATTCTTGACATTATCCGCCACGCCGACCCCGATTACGCCAACAATACCATAACCGAATTCGGGCACCTTGAAGCAAAGGCGCTCGCCGATTTTCTAAAAAGTTCGGATATAGATAAAATATATACCTCCCCGCTCGGAAGAGCGATCGACACCGCGCTGCCTTTATGCGAGGTTTTGGGGATAGATTATACCGTCCTGCCTTGGACCGCCGAGAGCATGGATTACATGAGACGCTGCGACAAGCCTGAGGAATGCGGCTACCGCTTTTCGATTTCGCGCGGTATAGAGGATTACGTCGATCTGACCAGCGAGGAACGGCACGATTCGCTTACCAACCTTATTAAAAATTCCGATGAGTTCTTGGCGTCCTTGGGGTATGTGCGGGAGGGGGCGAGGTATAAGGTGACTTCTCCCAACGAAAGCCACGCCGCGGTATTCTGCCACGGCGGCTTCGGCGCGGCTTGGATTTCCCACCTGATGATGCGTCACCCCGGAATGGGATGGTGCGACATAAGGCTCAGCACTTCGAGTATCACACGATATGTGTTCGAAAACAACGGAGAAGGTTATACCTTCCCCATACTGCGCTGCCTTTCCGCTATCCCGCATATACACTTAGCGGGGCTCAGGTTAAACGACAGATAAATCATTTTACATATTTTCCGATACTTTTTCGTCGAAAAGCGTATATCCGCCCGACTCGGCGACTTTGCGCAGGTCGGAAGGAATTAAAATTTCGATATCGGTCTCGATCCCGCAGAAACGCTTCTGCCCGCCGCCGAGATGATTGTCGGTGCCGGCAAGACGATACAAGCAGTAATAGTCCGCGTATTTTTCCGCCGCTTTGTTTTCGATATCTCCTCGGTTTGCGTTTATAACCTCCACCCCGTGCACCTGCCGCGGCAACAGGCGTATCATTTCTATATAAGACGATTCCCGAAACGGGTGCGCGTGCACTATGAAAGCGCCGCTTTTCGCCATATATTCCAGCCCTTCGCGAAGCCCCATTTCTATGATTTTCGGATTCGAAACCAACCAGTCGCGTTCGAGCCCGTACACCAGAAAATCCGCGCCTATGTGGGGATGGCGGGTGTATTTAAAACCGAAAAAGACCTTTAAGCCCACGGCTTCGCCGGCGCTTTTCGCGGCTTCGTAACCCGAGCAAAATTTGTCCACCTTCTCCTCCCAGGAAAGCCCCCCCGTCAAGCTCTGCCCGCATATAAAATGATCAGTGATAAATATGCCCGCGTAGCCGCGCGAGGCGTAAAATTCGGCAACATCCTTCGCCGGGACGCGGGCGCAGGCGGAAACTTCGCTCGTATGGCAGTGAAGTTCATATCTGAACATAATAAAACCTCTTCATAATCAGTATAATAATGCTTTTTGGCGGTATAATAACAACAACATCATTCGTAAAAAAAGGAGAATATTTCCATGGCTGACAACCGCAACGAAAAGCAGATGAGATCCGCTCAAAACAAATCCCGTGAAAACGTACAGACCAACAGAGGGAGCGACCAAAACCGCGCCGAAAACCAGCAACGCAACGAAAATCAGCAACGCAACGAAAACCTCGCGCGATTAGAAAACAATGCAAACGGCGAGGGCAGGGGCGATTCCAAGACCGATAAGAAGAAGAACGGCCGCTGACGCCGAAAAGGTTAGCGCAAACGTCCGCCGCGATGTTAAAGCGGCGGACGTTTGCGCTTTAAGCTTATACAACAACACATAAATTATTCGTAAATAATATGCGACACTTCCGCCAGGTTATGATTGTTTAACATGAGATTTTTCAACTTTCCGTCCAGCATAACCAGCGTCAGGCGGTTCCCGTTGGGGGTTAAATAGGTAATTTCCGCGCTTCCGCTGTCGTCAACGCCGGCGAGAAAATCCGAAGACGCCGCGAGGGATTTTATCGAAACAATGTAGTTGATAATCATGCTGCGTTCCAGATACTCCGACGAATCTGGGTAAATTTTATTATTGTTTTCGTCAAAGCGGTATAGTTTTTCGTCCCCCGCGTCGCGGAAATAATAAACCGAGCCGCTCGATCGGGCATAAATCTGCACCGTCAGCTTTACCCCGTCGCAATTCACGCGCACCTCGGTGCCTTTTTCCGCAACGCCCGAATAGACGTCCACGGGGGTATAGACCAGGTCGAACACCGCTTTTTCGGATAAACCGTTTCCGAGAGAAGTGAAAATTTCCGTTATCGCATTCGCTGCGATATGGTTATCGTCGTAAAAAATTTGATAGCTTTCGATATTTAAAAGTCCAAGCTCCCCGCCGTCGTAAGCCAAACCCAAAGGGGATGAAAGCGCGCCGCTTTCGCCGATTTCCAAAAGCCCGGCGGGGGAAGCGAGAGCGCCTTCCCGCAATACAAACAGATATTTTTTAAAGGGGTCAAGCCTTCCGACGAAATAACCCGGGACAATAAGGATTTCCTCCGAAACGCCGCACAGGGTTTCGGCGGGTTTTAAATGAACATAAACGCTCTCCGGGACTCCCCCGTTTTCCACGCCCTCCCCGTAAGCCAAGATATACCCGGTAAACGCCGAAACGCCGGTATAGCCGAATTCCGCTCTTATGTCAAGCCCCGTCGGGACGGCAGTATCGACATCGCCGAAAAACGCGAGCGCCGCTTCCCGCGAAGCGTCAAAGTCATAAAATCCGTCGGTCGAGGTCGCGCCCTCCCCGGCTTGGAAATCAAAAAGGGTCACGGCGGTAAAAGTTCCGCCGATATCTATGCCGGGGTTATCGCCGTCAAAGCGCACCGCATAAACCGTATCCCCGTCGGTGAAGTCGTAAAAATCGGATTCGTACTGTTCTTCAAGGGCGCGGTTTTCAAAAGTTAGGCTGACTATGCCGGTAAACAAGCCGAACGCCGGGGTTGCGCCGAACGCTTCGGCAAAGCCGTCGGTTTTAGTCAGCCTCATTAAAGTGAGGTCGGCCTTGTAAACGGCTTCCTCCCCGGCGCGGCGGTAATAACGACTTTCGTCGCCGCCGGCGATAATCGAAACCGCCATGCCCGCGCCGTCGCGGGTTATCGTCATAAAATAGCCTTCGCCTTCCAAGCGGGCGGTGAACGGATTTTCCCCGACGGTGATATATTCCGCAAAATTCAATGCGTTTTCAAAGCTTTCAGAATAATATGCCTTGACGCCTGCGGCGGAGGTGATATCGGGATATTCGCCCTCAGTCTCGCGATCCCCCACCAGACAGGAAAAGCTTTCTTTTTCCAGCACCGCGAAATAGTTCGAGCCGAACGCTTTCTGCGTTGAATCGTAATCGAACACGAAAAACAGGTATTCGGTGTCTTCCTTAAAAAATTTCAGGTAATAATACGGGCAGCGAAATTTTGTCACGCCGGCGTAGCCTTCCGAATAAGCATCCGTTACGTTCACAAAAACAGTTATCAGGGTGTTGGCTTTCGCTTCATCGATTTTGTCGCCGAATCGGACAACCTTCCCGCAAAACGCCGCGGCGGCGTTATTCAGCGCGTCGCCGAAATTTGTTTTGACAAGAAGCTGAGGCACATCGAAATCCATATCATAATTATTTATAAGATAATCACGGCTCTCCTCAAAGCCGATGTCGGTTTTTTGCGGTTCGGATTCATCCCCGCCGGAAACTTCCGCATCCGATGGGTCGGAGCTTTGAACGGGCGTC
>CAYOGQ010000001.1:8313-33859 GCA_964403645.1 uncultured Ruminococcus sp.
CTTCGCTTTCAATTTTCGTCGATGGGACGAACGCGGGGGCGACTAATATGACCGCCAGCGTTAAAATAAAAACAAAAAACAGGCACAGTGCGACGGATGCGGCTTTTATTAATTTTTTTCTTCGCCTCATTTTATACCGTTTGACTTTGTCAAGGATATCCTGCACGCGGTCGTTATAGCTCATCACAGCCCTTCTCCCCCTTTCGTTCCCGAAACGGCGGGCGGCATAAGAGCGCCGTGCCCGGCGATTATCGCTTTTTCAACAACCGCCTTGTCCCGGCCCGTTATGCGAACGATTTGCTCGAAGTCAAGCTTTTGGAAAAAGCATAAAAATAATATCGTCTTGACGTCGGTGTCCGTTTTGCATAGAACGAGTACCTCGTATTTCCTGCGGTCTTCCGGCGTTTTTATAAGATATTTTTCGGCCCACTCGGATTCGGAAAGGTCCCTGACCTCGCCGAGAAAGCCTTTTACAAAACCTTTTGCGTTTCGTTTTCGACTCGCCGCTTTTACCGCTTCCCCGACGGTTTTGTAAAGATATTCGGCAATCTCTCCGCCGCTTTTCAAAGCGGGTTTCTTTAAGACAAGCTTTACGAACGCAGCTTCCGTCAAATTTTCCGCGATATTGAAATTTTTCACCCTTTGGTAAGCGTAGTAGATCAAGTTGTCGCTGTATTCCGTCACCAGCGACACCAGTCCGGCCTCGTCGCCCGCGAGGAATGATTTGTAATTTTCCGCTCCGCCCATGGCAAATCCTTTCTTTATAACGATATGTAACTCATAAAAACAATAAAATTTATTTTTACAATTATATCATATAAAGTGAAAAAAATCCACATTTTATATAATTTTTTGTCTTTTTTCGCCTTAAAGGTCTGTGCGAACGGGATATTTGCTTGACATGAATGCGTTTTTTTGTTTTTTGTTAATTTTGGATTGATTTATATTGATTTTTAAGTATAATTATTATGGAAATTTATTCCCGAAAGGAGCGCCATACCATTAAGGGCGGCAATACAAAAATGAAAAACATAGCCATGTTTGACACCAAGCCCTACGACCGTGAATCCTTTGAAAAATACAACGGCAAGGACGGCTTAAACATTAAATATTACGATACCCGCCTGACGGAGGACACCGCTTCGCTGGCTGAAAATTGCGACGCCGTGGTCGTTTTCGTCAACGACGCGGTCAACGCCTCGGTGATAGACAAGCTGTACGGACAGGGAGTAAAACTCATCGCCCTGCGGTGCGCTGGATTCAACAACGTGGACGTGCGGGCGGCGTTCGGTAAGATACACGTCGTGCGTGTCCCGGCGTATTCGCCCTACGCGGTCGCGGAGCACGCGGCGGCGCTGCTTCTCACCTCGGTGCGCCGGACGCACAAGGCTTACAACAGGACGAAAGATTTTAATTTCAGCCTGAACGGACTGACCGGCTTCGATCTTCACGGTAAAACCGTCGGGGTAGTGGGCACGGGTAAAATCGGAAAGATATTCATCGACATCTGCCGCGGTTTCGGCATGACAACGCTCGCTTTCGACCCTTACCCGGATAAAACCCTCGACGCCGAATACGTAAGCCTGGAAGAGCTGTTCGCACGAAGCCACATCATCTCCCTCCACTGCCCTCTGACCGACGAAAACCGCCATATGGTAAATCGCGAGAGTATAGCAAGGATGAAGGACGGCGTGGTGATTATCAACACCTCGCGCGGGTCGCTTATCGACACGGAAGCGCTGGTCGAGGGGATAAAGAGCAAAAAGGTGGGCGCCGCCTGTCTGGACGTGTACGAGGAGGAATCGGACATCTTCTTTGAGGATAAGTCGGGGCATATCATGCGCGACGACGTGCTGGCAAGGCTGCTTTCCATGCCCAACGTGCTGCTCACCTCACACCAAGCGTTCCTCACAAGAGAAGCGCTCGACAATATCGCCGCGACCACCGTCGCCAATATTAAAACATTTTTTGAAACCGACACCATCGACAACGAGATATGCTACCGCTGCGGTCGCATAGAGGAATGCCGGAAGGACAGAAAAGAGAAGTGTTTTTAAGCTAAACACTCCTCTTTCCGGCCTTTTTTCGTTTTTTCAAGCAACGGTTATTTGCCTGCAATGATGATATGTATTTGTGTTATTATTATTTATGTATTAAATTTCATTATTGTATTTTTTCCTTCCCCGTGCTATAATCAACCGTAAACATTGAAAGGAGCTTGGGATGAAACGCTTTGCCGCCGTTATACTCGTTTTGTCTTTTATAATTTTGCCGTCGTGTTCGGCTTCGGGCTCGGAGGATGACCTGAATAAAATCGAAAGCGCCGAATACGGTTTTGTCTTTTATTATGACGACGGCTGGACCGAGGACGTCGCCGCGGGCGGAGTCGCGTTGAAATCCCCGTCCGACGCCGCGGGCGTTTCCAAAGCGCAAATCCTCGTCAATGTCGGCGACACGGAAGCCGCGTCGGCGGAGGAATACTGGTCGGCTTACGAATCCTCGCTGATAGCCTCTTTCGGCGATTACGCCTTGAAAAAGAAATACGAAGGCGAGGAGGCGACCAAGCTCGGCGGGATTGACGCCGTCCGCGCGGAGTACACCGCCACCGTCAACGGCGCGCTGTGCCGCTTCGCGCTGGTGCTGTGTGTCAAAGACGGAAAAATTTATAACATACTGCTCGCATCCGACGAGGCGTCGTTTAACACCTATTCGCCCTGCATGGCGACGGTTATCGAATATTTTGAATTCATCACCGCAAACCCGGATAAATCGGAAGCGGTGTCTTACACGGGCGGCAGAGCGGAAAGCCAAAACGGCGACTATTATTTTAACTATTCTACCGGCTGGGGACTTATCAGGAACGACGGGATGATAGCCGTCAAACCCGAGGGCGGGAACGCCACGGTCTCCGTCACGGCGTTTTCGCTTTCCGACGAAAAAGCGGATTACGGCGTGAACGACTACTGGAAAGAATACGAAACGGAGCTGAAGGGCGAATACCCCGGTTACGCGCTGACCAAGGAATATTCCGAAAACGAGCCCAAGCTCGGAGGCGTTGCGGCGTCGCGCAAGGAGTACGCGATTACCGTCGATTCGGTCAAATATAACTATATACAAGTGATTTGTATAACCGAAGGCTATGTTTATTCGGTGCTGTTCACTTCCGACGAAAGCGAGTACGCCGAATATTCCGGCGAGTTCGACAAAATATTGACGTCCTTTACTTTCCGATAATTTTTATATATAACATTGACAAACGGCGGCGTGCGTGATATAATACGCTTCGCCGGCAGAAAACCGGCGGCCGGCTTGCCGGCATCTATACGGGGGTTTAGCTCAGCTGGGAGAGCATCTGCCTTACAAGCAGGGGGTCACAGGTTCGAGCCCTGTAATCCCCACCATGAAAAACGACTTGTCACGGCAAGTCGTTTTTTCAAGTAAATATCCGCCAAGGACATCCGACGATGTTTTTTTTATCGTATTATTAATCCGGGGATTAGTTTAATATTGTCACTATCCGCGCTTTTTAACTTTTGCCCTTTACATTTTTATATTTTTATAATATTATATACATATGCCTATACAAAGGCAAATTCGATAACCGGCGCGACACTGTAAAACTGACCGGAAAGGCGGGCAACGCCCGCGCCGTCTCATGATCGGTTTATGAGGTATACGTCACGGGCACATATTATTATGAAAAACGAATTTAACCGGTCGTACAACAAAACGGACGGCACGGTTTATACCGTCCATGGATACATAGCTTCAAGCCGCCCTGCCGTTTGGGCGCGCCGCGCTCTTGGAAATAATATAAAAATGAGAAAAATACATGTTATCCTAACCATCTATACGCTGTTGGCGGCGGCGTCGCTCTGCGCCTGCTGTGATTTGTATGATAATACACGGAACGAATCGTCCGTGGAAGTGACGTTTTATTCCAAAGCAAAAAGCGACGGGGATAATATAAGCGGTGACGTTTCATGGGAACCCCCCGGCAGCACAAGCGAAGATGCGTCGTCCGGGGAAACATCGTGCGAGTTCTCAAATGATGTATATTCGGAAGAAGAGAGCATGAACGCAATATCTTCCGAAGAAGAATCTACCGAAGAGGAATCTTCCGAAGCGGCGCCTTCGGATATCACCGACCGGCTTGAAAGCCTCGGGAATCCGCTTACGGAACGCTTCCCCGGCAAGGATGACGCTAATGGGCTTGCGCGTACCATATGGGATATCGCCTTTTTTGACGGCAGGTTTTTCATCTCCTGCGGCAACCTCCATGATAATACGGGACCGGTTCCGATCTGGAGCTGGAACGATCCGAACGGTTGGGTCCTCACGGCGGATTCTCTCCCGGAGGAAGCCGTAATGAAATTTTATATCGCCGACGGCGTGCTTTACGCGCTGGGGAGCGATCCGACCGAAGACTGGGAATACGGGAATTATTACGTTTATACGAGTGAAGGCTGGGTGAAAAAGCGCGTTTTACCCAGCGGTTTGCACTGCTTTGATATGATTTCTTTCCGCGAGAAGCTGTTCGCGGGACTGGGGGTCGAAGAAGGTTACACGCCGGTCGAGGTTTCGTGGGACGGCGGGAAAACGTTTGAATGCGTCGCTTTTGAGGGAGCGGATTATTCGGGGGCGACGATACTGCGCACTTTTAATCTGTTCGTATACGGAAACGAGCTTTACGCCACGCTCCGTATGCAGGGCGAGAGAGAGGTTTTCGACCTCTATAAATATGACGAAAACCGCAATATCTTCATAAAAGTATCCTCCGCGGTTGAAATATGTCCGGTCACCACCCATCCGAGGCATATTTTCGAGTATAATAACCTGTTAGTCATAGCCGGAGGGGGCGTCTACAGAACGTCCGAAAATCTAAGGGAATTTTCGGCGGAATCAGATTTGGCCGGCAAATATGTGTACGACCTGCGGGAATACGGCGGGACGCTTTACGCGCTCACGGGCATGAAAACCGAGGGCGGCTATAAAAGTGTTGTCTGGTCGTCGACGGACGGCGTTTCGTTTAAAGAAATGTTTTCGTTCAACTGTCAAGCCCCGGCTTACAGCTTCGCGTACGGAAACGGGATATTCTTTTTCGGCATGGGTTCCCCTGTGGACGGCGTGACCGAATATACGGGAAGCGTGCTCGTTTACAGGAACAACATATGAAAAACGGATTGAAAATGATCTGCGCGGCGTTTTTGGTTTGCGTCGCCGCCGCCCTTTGCTCCTGCGGGATAAAAACGGGAAAAGCGTGGGGCGAAGCGTCGCCTCATGAAGATTCGTATTATTCCGTCGTCGAAAGCAGTGACGGCGAAAGCGGCGAAGATATATCCGGTGCTTTTTCGGAAGAATCGCCGGAGGAAACATCCGAGGAAATTTCGGAAGAGACGTCGGAAGCGAAAAAGCCGGAAATCACTTATTTCGCGGTTGAAACAGGCGAGCAAAAGTTGGAATGGAGCATAAACGGCGACGTTATTTCGCTTGAGCTGCCTTATACCTTTGATATTTCGCTTTTAAAACACGTCAAGCCGGAAATTATAGCCGACGGAGCCGTGACGGGGCTTGAGCAAGGCGGCGGTTACGCTGATCTGACACGCGGGTTTTTCCCATTGTCGGCGGAAGAAAACGCTCTGTACCTTACCGTAACAGGAGAAAACGGCGCGACGAGCATGTATGAAGTGAAAACGGATTATAAATATCTGAACCTCCCTGTCATGTTTGTCGAGATTGACGGCGGCGGCGAGGTGGTTTCCAAGGAAACCGACCTTTTTTGCTCCGTAAGCTTAGACTGCCGCCATTGCGGCGGCGCTTTTCCGACCGTCAAACCCTCGCGTGCTGCGATACACGGCAGAGGGCACTACAGCTGGCAGTTCGATAAAAAATCATATACCATAAAATTCGACGAAAAACAAAACATACTCGGGCTTGGGAAAGCAAAAAGATGGGTGCTGACCGCCAATTACACCGACAAATCGCTGTTGCAAAATTATCTGGCACTCGAGATGGCGAAAAAGCTGACCAATTTACGTTATACCCCCACCCAACACCCCGTTGACTTGTTCATAAACGGCGTCTACCGCGGGGTTTACACGCTGGGAGAAAAAATCGAGGTTAAAAACCACCGGATAGAGCTGGAAACCGAAGCGATTGAAAACCCGGCGTTCTTAATCGAGCTGGGCGGAGCGGAGGAGGGCGGCGTCGCCGGGACGGATTATTTTAACATAGGGCTTTTGAAAGCTCTCACCATCAATTACCCGGACAGCGAAAACATAACGGACGAACAAAAGGAATATATACTTGATTACCTCGAAAAAGCCGATAAAGCGGTCCGGACGAAGGACAAATACGAGGAATACATAGACATCGATTCCCTTATAGACTGGGTCATACTGTACGAATTCACCACGAATACCGACGGCGTTTTCAGGCGCAGCTGCTATATGTACAAGGACGCGGGAGGCAGGCTTTGTATGGGCCCCGTCTGGGATTTCGACCTTGCTTTCGGCAATTTTTTGAAATATGAAAAAGACACCTGGGCGTGCCTGGGGGACGACGAGGGTTATGTGCCCTACAACTGGATGAACATACTCCTCGGCGACGCCGAATTCCGCGCGAAATTGAAAAGCCGTTGGGACGAGATTAAAGACGCTTTATATTCCCACGCTTTGGAAAAGCTCGATTTCATGGCGGGGGAGGCTTCGCTCTCCGCCGAATCGAACTTCAAGGTATGGGACATTCTCGGCATGCGGGTGCTGTCCAACCCCCGCGACTGGTACAAGTGGCAGACCTGGGAAGCCCAGGTGCAACGAATACACGATTATCTTGCGGAAAGATACCTTTGGATGGATTCCAATTTTTAAAAGCTATAAAGGAACGGTAACGGCATGAAAACTGAGCTTGTCTGGGAGCACGCCTTCGACGACGGGTTGACGGCGAAGGTCAGATATGTCCGCGCCGGAATGTTCGGGCGCGACAGGCTGTTTATCGACGGGCGGGAGATACGCCTGCCGGGTATGTTCGCGACGCTTATTTCCGGGGGGATCGACGTCCCCCTGTCTGTCGGCGGCAGAAAGCTGCGTTTTGTCAGCAACGACTTTCTCATAGGCTTCGCCGAAAACGGTGTTTTTGGTAAAACGGGGGTCGAGTATGTGCCGCAGAATAAAACCGTCTATGTCTTTTACCTTTTGACGGTCGCGTGCCTGCTTATCCCGCTGTTCACGCTGGGCGGCGCAACGCCGTCGCTGATAGGCTTTGCGGGCATGGGCGTCTGCTTTTTACTTTACAAAACTAATGTTATTAAAAATAAATATAAAATTATATACTCGGCGTTGACGACTGCGCTGTGCTGGGCGGTCACGCTCGCGCTGTTTTTCGGCGGGGCGTTCACTTTCAGGCTGTTCACCGGTCCGGAGACCAGGACCTATACCCTCGGGAATTTTTCCATAACCCTAAACGAGGATTTTACGGTCGAGGAGGAAGAAGGGTTTTTATTTTACGCTTATACCGACGACGTGGCAATAGACGTTTATGACGTCGATATCTCCTATACGGCATCCGGCATCGTCCATTTCCCGACGGCTTACGAAGAAGCCGTGAGCGTTGACGAACACTGGGGTTATTCGGCGGAGATCACCGAAAAGGACGAAACCTGCGCGGTGATGGAATATACTGAAAAACTCGGCGGGGGCGAATATTATATATATACCGTGATACACAGGAAAGACAGCGTCTTTCTGTATTTCAACTTCATGTGTTACGCCGCGAACAAATACAGCTGCAAGCCGTCCTTTGAAAAATGGGCGGAGAGCATAGTCATCATATACGGCGGTTTTACTTCGCAACCTGAAGGACGGGGAAACGTAATGATATCCCTTCGGGGGATGATATATGCCTTGGCATATTTAGACGGCTACGAAAGGTATTAAATAATAATGAAAACACTTGTTTTGGCCGAAAAGCCCTCCGTGGGGCGGGAGCTTGCCCGCGTGCTCGACTGTAAAAGGGGCGGCGGAGGATTTCTTGAAGGCGAAAAATATATCGTGACCTGGGCGCTCGGACATCTCGTGACCCTCGCCGAACCCGAAAAATACGGTGATCAGTATAAAAAATGGTCGTTCGATACCCTGCCGATGCTCCCCGAAAAAATGCAGCTTACGGTTATCCCGCAAACGGCGCGGCAATACGCCGTGGTGAAGGATTGCCTGAAACGACAGGACGTTTCGGATCTCGTCATCGCCACCGATGCGGGGCGCGAGGGCGAACTGGTGGCGCGCTGGATTATCGAAAAGGCCGGGTTCGGCAAGCCGATAAAACGGCTGTGGATATCCTCCCAGACCGACAAAGCGATCAGGCAGGGTTTTGCCGCCCTCAAAGACGGGCGCGAATATCTGAATTTATATAAATCGGCGGTTTGCCGCGCGGAAGCCGACTGGTATGTCGGGCTGAACGTGACGAGAGCGCTCACCTGCCGCCACAACGCCTCGCTTTCCGCGGGGCGGGTGCAGACGCCCACGCTCGCGCTCATCGTCGCGCGCGAAAACGAGATAAGAACTTTCCGCCCGGTGGACTACCGCGTCATAAGCGCGGATTTGGGGAGCTTTGCCGTCACTTACCGCGACGCCAAAGGCAACACCGCCATTTTCGACCTCACGGAGGCCGAAAAAATAGCCGATATTATCAAAAATAAAAGCTTTGCCGTTAAATCGGTGACTTCCTCCCCCAAGCGGACTCCGCCCCCGGCGCTGTACGATCTGACGGAATTACAGCGCGACGCCAACAAACAATACGGCTTTTCGGCTAAGCATACGCTCGATACCATGCAGCGGCTTTACGAATACCACAAGGCGCTCACCTACCCGCGCACCGATTCGCGCTATATCACCGACGATATCGTCCCCACACTCAAGGAACGGTTGGCGGCGGTGGCTTTCGGCGAGTTTATGCCGGCGGTGAAGGCTTCCGCGGGCATTAACCGGTCCTGCGTCAACAACGCCAAAGTTTCAGACCACCACGCCATTATTCCGACGGAAGAGCGCGCCGACCTAACCGACATGACCGCGGACGAGAAAAAAATATATTTTTTGGTGATACGCCGCTTTTTGTGCAACTTCCGGGGCGATTACTGCTATAACCAGACCACCGTCAACGCAATGTGCGAGAGCATGACCTTCACCGCTTCCGGGAAAACCGTCACCGAAGAGGGCTGGAAAAAGCTGTATTCGCAAAATTATTCGGAAGATGACGACGAGGCAGGAACGGAAAAGGAAGAAGCCGACCAGACGCTCCCCGCCGTGAAAGCGGGCGAGGTTTACAAGTGCAAAAGCGTCCGGCTCGGAGCGCGCAAAACCGCTCCGCCACCGAGATATACCGAAGCGTCGCTGCTTGCGGCGATGGAAAATCCCTCGAAACTTATCAAAGACGCGAAGCTGAAAGCCTTTATCACGGGCGGGCTGGGAACCCCGGCGACGCGGGCGGATATCATTGAAAAGCTGTTCGGCGCGTTTTATATGGAAAAGAAGGGCAACTCCATATATCCCACCGGAAAAGCTGAACAGCTTATAAAAATAGTCCCCGCCGAGCTGCGGGAACCGGTTATGACAGCAAAATGGGAGCAAAGGCTCGAAGCTATCGCCAAGGGACGGGAAAACGGAGACGTTTTTATTAAGGAGATACGCGCCTATTCGGCGTCCCTCGTGGCACAGGTCAAAAACGGAAAGGACGAATATATCCCCGATAATATCACAAGGGACAAATGCCCCGACTGCGGTAAGTTTCTGCTTAAAGTCGAAGGCAAAAAGGGCACCATGCTGATATGCGGCGATCGGGAGTGCGGTTACCGTAAATCGCTGACTTTCAAATCGAATGTCCGCTGCCCTGAATGCCATAAAACCATGGAGGTTTTCGGCGAGGGCGAAAAGCGCTTTTACTCCTGCCCCTGCGGATTCCGGCAGAATGCCGACAAATTCCACGCCGAAAAAGGTGCAAGCGGTGCTTCAAAACGTGATGTTCAATCCTACCTTGTCAACCAAGGCAAAGAAAAGACTAAAGAAGAATCTCCACTCGCCGCCGCGATGAGAAAAGCGTTGGAGGAAAAGGGTAAATAAAGAAAAACGGCGTTATCCGTTAATTGATAGCGCCGGTTTTATTTTTATATTTTCAACACATCCGGATGATGCGTCCTAAGCCACGCGACATAATCGTTCCAATACTTCGCGCCCGGTTCGTAGCCCGTGTAGGCCGGTGAATTGGGGTTGGTGAAAAGCCCCTGGAAGATGAACACGAGCACGCGGTCGACGTAGGGCGAGACGGCTTCGAGCTGCTTTTCCAGCCTTTCCATTCCCGCCGGGATGAGCGGCACGTCCCTGCGGTTGTCCTTACCCTCCCACGCGAAGGTCTCCACGTCCGCCCAGAGCGCTCTTTGCGGCACCTTGTCGTGCGCTTTGCGCAGGGTCTCGAAAGCTTTCGCGGATTCGTCGGTATCCATGGCGAAGCAGCCGACGGTGTCCTGATAGGCTATGATATCGGTATCGAGCCTTTCGATCTGGCGGCAGTATACGTCGGAGGAGACGGCATTTTTTGTTCCGTAGGGAGCGGTGAGAAATTTCGCGTTCGGGGTGAGAGTGCGGGCAAATTTGGAAGATTCGTTGAAATATTTAATAAAATCTTCGGAAAACAATGGTGCGATATACGCTTCCCACGCCCAATACCAACCGTAAAACGACTTGTGGGCAGCGTATTTTTCCGCAAGCTCCTCTATGACGGTCATGCGCGCCTTGGCGTGATCGGGCGATAGGACGTCCTCGAACGAGACCTCCCGGTAATAGTCGTTGGAAAGAAAGACCTTCATGTTGTATTTGTCGCAGGCCGTCATGACCGCTTCGAGCGGATCGGGGCAGACCATCTCTATCTTCGGCGCCACCTTGGACTCATAGACGCACCTGCCGTCGGATATACAGTTGCACATCACGATATATTCCTGCCCGAGCGACGCCATGTCGCGGATAAGAGCTTCCCACTTAGCGGCGGTAAAGTTCATGCAAGCGGAATTCCAGTAAATGTGCCGTCTGTCCCACCAATAAATCGAAAACCAGCTTCCCGTTATGGGTTTTGTAAATTTGTCCATTTCTGTTCCCGCGTTCATATATATAATAATTTAACCATGAAAGCGCGGGTTTTACCTGCCTTTCTTTTTTTATGCTTCCATTATAAAACATATTTAATCGCGTATATATGGATATTTAGGAAGATTTTTTGAAATGTTTTAATGAAGGATGAGTAATTTTGTCGTGACGTTTATACGTTTGCGCGGAATAAACGCCGGATTGTTGGCAAAAATAACATCGCGGGAATAACTTGATATTGTAAAAGGATGATTTATGTGACAGGAAACAATACCGTAAGGAGAGGAGACATATATTACGCCGACCTGTCCCCCGTGATCGGTTCGGAACAGGGCGGAATTCGCCCGGTACTCATAGTGCAAAACGACGTGGGAAACAGATATTCGCCCACCGTGATAGCCGCCGCCATCACAAGCCAGACCGGAAAAGTTAGGCTGCCGACGCATATTGAAATCGGCGCCGACGCCGGACTGTCCAAGTCGTCGGTCATACTGCTCGAGCAAATACGCACCATTGATAAAAGACGGCTGAAGGACAGGATGGGACATCTCGACGATAACACGATGCAGCAGGTCAACGAGGCAATCTCCATCTCGTTCGGGCTTGCCGCGGAAAATGCGGGCGCCGAAAGCGCGGACATTCCCGCAAGCTAAAGTTGAATCGTTCCCATATTTATGGAAACATGGCTGCCGCAGGTACAAAATGTATTTGCGTCAGCCTTTTATTTTTACTTTATTATTAAGTATATACTCTGTGCACCCTGCCGCTCACCGCGCAAAGCAGTTCGTAATTTATGGTACCCATTTTTGCGGCAAGCTCGTTAACCGATATCTCGCCGCCGAAAATTTCCACTTCGTCGCCTGGGGCGCAGGGTATGCCCGTTACGTCCGCCATACACATATCCATGCAAATCCTGCCGATGATATCGGCTCTTCTGCCATTTACCGCGACCTGCGCTTTGCCCGAAAGCAGGCGCGAAAAGCCATCGGCGTAGCCGATGGAAATTATGGCGGTGTCCATGCCGCGATCTGCGGTATAAGCCGCCCCGTAGCTCACGGTGTCGCCGCGCTTTAATCTGCCGACCTGCGTCACGGCGGAAACGAGACGCATGGCGGGAAAAAGCCCGCTGTTATCAAAGCCGTCGGGCGTATGGCCGTAAAGGATTATTCCGGCGCGCACCGCGTCGAGCCGCATATGAGGGTAATTCAGAAGCGCCGCCGAATTGCAACAGTGCCGCATGCCCACGTCGATTCCAACGTTTTCGCACTCCCCGCAAAGCGCGGTAAATATTCGGAACTGATTTTCGGTCATGGGGGACGAGGTGTCGTCCGAACAGGCGAAATGGGTAAAAATCCCCTCGCATTTTATGTTTTTCAGGGAATTTATATATCCTATATCGCCAAGGCAATGAGTTAAATCCTCTTCCCCGTGACAATACAGCCCCAGCCGTGACATTCCCGTGTCGACTTTGATATGCGCTCTGACTGTTTTCCCGGAAGCCGAAAGCGCCTCGGCGTAGTCGCGCGAATTTACGGTTTGGATAAATCCGTATTCGCTAAGCTCCCCGGCGCGGTTTGCGGGTGTCGCGCCTAATATGAGTATGTCGCTTTTTATACCCGCTCTTCTGAGCCGTTCGCCCTCGTCCGCCGTCGCCACGGCGAACATGGAACAACGGCAGCCCTCGCTCTCGAGCGCGCGGCATACCTCCGGGGCGCCGTGGCCGTAAGCGTCGGCCTTAACCACCGCAATAACTTTGGCTTCCCCGGCAAGGTTTGCCGCGAAGCGGTAATTTTTCTTTATGTTTTCGGTATTTATAACGGCGGCAACCCGTTCTCCGTTCATTTTAATGTCCTTTGCTGTAACTTTATAAATTTACTGGATAAATGTGTAGGTGGTCCGGTCGTCGCCTTCCGCCACGGTGGCGCTCGTTATCTTGTCGGTGGAGGTGTTGAAATACACTGTGTAGACGTTATCTCCGTTTGTCACCGTCAGCACGGACTGTCCGTTGGCGGTTTCCGTGGCGTATTTATCTTCGGCTATCGCCTTGATCACCGTATCGACGAGGGTGTCCAGAGCGAAAAGCCGCGCCGCCGCTGCGGCGGGGAGCGTCACGACCAGCCCGTCATAGGAGGCTTTAATGCCGGAAGACGTCTTTTCCAGCACCAGCCCTTCGAGCGTGGAGGGATTGGTGACGGTCATGACGACCTTATCGGGTTCCTTGACATACTTGAATTCGAACTCGTCCGTTTGAATTTTATACTCGAAGGGGACCGTGAGCTGCTCCTTTATATCGTTGCCGTGGTCCGAGGAGGAGCAGGAGAAAAGCAGGGATGAAAACATTAGAAACGCCAGAAGGACCGCAATTTTTTTCATAATAAAATCTCCGAAATCGTTTATTTCGGAAATGCAAAACTTTTATCCGAGCAGCCTTCCTATTTCCTCCGGCAGATCGTGCGGCAGCATGCCCCTCGTCCCGTATTTCAGCCGCAGATTATCCGCCGCCCTGCCGTGGACATAGACGCCGACGCAAGCGGCTTTCAGAGGAGTGATCCCCTGCGCCGCGAGGGACGCTATGACTCCGGCGAGCACGTCGCCGCTGCCGCCCTTGGAAAGCGCCGAGTTGCCGGTGGTGTTGACGAACACGTCGCCGTTAGGCGACGCCACCACGGTGTGGTCGCCTTTCAACACCAGCACGCAGCAGAATTCCATGGCGAAAGCCCTGGCGCACTCGATGCGGTTATGGTTTACATAATCCACGTCCTCGCCGATTAAGCGCGCCATCTCTCCGGGATGAGGCGTAAGGATAACTTCGCCCTGCATTTCCATCAGTACATTTATATGCGAGGCGAGGTAATTTATACCGTCGGCGTCGATTATGGTTATCTGATTCTGATGTTTTAAAAGCTCGTCCAGCGAGGAGTCGTACTGCCTGCCTATCCCGCAGCCCAAAAGCAGGGCGGAATAACGCTGATCACACACGGCGTCCTTGGAAAACGGCACGAAAACCGGCTCCGCGAGGCGGTTTTTGAGTATGGCGAGCGTTTCGGAATCGGCGGAAAGCTTTAAAAGCCCCAGCCCGCTGCGGAGCGCGCCGAGCGCGGATAAATAAGCCGCTCCCGGCATTTCGGGGGAGCCGACCAATGCGAGCAGCGTGCCGAAGCTGCCCTTGTTAGAGTTCGCGGGACGCTGCGGCAGATATTCCAGCACCTCGTCGTCGATGATACAGCCTTCCGGACGTATGCCGCCGATTATGTCGCCGGGGATGCCTATGTCCGCCACGACCACCTCCCCGCAATAACCCAGCGCCGGGTAGGATACGGTCGCCTCCTTGTGGACGGTGAAGGTCACGGTCAGGTCCGCCAGCACGCAGTTGGCGGAAACTCTGCCGTCGGCGGAGACACCCGTGGGCAGATCCACCGCGGCGATAAAACCGGAGGAGGAGTTGGCAAGCTCCACGAGAATGAGCTCTTCGCCGCGCAGTTCCCCTGCGAAGGATACCCCGTGGAGAGCGTCGATCACCAGCGTGGCTTCGGTTATCACGTCTGCCGCCAGGTCGGCGTCGTCCGAATATTTCAGCAGCGCGCCGCCGTTTGTAAGATATTTTTCAAGAAACAACGCGGAATTTTCGTTCTTTGGGGCATTGACGTTTATAACCCTCACGTTAACTCCGTCGTTTTGCATAAGGCAGGCGAGAGCGTAGCCGTCACCGCCGTTGCCGCCGCGCCCGCACAGGACCGCGACAGAGCCGAGGTTTATCCGACGGAGCTTTATGCATTCGTACATTTCCGCGGCGGCGTTTTCCATAAGCGTCGTCACGGCTATGCCGGAAGCAATCGCTCTGCCGTCGGCTTCCTTGACGGACGACGCCGAAAGGAAGATATTTTCAAACTTCATGCGCCACACAGTCCTTTCCCTTAATTATGATTATAATATCATAACGCTTTTTTAATTGCAACACCCCGCGGAGATATTGTCGGCGATAAACGCGAAATTGCCGAATATGGCGGTGTTAAGCTGTCCTTCCGTATAAACGGGTATCAGATAAGTATATATGTAACCCACGTTAAAAGCCCCGTACAGATCGTTTTCCCGCGGGATAAACGCTCTGAGCGCGACGCATTCGGGAAGTATGCCGCCCACGCGGTCAACGGTGACGTAAAACCTGTCGTTTTCCAGATAGTGCAGCGCCCTGTGGGCCCCGAAATCCGCCCAATGCAAAAACTGCCTTCCGGAGGGGTTGCGCGTCACGGTGCTGACATAACTGCCGTCGAGCGCATAAACGCGGAGCGAGAACGGGTGCGTGACGTCGAAACCCGTGTCCGTTTGGTTATACCCTGCGTCCACCGTCAGATTGTCGGCGGAGGTTTGGGTTTCCAAAACGACCGAGCCGATCTCCTCGAAACGCGTGTTTAATATGTAAATACGGTTGGAACACGCCCTGTCGGTGGCGGCGAAGCGGCCGGCGCCGAAATCATACCTGATAGTGCGGTAACTCCGCAACGTTCTGAACCGCTGTATGAACAATCCGTTGTTTTGGAACACAAACACCCACGGTGTCAGCCCGTCGACGGCATAAATATGTTCCCCGTTCCAGGCCGCGCCGGAAACCGCGACCGAGGTCGGGAGTGTTATGGAAGCGCAGAGCGCGGAACATGGCATACTGTGACCATCCCTTTCTTGCTTTTGTAAATTAACGCCGTCATGACAGGGTGAAACCGCGGTAATTACGGCATATGCAAAATGCTTCGTCTTAAAGTTTTAACCGCAAAGGCAAAGCCCGTTGTCTTAAAACACAGCTTTAAGACGTTTCACCTCAAATATATATTATGCACATAATCGTTCCTCCGTTAATCTTTACGGTAAATCAAACGGCAAAAACGTTTAAATAAGCTGTTTTTTATAATTAGATATTGATTTATTTGCCCGCAGCAATATAATAATATATAACAGTATTTCAACTTGATTGCTATGACAGGAGATAAAATGATGCGTAATAAAAATTATTGGGAAAAGCCCGAAAAGATCAAAAGCTTTGTAAACCGAAAAAAAGATTACCCTCATTATACCTTCTGCCCCTATGTTTACTCGGTGAGAGAGCTTCTCGACGTTTGCTCCGCCCGTTACGGCGACAAACCCGCTTGGAAGTTCCGCGAGAACGGGGAGATAAAATCCGTCACTTTTAAGGAGTTTGGGGACGAGGTAAATTCGCTGGGCACGGGGCTTTGCGAATACGGGATACAGGACAGGCATACCGTGATTATCGGGAACAACTGCTATAACTGGGCGCTTTCATTTTATGCGGTGCTGGCTTCGGAAGGCGTGGCGGTGCCGACCGACAGTGCGCTCGGCCCCGACGAACTGAAATATATATTCACCTTTTCTGACGCAACCGCAATAATATATTCCAAGTCGATGGAGAAGAAGGTTCTCGAACTGGAACCGGCACTCCCGAATATCACCCATTTTATCTGCATGGAAGAACCCGAAACCAAGGATGGCAGGCATTTTAACCTTCAAGATATCAAAGCCAAAGGTCTTGAACTTTATCGTGCCGGCGACACCCGATATACTGAAATTGCCCCTGACCCGGAAAGGCTTTCGGAGCTGGTGTTTACCTCCGGCACGACCGGGAAAGCCAAGGGCGTCATGCTCAACCAGAGGGCAATCTGCCACGTCGTGTCCCATTCTCCCGACATAATGCACGTCACCTATTCCTGCCTGTCCGTGCTGCCTTATTATCACACGCTCGAATCCACCTGCGGGCTGCTCGGAATGGTCCATTCCGGCAATACCAACTGCATTAACGAGTCGCTGCGGACCCTGTTGCCCAATTTCAAGGCTTTCAAACCCACCGACGTACAGGTTGTCCCTCTTTTTGTGGAAAAAATGTACCGCTCCATAAAAACCAAAATCGAGGAGCAGGGCAAAACTAAAAAAGTCAATACGGCGATTAAGATATCCGACACGCTGCTCGCGTTGGGGATAGACGTCAGACGGAAGCTCTTTAAGGAGATTCACGAGACTTTCGGAGGCCGGCTTGTGGTGATTATCTGCGGCGGCGCGCCGCTCGCGCCCGAAATCGCCGAATTTTTCTATTCCATCGGCATAACCGTATGCACCGGCTACGGTATCACCGAATGCGCCCCGATCATCACCATTACCCGCCCCGAATTCCATGACTACCGTGCAGTGGGCACGATTATGCCCGGCGTAAAGGTTCGAATAGACAAACCCGACGAAAACGGCGAGGGTGAAATCTGCGTAAAAGCGCCCAACGTCATGATGGGTTATTATAAAGACGAGGAAAAAACCAAAAAGGTAATCGACGGCGAAGGCTGGTTCCATACGGGCGACATCGGCTCGTTTTATAAAGACAACCGCCTGTGCGTCACAGGCAGGCTCAAGAACGTGATCATCCTCCCAAACGGCAAGAATATCTACCCGGAGGAGCTGGAATACAAGCTGCGCGGTATGTCCGACCTTATCGCGGAAATTATCGTACGCGAGATGGAAAAGAACGGCGAGTTCGTCGTGGGCGCGGAAATCTACCCCGATTTGACCTACGCTCAAGCCAACGGTATAACCGATGTCGCGAACGAAATAAAGCATGTCGTTTCGCGCTACAACGAAAACCAACCCAACCATAAGATAATTAAAGAAATAAAAATACGCGACACCGAGTTCGATAAAACCACTTCGGCGAAGATAAGGAGAGACTATTCAAGTATAAATAAAGAATAAGACAGTGCTGCTTTTTACGAATTCAAAATGCAAAATGCAAAATTAAAAACCGTATAGCTTTGTGATTTTACATAAAACATATGTCGGTTTACATTTCTAACCGTTTTTACGTTATTACGTTATTGCAGCGCAACTTCTTTGATTTTGCATTATGCATTACAACAAATTCGGAAAGGCAAAACATGAAAACCAGAACAACCGTTTTATTATTGACGGCAGCGGCAGTCCTTCTTACCTCCTGCGGCATTTGGTCGGCTTCGCCCGACGAAAGCTTCCCCGGCGAGCGGTCGGAAGCGGTTTCGGACGAAATAACACCGGAGGAATTATCGGATGAATCTTCCGCGGAAGCGGGATATTTATCCGAAGTACCCAATGACGAGAAATCAAATCAATCCTCCGTCCCGGTAGGAATCGACGACGGGCAGTTTGTCTATTATGCTTTCGGCGACTCTATCGCCGCCGGCTACGCGCTTGAAAACCCTTCGGATATGTGCTATGCGGCGCTGTTCGCTTCTCGCTTCGCACCGATAAAATATAAAAATTACGCGGTTTCGGGACACAAGACCTCGGATATGCTCGGCGTATTGGAAAGCGTTGACGTTTCGGAAGCCGACCTTGTCACAATGTCGATCGGCGCGAACAACCTGCTCGGTCACGCCATAGAGGCGCTTTACGGAGTGCTTGACAAATACGGTTATTCCATTTTTCAGGATTATTTGAGCGCACTTATGGGAAACGACGGCAAGGAGAACGTTATTAGCTTTATTAAGGACGTCGAGGTCGCATTTACCGGCGAGGAATTTCAGGCTAAGGCCCAGTCCGGGCTGGACGCGCTGAACGCCGAACTGCCTTCCATTATCCAAAAGATACGGGGGCAAAACGAAAAATGCATAATTGTTATACAGACCATCTACAACCCTTACAGGGGTCTGACCCTGGGGTTGCCCGGCGAATATATATTCGATTTGTCGGCCGCATGCGACGGTTATCTTAAACGGTATAACGACGCCATAACTTCCGTCGCCGGGGAATATGGCTGCGAATTGCTCGATGTTTACGCCGATTTTAACGCCGCCGGCGAGGATTATATCAACGCCGGGATTTCTGTTGTTCCTTCTTTCAGCTTCAGCTACGATCCGCACCCCAATGCCGCGGGTCACGCGGAGATTGCCGATATGCTTTATAACAAATGGAATGAGATATTGATGAGTTATGAATAAAACAATCATATTCATTGTATTGGTGTTTGCCATGATATTGCCCGCAGTAACATCGGTCGGCGCATCCTCCGACGGCGTCGACGAAAATATCGCGCTAAACCGCGCTTATACCGTAGAATACGGCGCTTCCGTCGAATATTCCCACAAAAATTATTCGCCGTTATACGACGTCGACGACGGCTGCCTAACCGACGGGAAGTATGCCGTGTCCGGGAGCGAGGACGGCTATTACAAAGCATTTCGCGGCTATTCGCGGTTTATATGCTTCGATTTCGGCGCCGAAACGCGGATATCGGGCTTTTCCGCGGATTTTTTACACAAGAACGACGGCGTTTACGCGCCCACTTTTTTAAATATTTATCTTTCCGGCGACGGCTTGGATTATGTCAAGTGCGGGAGTTGTGACACGCTGCCCATCTATTCCGCTGCGGTACAGAAGAAAAAGTATAGTTTCAGTTTTGATACGCCATACAAGGCGCGGTATGTAAAAATTGAATTTGCCAGCGACGTTTTCGTCTATTGCGACGAAATAGAGGTTTACGACGGCGGCGACACCTCCGGCTGCCTCGCCGTCCCCGAATATACGGCGGAGCCGGACAAGGGCGTTTATCCCAAATATTCCGAAGCCATGAACGGCGCGGGGAGCATAATAAAGATTTACGACGGTTATTACACCGATCAGTCGATTGCCGACAATACCGCGGCGGAGCTGCTCCCCTACATAGCCTACCTCGACCGCGCGGGGAATGTCGTCGACGGCATGTTCGATTCGGTGGCTTTCGTGCCCTGCCATGTGGATTATCCCTCCGGGGGGCGGCTGGTTAAAACGAACGGTAAAGTCGGCGCGGTCATGTCCGACTGGGAGCTTTACATTTCGAGCACTTTCAAGGACGGGTATAACGTAAAGGCGCTGGAAGAAGCCGCCGGGACGGTGAACGCCGCTCTCGGCGCCGATACCAAGATAAAGGTTTTCCTCACGATACCCTACCCGACCATGCAGGCGAAGGTTTTCGGTGATATAAACGGCGACGGAAAAAGCGAATATACGCGCACTCTCGCGGAACGCCGTGCCGTGATAGAATGGTATGTCGACAAGGTTGTCGCTTTATTTAACGGACAAAATTTCAAGAACCTTGAGCTTGCGGGATTTTATTGGTACCGCGAATCGGTGGCAAACGAAAATTCCGACCACGAGGGTGAACTGATCACCGCCGCCAAGGAGTACATCAACGAAAAATACAGCGGTTTGTCCCTGCTGTTCGACCCGTTTTACCTTTCCGAAGGCTTTGACAAATGGAGTGAATACGGCTTCGACGGCGCGGTGATGCAGCCCAACCTGGTGTTTAACGACTACTTTAAAACAGAAATGCTTAGGGAATTTGCGGGGCAAATAAAAAAATACAATTTGGGCGTCGAAATTGAGACGGCGGAGCCGAACAATTTCAAGTCAGAAGACAGCATTGCCAAATACGGCGCGGTTTACGAAAACTACCTCTATTACGGCTGGAAATACGGTTATATGGACGCGCTTATGACGTTTTATCAGGGCGCGGGACCCGGCACTATATACAATTTTTATAAATCCACCGACCCGTACATGAATTACCTCTATAATATAACCTACAAATTTATTAAAGGTACATACGGTATGAGCGCGCCCTATGTCGAAGCGGAGGACTGCGCCGCGGAAGCCGGTTCCAAAAAGAACAGGATACATATAAAGCTGATTACTGATAGCTATATTCCCGATTTGGATGTAAAAGCCGAAGCTCTCCACGGAAAGGTCACCATGCTCGCCGCAAACACCATATTGTATTACACCCCCGACGAGGGCTTTTCCGGGATTGATGAGATAACTCTAACCGTCACCGATAAATTCGGTCAGGCCGGTAATAAAACCGTAAGGGTGACGGTTGGCGAAAAACCGTCCGAAAGCTCCGGCACGTCGGAAGCCGCGTCCGACGCCGAAAGCGAAACTTCGTCGGGCGAGGGCGCGGAGGTTTCCGTGCCGGGCGAGGGCGCGGAGGTTTCCGCGACAGATAAATCCGAAAAACCGAGACTGCGCCGCATTTTGATCGCCGTCACGGCCATCACCGCGATAACTGCGGCGGCGGCAGGTACATTAATCACTATAAAAAAGAAAAATAAAGCCAAATAAACACGGAAGGCTTTCGGACTGCGAAACATAATAAATCACGGCGCTTGCCGTGATTTTTTACGTTCGGATAATGATATATTATCCCGTGCTTTGCACCGCGCGCAGCACAGCGAATAGCGGTATTTATAAAGGGTAAATATATCGTTTCAAAATTTATAAATACTTGACTTTTCATGAAAATATGTTAAAATATAAGCTGTTGTATTATGGGAAAAGTATCGGAGGACGGGCGTGGGACGTCTTAATAATAAAAACAGCAACAACCATAACCATATAAATATAGCGATAGACGGACCCAGCGGCAGCGGCAAGTCCACCTTGGCGAAGAATCTCGCCCGGCATTTCGGGTTGGTATATATTGACACCGGGGCGCTGTACCGCACGGTCGGGTTGTATGTAAAGCAAATGGGGCAAAAGCCCGACGACCGCGAGGGCGTGGTCGCCCTCCTCAAAAGCATTGATATAAAAATGACGCTGGAAAACGGCGGGAACGCGGTTTACTTAAACGGCAATAAGGTCGGCGACGAGATACGCGAACCTGTCATATCGGTTTACGCTTCCGAGGTGTCCAAAATACCCGAGGTCAGGCGCTTTCTACTCGACATACAGCGGGAAACCGCCGCACATAACGACTGCGTTATGGACGGGCGCGACATCGGCACCGTGGTTCTGCCCGACGCCGGCGTAAAAATTTATCTTTACGCCCGCGGCGACGACAGGGCGGAAAGGCGTTACGGGGAGCTTTCCGAAAAGGGGCTCAGCGTAAATCTGGAAGATATCAAGCGAGACATGGCGCTGCGCGACGACCGCGACAGAAACCGGGACATAGCCCCCGCCGTGCCCGCCCAAGATGCTGTCATACTCGACAACAGCGGCTTCGCGGAAGCTCAGACCCTGAAAAAAGCGATCGAGATTATAAGCAACAAGTTAAAAATATAGTGTTACGGTATAAAAATGGAAAGCAATAAACAACATCATATACGCTGCTCGCCCGGAGATGTGGGCGAGTATGTCATCCTTCCGGGGGACCCCGGAAGGTGCGAAAATATCGCGGCTTATTTCGATTCTCCGCGGTTCGTCGTCTCCAACCGCGAATTTACCACTTATACCGGATTTCTCGAAGGCGAAAAAATCAGCGCGGTTTCCACAGGCATCGGCGGGCCTTCCGCGGCGATAGCGATGGAGGAGCTGGCGGACTTAGGCGCTAAAAAATTCATACGCGCCGGCACCTGCGGCGGCATAAATACAAACGTACGCGCGGGCGATCTCGTCATAGCGCTCTCCGCCGTGCGGCAGGACGGCACCAGCCGCGAATACGCCCCGCCGGAATACCCGGCGACCGCCGATTTTACGCTCACCCTCGCCTTGGAAAACGCCGCGGCAAAACTCGGCGCGTCGGCGCATGTCGGCGTGGTGCAGTCGAAGGATTCGTTTTACGGGCAACACCGCCCCGAAACCATGCCGGTATCGGCGGAACTTACCCAAAAATGGGAAGCTTATAAAAAGCTCGGCGTACTCGCCAGCGAAATGGAGTCCGCCGCGCTATTTACGGTTGCCGCTTCGCGTAACCTGTTATGCGGCGCGGTATTCGCCGTCATCTGGAACCAGGAGCGCGAGAAGGCGGGGTATGGGGTTGAAAATTATTTCGACACCGATTTGGCGGTGAGGTGCGCCGTGGAAGCTTTCCGCTTAATAATAATAAAAGACAAGCTTAAACAATAAGGCGGTGTCAGCATGAACTGGTATTCTTTTTTAAAAGCCGCGTTGAAATATCCCTGTAAACTCATATTCCTGACGACCGTCGAAGGCAGGGAGAACGAACCCGACGGCGCTTATATAGTCTGCGGCAACCATTCCTCCTATGCAGACCCGGTGCTCGTCACCGTTTCGCTTAAAGCAAAACCGGTTTGGATAGGCAAAAAAGAGCTTTTAAAGCACGCTTTCATGCGGTGGTTGTTCCGTATATCGGGCGCGATACCCATAAAACGCGAAGGCTTTGACACCGCGGCGCTGCGCCAATGCGTCGACGCCGTCAAACGCGGCGCCTGCGTGGGGATATTCCCGCAGGGGACGCGGCTTCGCGGGGTGGACCCGACGCCAGAGCAGGCGCACGCGGGGCTTGCCCTGATTGCCGGCATGGCGAAGGCGACGGTGCTGCCGGTTTCCATTGTCACAAAACGCCGCAAGCCGGGGCTGTTTTGCAGAACGAAGATAATCATTCAAAAGCCGATACCATATGAGGAATATTCTACGATATCCGAACACCCGACCAAGCAGGAGATCACAGAATACATCTTTTCCAAGGTATGCGAGCCGTTCAAATAAAAACTAGAGGTTTTAAATGGCGGAGATTATAGTCGCGAAAAACGCGGGCTTCTGCCCGGGCGTAAGGCGCGCCGTGGAGATGCTCGAAAGCGAGCTTGACCGGGGCAGCAAAGTTTACTGCCTGGGCGAGCTGATACATAACGCGACTTTCAACGCGCAGCTTAAAGAACGCGGCGTGAAGTTCATCACCGCTTCAGAACTCGGCGACGTCCCGGAGGACGGGGTTATTTTCATACGCACGCACGGCGAGGAAAAAGCGGTCTATGAGCGGCTCGCCGGCGGACGAACCAGGTACATCGACGCTACCTGCCCGTATGTGAGCAGGATTCATAAAATTGTCGCGAAGGAATCCTCCGACGGATCCGTCTGCGTCATAATGGGCGACGAAAGACATCCCGAAGTCAGGGGAATCAAATCCTTCGCTATGGGTGAATGCCGGGTTTTCGCCGACGCGGACGATGCGATGCGGTTTATCGGGCAGGCGAAAACCGAAGGGAAAACAGTTTTCGCGGTTTCGCAGACCACCTTTTCCCCTTCAGTTTGGAAACTTTTTGCGAATAATTATAAATCTCTATATACAAACGATAAAATTTCTGATACAATATGCTCTGTTACGGATATCCGCCAGAAGGAAGCGGAAGAGCTATCGTCCGTTGCCGACATGGTGGCGGTTGTGGGAAGCCGCGGCAGCTCGAACACCGAAAAACTGTACGAAACGGCTGCGAAAAACTGTAAAAATACGGTGTTTATCGAAAGTGCCAAAGACCTCGTCGCCATTTTACGGGACGTTAAACAATGCGGAAAAATCGTAATAATTGCCGGCGCCTCGACGCCCGGCGTTATAATACAGGAGGTACAAACAACCATGACAGAAACCGCTAACGAAGAATTGAGCTTTGCGGAACTCTTGGATCAGTCGTTCAAAACTTTAAATACAGGAGAAAGGGTAACCGGAACCATCCTTGCCGTCACCCCGGCGGAGATCAAAGTGGACCTGGGAACCAAGCATACCGGGATACTCCCGTATGACGAGATTGCCGCCGACGGCAATGTCGACATGAGCGCGTTCCATGTGGGCGATCCGATCGAGGCCGTATGCATCAAATTTTCGGACACCGAAGGCACCGTGATGCTGTCAAAACGCCGCCTCGACGAATCCAAAAATGCCGGCAAGCTGGCGGAAGCGTACGAGACGGGCGAGATACTACACGGCGTGGTCAAGGAAGCGGTCAAGGGCGGCGTTATCGTCAGCGTGGGCGGCGTGCGGGTTTTCGTCCCCGCCGGACAGTGCGGCAGGCCGTCGGGCGATCTCGAAGCGCTCAAGAACGAAAGAGTCCCCATCAAAGTTATCGATTACAACGCCGCGAGGAAGCGCGTGGTCGGCTCTATCCGCTCCGCGCGTAAAACCGAACGCCGCCAGAACCTCGACGAGTTTTACGCTACGCTGGAGATCGGCAAAAAGTTTACCGGTACGGTGCGTTCAGTCACCAGCTACGGCGCTTTCGTCAACATAGGACCGACCGACGGTATGGTCCATGTTTCCGAAATGTTCTGGGGCAGGACGCGGAACCCCGCCGAGCTGTTTAAGCCCGGCGACACCGTCGAGGTTTTCATAAAGGAATTCGACCGCGAAAAGGAACGCATTTCGTTGGGTTATAAGACCGAAGAAACAAACCCCTGGAAAACCTTTACCGACAATTATAAAGTTGACGATATCGTCAACGTCACTATAGTGAGCCTGATGCCCTTCGGCGCTTTCGCCGAGATCATACCCGGCGTGGACGGGCTGATTCACGGGTCGCAGATAGGGCGCAAGTTCGTCCCCAACCCCGCTTCAGTATTAAAAGTAGGGGATAAGGTCGACGTTAAGATTACCGCCATCGAGGAAGCGCGGACCAGGGTCAGCCTTTCCATAAAGGCACTCCTCGGCCCGGAGGAAGCTTCGGAGGAGGATATCGCCAAGGTATGCGATA
>CAYOGQ010000001.1:33869-49735 GCA_964403645.1 uncultured Ruminococcus sp.
GGCGAGGTTGAGTTCGGCGATATCGAGGTCAACATAAACGAATCCGAATATACCGAACCCGGCGAAGCCGAAAACGGCAAATAAAAGCAGTTAAAAAGGGGCTGCGGCAGGTTAAAATCGAACTTGCCGCGGCCCTGATATTGTTTTGTGAACGATATGAAAAAACTCGCTGTTCCTAATACGCCGAAATCCGCCGCGGCGGCTAAGGCATATATCGTACCGAGAATGATATAACGGTTACGCCGTACGATATATTTGCTTCGCAAATATTAGAAACGGAATAAAAGGGAAAGAAAAAATCCCGCCATGGCCGTGATCTCCGAGAAACGAAACCCTGCCCAAGCAGGATGGTGCGCTCTCCGCCGTTTTGTGCTTCCAACATCCGCCGACGGGGTGCGCCGTAAAGGCAAACAGCCCGCGACGGGAGGCCTGCATTCCCGCGAACGGAATACGCGCTCCTTTTCGTTAATGTGGGTTTATACTCGGAAATACACGCACCGGGCAGGAAGGGATATGACTGCCAAACCGCTTTGCAAAACGGCTTGTTAGTTCGGCGCGTTATAATTTATTCGGAAAAGAGATATATTATTCGTCGTCGTCCGATTTCTCCCCGTCCTCATCCTCATAGGCTTCGTCGAGGTCTATTTCGTCCATAAATTCGTCTTCGAATGCGTCGGCGGCTTTGTCAAACTCTTCGTCGTCGTCGATGGTCACCAGCGTTTCCTCGCCGTTTTCGTCGGTCTCAACACGCAATATGACATATTCGTCGTCGAGGTTATCTGTCGGCTCGAGCGCCACATAAACCTTGCCGTCTATTTCAAGGTCACCTATGACGTAAAATTCGTTTTCGTTGCCTTCCTCGTCGGTGAGGGTGACTTTTTCTTCGTTGATGTCAGACATATCTTCCTCCGCGTCTTTTAGTAAGCGTATTCTATCATATAAACTGGTTAAAGTCAAGCGTTTTATACATCTGACAATAATTTCCGTTGACATAATTTTTGTCGAAATAACTTTCCGATCATTGCGGATTCATTATTAGTCAAAATCCCACAAAAAAAATCATGAATTTTTGGTAAAATCTTCAGGAATTACTTGAAAAATATAAATAATTATTGTATCATAATATATTGATACGGATTTAACGTTTATCGCATAGCGGCGGCTTTAAAAAAATGTAAAACGCAATACGGGAGGAAGAACTGAGAGGATATGTCAAATAAATTATTTCAGGGCCTTATATATCAAATGAAGGATTCCACCGAACGAATGATAGGCGTGGTGGACGACAAAGGCGCGGTCGTCGCGTGCAGCAGCCTTTCGCACATAGGCGAGATAAGAAACGACGTTATCGAGGAGATCGCCTACACCTTTGACACGGTCACCTTGAACGGATTTACCTACAAAGCCGTGGGTTCGCACACGCGGGCGGAATTTATCGTTTTCGCCGAAGGCGAGGACGAGGTGAGCAAAAGCCTTGCTTCCATTATTTCCGTATCCCTCACCAACCTTAAAACACTGTACGATGAAAAATACGATAAGGTTAACTTTATCAAGAACATTATTCTCGACAACATCCTCCCCGGGGATATTTATATCAAGGCAAAAGAGCTGCGTTTCGACAGCGAGATAAACCGGGTGGTTTACCTTATCCGCTTCCTCAACAAGGGCGACGTGGTGCCCTTCGATGTCGTGCAGAACCTGTTCCCGGACAAGACGAGGGACTATGTCATTTCGGTGAGCGAAAGCGACATCGTTCTCGTAAAGGAGCTGAAGACCGCCGCCGAAAACAAAGCAATCGAAAATTTCGCCAAGTCCATCATCGACACCGCTTCCGGCGAATTCTATTACAGGACGGTGATAGGCATAGGCTCGGTGGTGCAGACCATCAAGGAGCTGGCGCGCTCCTACAAGGACGCACAGGTGGCGCTGGAGGTCGGCAAGGTTTTCGGTTCGGAAAAAAACGTGGTGAACTACGAAAATCTGGGGATAGGCAGGCTCATATACCAGCTCCCCGCCACGCTCTGCGAGATGTTTTTACAGGAGGTTTTCAAACGCGGCTCGCTCGAATCACTCGACCGGGAGACGCTCATGACGATACAGGCGTTTTTCGATAATAACCTAAACGTTTCGGAAACCAGCCGAAAGCTGTTCGTTCACAGAAACACCTTGGTTTACAGACTTGAAAAGATTAAAAAACTCACCGGGCTTGATCTGCGGGAATTTGACCACGCCATAACCTTCAAGGTGGCGCTTATGGTCAAAAAATACGTCGCTTCCAAGCCCACGATGTACTGATATAATAAATTGAAAAAATTAAAAATAACAGAAAAAGGCAGGCGTGTGCCCATGCTCCTTTATATTCCACGCCCGCGCGGGTTTAAGGAGCGGGCGTTGTCATGATTACCTTTCAAAATGTCTCGATGGTCTACCCCAACGGCACGGTGGCGCTCCGCAACGTCAATTTGCAAATAAACGACGGCGAATTCGTGTTTATCGTCGGCAAATCCGGTGCGGGTAAAACCACTCTCACCAAACTGCTCATGGGTGAAGAGCGCGTTACGGGCGGCAGTCTCCACGCAGGTAAATTCAAACTGGAAAAGCTGCCGAAAAGAAAAATTCCCCACCTCCGCCGCACCATGGGCGTGGTGTTTCAGGATTTCCGCCTTTTTTCCAATAAAACGGTTTATGAAAATATCGCGTTTGCTCTGCGCGTCATAGGTGAAAAGCCCTCGGTTATCAGAAAAAGGGTCACCGCATTACTGAACCTTTTCGAGCTGTCTGATAAAGCCGATCGCTTCCCCGACGAGCTTTCGGGCGGGGAGCAGCAGCGCGTCGCTTTCGCGCGGGCTTTGGTCAACAACCCCAAAATGATTATAGCGGACGAGCCCACCGGCAACGTGGACCCCGAAATGTCCAAGGAGCTTATGGATCTGCTCATGCGGGTGAACAAGCTTGGCAAGACGGTCATCGTCGTAACGCACGAAAAGGACCTTGTGGATATGTTTCAAAAGCGCGTAGTCACCATACACGACGGCGAAATAGTGTCCGACAGGGCGGGAGGTTATGCCGATGAAACTTGTTAGGAACTTTTTTTATCTCCTCGGTCAGGGCATAATCGGCGTATTCCGCAACTCCATAATGTCCACCGCGTCGATACTGGTGCTGGTGTGCTGTATGTTGATAATCGGGACCTTCGGACTGGTGGTCAAAGCGGTTAACGACAACCTGAGCCGTGTGGACACCCTCAATGTCATAGTGGCGTATATAGACCCCTCAGCAGGCGACGCCGAAATACAAGAAATGAAGTCTGAAATAGAGGCTTTCGGCGAAGGCGTCACCGTCGAGTTCGTGGACAAGGCGACCGGGCTTGAAAGGATGAAGGAGGACATGGGCAGCGAGATCGATCTCGAAATGTATCTCAATGAGCAGCGCCTCAACCCTCTCCCCGACACCTTCGAGGTGACCTTCGCTTCCGCAGAAGGAGCGGAGGCGCTCAACAACTATATCAATAACCTGGAATACATAACCGGCACAAGGCACAAGATAGGGCTGGTGGAAAAGGTGGACACCGCGTCCAAAGGGCTGATGGCGATAGCGGTCATCCTGATGGGCGTATTGCTTCTGGTGGCGCTGTTCGTGATAATGAACACCATCAAGCTCGGCGTGTTCTCGCGGCGCGACGAGATAGCCGTCATGCGTTATGTCGGGGCGACCAACACCTTTATCGTCACACCTTTCCTGATAGAGGGTTTAATCATCGGCGCTTTTTCCGCCGTCGTCGCTTACGGCATGCAGTATTACCTCTACACACGGGTGATATCCGACATCGTCCGTTCCTATGGGATAGGAGTGATAGCGCCTTTTGGCGAAACGGCGCTGACGGTCGGAGCGGTGTTTTTGGGAATAGGACTTTTTGCCGGAATAATCGCAAGCGGAATTTCGATTAAAAAATACCTGAAAGCGTAAAAAAACATACCGACCTGCAAGGAAGGAAGGTGGATACATAATGAAAAAAACGGTAAGGATAGCGGCTTTTATTGTCTGCGCGGCAATTTGCCTTGCGTCCGCCGCGTTGTTTGTTTCCGACGTTAATGCGGGGACGACCACCACGATCGGCGAAGACCAGGAAGCGCTCAAAGCGCTGCAAGCCAAACTTAATTCGATAAAACAAAAACGCGAAGGGCTTAACCAGTCCAAAACAAACGTCGGAAGCGATTACGAAAACGCCTACGCTCAAAAGATCGCGCTGGAAAACGACATTTCCCTCCTCGAGGACGAGATTACCGTCACGAGCAAGCTTATCGACGATTACCGGGTGCTTATCGACAACCTTATCGACCAGCTTTACGACGAACAGACAAAGATAGATCGTCTTTACGAAATGTACGACCAAATAATCGTCTATTACTACAAAAACGGCAAGCCCTCCGCGTTCGAGCTTATGATAGAATCCGATTCCCTTTCGTCTTTTCTCACAAAAAAAGATTATGTCGAATACATATTGAAATATATGAAAAATCTCGCCGCGGACATAACGGCGGCGAAGCTGGACCTTGCCAACACCCTTTCTGTATATGAGACGTCCAACAAGGACCTCGCCGCATATCAGGAAAATCTGAACACCGCTTTGGGCGATTACGAATCGCAGATTGCCGCGCTGGACGAGCTCATACTATCCTATGGCGACGACCTGGCTATGACGGAGGAACAGATAGCCGAATGCAACCGCAAGGCCAAGGAGCTGGAAAAACAGATAGCGGAGCTTAACGCCGCGATATCGCAAAAATATACATACCTTGAAGGCGATTACGCCTGGCCGATAGCCGCCGAATACTGGGGCAGCTGCGTGGTCACCTCCCCTTACGGAAACCGCAAGGACCCGATCACGGGGAAACCTGCTTTCCATAACGGCGTGGATATCGCCGCTCCCTACGGCACGCCCGTTCAGTCGGTCAAGTCCGGCACCGTGATACGCAGCGAATTTTCCGAAAGCTACGGCAACGTGATCGTCGTATCCCACGGTGACGGCACCTCCACCCTTTACGCTCACCTTTTTAAAAGATTGGTGGACTTAAACGACAAAGTTCTGCAAAACCAAGTGATAGGCAGAGTGGGCGCCACGGGCAGGGCCACCGGGAACCACCTGCATTTCGGCGTGTACCGCGGCAGCGAACTGGTTAACCCCGCCTCTTATCTTGACAAAAACTTCAAGGATGCGATTGACAAGTGGGGTTATTTTAACTAATCACCGTAAATATAATCGATATTAAGCCATATATAAGCTTTTGCTATTTAAATTTTTATAACGGTATTAATATCAGAAAGAACGCAAACACATGAATAAAACCCTTAAACTCACAACCGTACTGGTGCTCTGCCTCGCGGTCGCGGTGGTGACCTTTGTTTCGGTATCCGTATCGCTGCGCGACAAATACGATAAAAAACTTGATATCCAAGAGATCGCCTATTCGGAAGCCGTCGACAGCCTGAACCGTCAATACGAATCGCTGTACGGCCTTAACCACGCGCTGGATATTTTAAAGCAGGCTCAGTCCAATGTGGAAAAATATTATGTTTTTGATATCGACGAGGAAGCGGTCAAGGCGGCGCTGGCGCAGGCGACCTATGACATACTGATTGCCGGCATAGGGGAAGCGGATACGCAGACCTACCTCCTCGACGCTTATTTTAAGGCGATCGGCGATCCTTACACCATGTACCACACCCCGGAGGAAATGAAAAAGCTGACCGAGGAATCCGAGGGGAAGCTGTACGGGATAGGGATTTACGTCTACCTCAACCCCGACACCGGCTATATTTATGTCAACCGCGTCATGCCCGGCTCCCCGGCTGAGACGGCCGGGATAGCGGAGGGAGACGCCATAACTTCCATAGAAGGCACGACAGTCACACCGGAAACCTATTCGGAATGTATTTCCAAAGTGGCGGGAGAGCTGAACACCGCGGTTAAGCTCGGCGTTGTCCGTGATGGGACGTCGCTTGAAATCTCCCCCCTAAGGGGCGAGGTCAGAGCAAAAGCGGTTTTCACCGATTATGTCGGCGACTACGCGTGGATAACCATAATGGAATTTTCAGGCTATGTGGCGGAGGATTTTGTTTCCGCCGTCAACGAAGCGGAAGAAAAAGGCGTGAAGGGTTATATCTTCGACGTGCGCGACAACCCCGGCGGAGACCTAAACATCATATGCAATGTGCTCGACAGGCTGCTCCCCGAAGGGCCGATAGTCAACGTCATGGATAAAAATCAAAACAAGGTATATTCGCGTTCTTCCGACGCCGCTTGCATAAGCAAGCCCATGACGGTTTTATGCAACAAAAACACCGCGTCCGCCGGCGAGCTGTTCACCGCAGCGCTCAAGGATTACGGCATAGCGACGGTGATAGGCGAAACCACTTTCGGCAAGGGCACCATGCAGACTATTATCGGGCTGGACGACGGCTCGGGCGTCAGGATAACCGAATATTACTATAACCCCCCGTACGGTGAAAATTATCACTTAAAGGGCGTGACACCCAACATCGAAGTCGCGGAGGACAAATATTATTCCGACCGCCCGTTCTTGAGGGGCGGCGAGAGCGACGAACCTTTTAAGGCAGCGATAACCGAACTGGAACGGCTGATTTCAAAATGATTATCAATATAAATTAAGGAGTCATAGACATGGCAAAACAGATATATGTGTCCAAGGAAGGCTACGCCAAGCTCCAGTCGGAACTGGAATACCTGAAAACGGTCAAACGCAACGAGGTCACGCAGGCGATAGCGAAGGCGAGAACCTACGGAGACCTTTCCGAAAACAGCGAATACGACGAGGCGAAGAACGAACAGGGCGAGGTCGAAAGCCGGATCGCCAACCTTGAGGACACTCTCGAACACGCCGTCCTCCTCGACGACAGCGAGGTCAAGACCGACAAGGTCGGCGTGGGCAGTCTTGTGAAGATATACGATATCGAGCGCGACAAGGAAGCAGAATACAGGATCGTCGGCTCCACCGAAGCCGATCCCTTCACGGGGAAAATTTCCGACGATTCGCCGCTGGGCAAAGCCCTGCTCGGCTACCGCAAGGGCGACACGGTCAACGTCGAGGCGCCCAAGGGAGTTTTAAGGTATTCCATCATCTCTATTTCAAAGTAAAGGGTAAATCTATGAACGAAGATATAAACGCGGCGGGTGATAACGGATTAATCACGAACGAAATCGAACTTCGCCGCATAAAACTCGACGAAATCAAAGCGGCGGGGAAAAACCCGTACGAGACGACGGTTTTCGATAAAAATGCCGACGCCGCCGAAATAAAGGAAAACTTTAACGAAAATACCGTAAGGGACGTCATCATCGCCGGACGAATGATGTCGCGCCGCGACATGGGGAAAGCCAATTTTATCGACATAGCGGACGGCACCGGAAGGATACAGTGCTACGTCAGAATCGACGACGTGGGCGAAAATGTTTTCGCCGAATTTAAAAAATGGGACATAGGCGATATCGTCGGCCTTTCCGGCTTTGTGTTCCGCACAAAGCGGGGCGAAATTTCCGTTCACGCCAAATCGTTATGCCTGCTTTCCAAAGCTCTGTTGCCGCTCCCGGAGAAATTCCACGGTTTAAAGGACACCGACCTGCGTTACAGGCAGAGATATGTCGATCTGATCGTCAACCCGGAGGTCAGGGAAACTTTTGTAAAGAGGTCGCGTATTATCGCCGGTATACGCGCCTTCCTCGATTCGAAAGGCTTCCTCGAAGTGGACACCCCCGTGCTGCACACGCTGGAAATCGGCGCGGCGGCGCGTCCTTTCGTCACCCGCCACAACACGCTCGGCATTCCCATGTATTTGCGGATAGAAACCGAGCTTCACCTCAAGCGCTTGATTGTCGGCGGTTTTGAAAAAGTATATGAGATCGGTCGGGTGTTCAGGAACGAGGGCATGGACGTCAGGCATAACCCGGAATTTACCTCCGTCGAGCTTTATCAGGCGTACACCGATTATCATGGGATAATGGACCTGGTCGAGGAGCTGTTCGTCGGTTTAGCCAAGGATATTTGCGGCAACGAGGTTATCTCTTATCAGGGGACCGAAATAAACATGGCGTCCCCGTGGGAACGGCTCACCATGGCGGGAGCGGTGAAAAAATACGTCGGAGTGGATTATTATGACTGGCAGACCGACGGCGACGCGATGGCGGCGGCGGAAGAACATCAGATTCACGTCGAAGGCGCGCCCACCAAGGGGAACGTACTCATTGCGTTTTTTGAAAACAAAGTGGAAGATAATTTGATACAGCCAACTTTTATATACGACTACCCCGTGGAAAATTCTCCGCTTGCGAAACGCAAGAAATCCGACCCCGCTTTTACAGAAAGGTTTGAATTCTTTATATACAGCTGGGAATTCGGCAACGCGTTTTCGGAGCTGAACGACCCCATCGACCAGCGCGAACGGTTTGAAAAGCAGGTGGCGGCTAAAAAGGCGGCGGGAATCAATGCCGAAGTGGACGAGGACTTCATCAACGCCCTCGAATACGGCATGCCCCCCACCGGCGGGCTGGGGATCGGTCTTGATCGGCTCGTTATGCTCCTCACCGATTCGCCCTCTATTCGGGACGTGCTGCTGTTTCCCACTATGAAACCCATAAAATAGTTTTTGAATATTTTAGAAAGGAAGCCTTGGACATGAAAATAGGCGCGGGAGGTCAGCCGGAGGACCTTTTGAAGGACGAACGCCAATCCGCCGAGCCGGAACCTGAGGACGACAAAAAGCCCTCCTTGGGCGAGCGTTTCGAGCGTTTTTGGTATTTTTATAAATGGCAGACCATTATCGCGGTTATATTGATTTTCGGTATAGGCATTTCGGTTTTCCAACTCATACAAAACACCGAACCCGACGCGTATGTCATGTATATCGGTCCGGGTTATCTTTCCGCCAGTGAAAAGAAAACGATGATGTCCGCCGCAGAAAAATATCTGGACGACTACAACGGCGACGGCAAAAAGTATCTCTCCATCCTCGACATCACCGCCGCGGTGGGCAAAGACGTGCCGTATACCGCTTACCAGACGAACAACGACGCCGTGACGCGCTTCAACCTTGAAATCACGACCGGCGACAGCGTCATATACCTTGTGGAAGAATCGTTTTACGAGGCGCTTTTGAATTTCGGCGTGCTCGCCAAGCTTTCGGATATCATCGACGCCGACCTTATCCCCGACAACACTTATGACAAATACGGAGTGCGCGTTTCCGAGCTTGACTTTTTCGGTCAGAACGGCTTTTCCTCGGTACCGGGGGAAACCATACTCTGTATCCGACAGCCGCCCGAAGCCGACTCACTGACCTACGGCAGAACGGCGGAATACTGGAATTCCAATCTGACGCTTTTTAAAAATATGTTTTCCTACCGACTTCCGCAGGGCGAAACCCACGCCGGAGATAAAATCTTTGACGTTTCGCCGTTTGACGCTGTCATGATGTATATCGGCTACGACCGTATCCATGAGACGACGCAAAAAGCCCTGTCCGAAGCCGCGGCGGCATATTTAACCGACGCGGACAATTCCAAGAGCAAGGATTTGGGCATAGACTACCGCGTGCTCAAACCTTCCGACGACGTTTCGGTATCGGCGTACGGTGTCAACGCCGACGACGCAAAATATTTTGAAAATCAGATTTCAAGCGGAAACGACGTGATTTTCCTCGTCGAAAAGTCATTTTATGACGAATTATACGGCACGGGTTTAATTCTGCCTTTAAAAACCGTGTTTTCCTACCGCGACGCCGAGGGCAATATCGTTGAGGTTTCCCCGGACGTCAAATCCGAAGACGGCTATGGGGTCAGGGTTTCGGACCTCGATTTCTTCGGAGACATTTCAGGCTTTGATGCGTTCGACGATAATTTAATTATTTGCCTGCGCGACAAGCCCGAAGGCTGCGACACAAGTTATTATAATTCCTGCGTCGGTTTTTTCAGGAATATCTTAAATTATAAAACCCCCGCGCGCTGATGCTTTACGGTCAAGTAAAAAACTCTTGCAAAATTGCAAAAAGCGTGTTATTATTACTGGAACACAGTTAATTCTACCCGGAGGAACGAAATGGCAAAATATACAAAGAAACAGCTCAAAAGAACTCTGATAATCACCGTTGCTTTATGCATACTGACGGCGGGCGCCGGAATAGGCGTATTCCTTAAAGCATACCTCAACTCAAACCCTCTGTTTGAAAACCAGGTCTTTGCCAAAGCGTTGGCGGAGACCCTTGGAATATACGCCAGGAACATAGACCAAGACATACTTGATCAGTATGAATTTATGAACCTATCGTTCAGCGCGTTCGATTCCACGACCTATAAGCCGACGGGGTATTCATACCTTATACTCGGTAACTCCACCTACGCTTCCGCTTTCTTAGACGCTTCGGAGGAGGAGAGCGCCGAGGCTTCGGAGGAAACTTCCGAAGATACATCCGCCGTTTCGGGCGAGGATTCGGCGGCGAGCGAGGAAACCAGCCTGCCTTATTCTACCGATGATTATATAGTGCTTTACAACATAAAACCCGCGGCGAAGGACCTCTCGCTCTTCCGCAATCTCAGGACGCTCACCGCGCTCGACAGTTATAGCATAAGTCAGATCAGCGTCGACGTATATTACGCCAATTTCTATTATTATATAAACAACAACGGGGCATCCCTGGGCTGGAACGCCGATACTTTCATAAACGCCATCGCCATAAGCGATATAAACGACCTCACGGTGTTATCGGGCATGAATAAGCTCGAAAATCTCTCGCTGGCGGCGTCTTCTTTAAAAAAGCTCACCGGTTTGGACAAGCTGACCTCGCTCACGCAGCTGGATATATCGAACACCGGGATAACCAGTCTCGACGGGGTTGAGACATTAATCGGCTTAAAGACATTAGTCGCCACCGGCGACGGCATAACCGACATATCCAAGCTCACCGCCTGCGTCGACCTTACGACGCTGGCGCTCGACACCAACGCCATAACCGACATCTCCCCGCTTAAAGATCTGACCAAGCTCACGGCGCTTTCGCTGCCTTCCAATAAAATTGCTTCCATTGGCGACCTATCGGCGCTCACAGAGCTGAAAACCCTGCTGCTTTCGTCCAATGAAATCGCAGACATATCCGTCGTTTCCTCTTTCACCAAACTGGAGAAGCTGTCGCTTTCGGAAAACAAGTTCACCGCTTTCCCCGACCTTTCCGCGCTCGACAAGCTTGTCACCCTTGAAGCGAAGGGCACCAAAACCGACAGCGAGGAGAATGACGGCACATACACTTTAAACGGCACGATAACCGACGTTACGGGCATTAAGGGCATGGACAAGCTGGAAACATTAAACCTTTCCATGAACAAGATAACCTCCCTGCCCGACTTGTCCTCACTTACCGCCCTCACCACCCTCGACGCTTCGTACAACGAAATTGCGACCGTCGGCGGCATACACGGAATGGACAAGCTTACAACGATTGCTTTAAACAACAACGCAATCGCCTCCATTGACGGCATACACGACCTGAAAGCGCTCACCACGCTTACTATAAACAACAACAAGATCACTTCTCTGCCCGATTTATCGTCGCTCGACGCGCTGGAAACCCTCACCGCCAACAAGAACGAAATTTCGGAAATAAAGGGCATATCCGGCATCGAAAAGCTTAAAACGATCGACCTTTCCAACAATAAACTGACCGGCGGGCTAAAGATCCACGATTTGAAAGCGCTCACCACCTTATCGCTCAACGACAACCTCATTGCCGACATTTCGGAGCTTTCCGCTCTCGACGCCGTCACGACGATAGACCTCACGAATAACGAACTGGCGGATTTTGAGCCGCTTCTGCACTTCAAGACGCTCACCTCCGTCAAGCTCGCGGGGAATAAAATTGCGGTATTGCCCGAAACCGACCTGACGGTCGAAGCGACCGACGAGGACCTTCCGCCGCTCTACAACGTCACTACCGTCGATTTTTCGGATAACCTGCTCACCAATGATTCCATTGCCGGCATGAACAGCTATTTCAAGGCGTCAGGCGTGACATCCATTATCCTTTCGGGTAACGACATTACCGACTTTACCGTTTTAAGCAATTTCTACAAGAACGCGAAAATAACCAACGCTTCGGGGGAAGACGAAACCTCCGGAGACGGTTCGGACATGAGCGCTGAAACATCATCCGGCGCGGAGAACACATCCGACGAAGTATCCGAATAAAGGGACATTTATAACAAAACACAAGCCCAACCTATAAGGGTTGGGCTTCGTATATAAAGCATTGTTAAGATTAAGAAGGGGATTTTTATGAAATTCGGCGATTTTCAAAAAGGGAGCGTCATTCTGATGTCGGGCGACTCCACCACCGACTGCGGCAGGGGCAGGCCTTATGGCACCTATCTCACCGGGCTGGGCGACAGCTACGTCAGGCGGCTGCACGAAATAGTAACCGCCACATATCCTGAAAAAGAAATTAAATTCGTCAACACCGGAACGTCCGGCGAAACTTCCAGGCAGGTCAGAGCCCGTTGGATTTCAGATATCGAAGCGACAAAAGCCGATTACGCCACCCTGCTCATAGGCGTCAACGATATTTGGCGCAAGCACGATTACTGGATGGATAAAGAGGTCGCCGTACATATCGACGAATACGAATCCAACCTGCGTTTTATTACAGAGTATTCGGTCAAGAACCTGAAAGGATTTGCCTTAATCGCCCCGTATTATCTTGAGCTTAATAAAAATGACTTGTTCATGCGGGATATTATCGCCTATTCGGCGGTGTGCGAAAAGCTCGCGGGCGAATACGGCTGCGATTTTATTGACATTCAGCCGGAACTGGACCGCTTGTGCAAAACCCTCTACACCAAAGTGTTCTCGCCCGACCGTGTGCATCCCACACAGATCACCCAGTACGCCATAGCGAGGCATATACTCAAACAGTGGAAATTTAAATTTTAGAGGTAACACGAACAACCGCAATTTTAATTTGCGGTTCGGCAGAAAGGAATGTCTAAATATGCCCGATCTACTTGTAAAACTATATAACATCGGCGACAATTCCGCCGTTTACGCGGAACTTGAAGCCAAGGGTATCAAGATAATACGTCCGATGACTCCCAACAAGTACAAGGTTCACGAATTCGTGTTAAAGCATTTCCACGAAGGCTGGGCAAACGAAATTGACACCGCTTTTACAAGGCACCCCGTGTCCTGCTTTGTGGCGGTGGACACCGTGACCAAGGAAATACTCGGTTTCGCGGGGTATGACTGCACCTATAAGGCCTATTTCGGACCCACCGGCGTGGACGACTCCAAGAGAAAGCTCGGCATCGGAAAGGCATTGCTTTTGAGATGCATGGAAGCGCTGCGCGACGAGGGTTACGCTTACGCGATAATCGGCTCGGCGGGTCCGGTCAGTTTTTATGAAAAATGCTGCGGAGCGACGGTTATCGAAGGCTCGTCGCCCGGAATTTACGCAAGTCTTATATAATATACGATTGTAAAACTGCGGTTTTACAATGGTTAATAACAAATGATTTAAGGAGTAAATAAATGTCAAAGCTAAGAGCCGGCATAGTCGGCGCCACCGGAATGGTGGGGCAGCGCTTAATCACGCTGCTTGAAAACCATCCTTATTTTGAAATTTCCTATCTTGCGGCGAGCGGCGCTTCAGCCGGGAAAACTTACGCCGAAGCCGTCGAAGGACGGTGGAAGCTTTCGCTCCGTTGTCCGGAAGAAGTTTTATCCATGCCCGTTTACGACGGCGGCGACGTCTCGCAGGCGGTCGGAAAATGCGATTTCGTCTTTTGCGCGGTGGATACCAAGGAGGATATAAAAGCGCTCGAGGAGCGTTACGCCAAAGCGGAGCTTCCCGTCGTGTCCAACAACTCCGCCAACCGCCACACCTCCGACGTGCCCATGTTTATCCCCGAAATCAACTTTTCCCACGCGGACGTCATTCCATACCAAAAAAAGCGTCTCGGCACCAAAAAAGGCTTTATCGCCGTCAAACCCAACTGCTCGATACAGTCATATGTCCCCGCGCTCACTCCGCTTTTGGATTTCGAACCGGAATTTGTCACGGCGACGACCTTCCAGGCCGTTTCCGGCGCGGGTAAAACTCTCGAAACTTTTCCGGGAATACTCGACAACGTTATCCCGTATATAAAAGACGAGGAAGAAAAGTCCGAAAAAGAACCGCTTAAAATCTGGGCGAAGCTGCAAGACGGCATTTTCGTCAACCCGCTTTATCCGATTATATCCGCACAGTGCATACGCGTGCCGGTGTCCGACGGGCACCTCGCTTCGGTTTCGGTAAAATTCCGTAAAAAGCCCTCGAAAGAAGAAATTTTAAAGCGCTGGGACGAATATAAGGGGCTTCCGCAGGAGCTTAAGCTGCCGCACGCGCCCGAAAAATTCCTCACTTATATGGAGGAAAACGATCGCCCGCAGACCGCCCTCGACCGCGACATCTACGGCGGCATGGGCATAACCGTCGGAAGGCTCCGCGAGGACAGCGTTTTTGACTATAAATTCGTCTGCCTGTCCCACAACACCCTGCGCGGCGCAGCCGGCGGCGGCGTGCTGACGGCGGAAATGCTTTATAGAATGGGCTATTTGTATTAAGGCGCATTTATGGATTCAGGTTGGAATTTTATACATTAAATATGCAGAAAACCGGTGCGTCTCGTTCGCGCCGGTTTTTTCTTCAATTTCATACTCCGCGCTCCGCACCATTAAAATCCCTCGTTTGAAAAGCCGGCATTTCCCGTTAACGCCGGTTTTGAGGATTCAGCTATATTTTTTCTTCTTGAAAAGCCTCCGCAGCAGCGGTCTGAACAATCGCGGCGCCCTTATGACATAAATTTTCATTGCCAATACCTTACCCCTTTATAAAATTATTATAAATGCTCCGGCGCCCACGATAATCACCGACGACACGAACACCATGGCAGGCGCCGGAAGAAAACAACCGAGCAGCACTCCCGCGCCGAAGGCAAGGACGCAGTATCCCACCGATCTACATCTGCATCTCATAAAAATCACGCCTTTCGTTGCAGTTTATGCAAAAAGGCGTGATTTGTTGATACTAAACCCGGTTATAAAACCATATTTCGTTTTAACCTAAATCAATTTCTAGCGTTCCGACCGAGGTGCCGCCATAATAATCATATACGGTCACGGTGACGGTGAGGGCAGTCTCCCCTTCGTTCGGGGTGATGGTCTGGCGGTAGATAAATTCTTCGTTGTCAAGCTGTGTCAGCGGCACTTCCCGCTTATTGTCGGTACGACCGGTCACTGACGTGACGACCTTTTGAATTCCCGCTTCGTTGTTTTTGCAGATTATATCCAACTTTATCTTGCCGTCTTCGTATGTATAAGACAATTCGGGCTCTTTCAATTCAATTTCGGTTATACCGGTATCATAATAATATTTATAAGCGCGGTGAAATCCGCCCTTATTGTAGTCTTTGGCGTAATAATGCGAATAGGCGAAGGTCACATAACCCGAAACGTATTTTTCGGCTATCTTCATCTGGCGTATAAAACGCGAAACATACGCAGAATTGTAATCTTTTGTGAAATCCTCGCTGTTTGCCCAAAATACCAGTCCCGGCTCGGTGTCGACCGCGGCTTTCAGCGCCGCGAAATAGCCGTCCAGCTGGTCGATGGTGATATGCCCCGCACCGACCGCGTCCTGGCAGCAGAATATGTCGCCTTCCCTGAATTTCGCCGTTTCGAACACCTTGGTCCATTCCTCGCGGGCTTTTTCGGGCGAGCCGTTGCCGGAGCTCACAAACGGGGACAGCAAAAACGGCATTGACGCGTCCAGCT
>CAYOGQ010000002.1:0-47264 GCA_964403645.1 uncultured Ruminococcus sp.
GGGAGGGGGGCGTTATGGTCAGGCATATCGACGATGACGGTTTTATCCGCTTCGGTACCGTCGGCGGGATCGACCGCCGCGTCATGTCGGGTAAATGCGTCGTTTTGGGCGATGACCGCATATCCGCGGTTGTCTCCGCGAAAGCGATACACCTGCAAAAGCCGGAGGAAAAAGGCATAGCGCAGCCCGCCGAAAAGTTGTTTTTCGACATCGGCTGCGTAAACCGCGAGGACACCGCAAAATATGTAAAAATCGGAGATCTCGCCGTGTTTGAGCCGAATTTCGAACGCTTCGGCGACCATAAAATCAAATCGAAAGCCATCGACGACCGTTTCGGCTGCTATATGCTCTGCGAGCTTATCAAAGAAGAGCTGGAATACGACACATATTTCGCGTTCGTCGTTCAGGAAGAAGAAGGCTGCCGCGGGGCGATGGGTGCGGCGTTTTCGGAAAGCGCCGACCAGGTCGTGGTGGTGGAGGGCACCACCGCCGGCGATATCCACGGCTCTCCCGAATCGGGCAAAGCCTGTTCGCTGGGGGAGGGCGCGGTTATCTCTTTCATGGACAACGGCACCGTCTACTGCCCGGAGGTGCTGAAAAACATTATCGCCATATGCGAAGAAAACGGTATAAAACATCAAATAAAAAACCTCGTGGCGGGCGGCAACGACGCTCAGGCGTACCAGAAAAGCCGCTTCCCCGCCAAAGTGGCGGCGATATCCGCGCCGGTGCGCTACATCCACTCTGCCGCCTCGGTCGCTGACGAGCGCGATTTTGACGAGATACAAAAGCTGTTGATAAAAATTTCCGAAAAAGGCATAGCCTAACTTGACGCATACGATTTTGAAAGGATGAAGTTACAATGACAGACATAAACATTAAAAAATATATAAACCCGTTTTCCGTCACCGGCTGCGAGGAACGTCTGGCGGCGCTTATCGCGGAGGACATGAAGCCTTATGCCGACAGCATTAGCACCGACCCCATGGGAAACCTGATCTGCTTTAAAAAAGGCGGGGATTCTTCCAAAAAGGTCATGCTCGCCGCGCATATGGACGAGATCGGCTTTGTGGTCACGTTTATCGAAAATTCGGGGCTTATCCGCGTCGCCAACGTCGGCGGAATCCGACCCGTAAGCTCCGCGTTCGGCGAAGTGATTTTCCAAAACGGCGTCAGGGGCGTGATTGTGTTCGAGGACAACCTTCAGCCCGCCGACCAAAGTATCAAAAAAATGCTGGTTGATATTGGTGCGAAGGACAAAAAGGACGCTCAAAAGAAGGTAAGGGTAGGCGATTATCTGGCGCTCTCCCAGCGGGTGACGAAGCTTGCCAACAAGCGTTACGCCGCCAAAGCTTTCGACGACAGGATAGGCTGCGCCGTGCTGGTCGAAGCGGCAAAGCTCGCCCAAAAGGTCAAATACGACACCTATTATGTGTTCACCGTTCAAGAAGAAGTCGGCTGCCGCGGTTCCAAAGCCGCCGCCAACGCCATACTCCCCGACTATTCCCTCGCCTGCGACCTGACGCCGACCTACGATACCGCCGGCGCGCTGCCGGGAGAGGTCAAGCTGGGCGCGGGAGCCGCCATAAAAATCAGGGATTCCTCCGTCATCTGTTCCAAAATGATAGTCGATCGCCTTACCGCTCTCGCGGAGGAGCGTAAGATAAAATATCAATACGAAGTCCTCACCGCCGGCGGCACCGACACTTCGTCCATGCAGACGGCGGGCGCGGGCAGTTATGCCGGCTGTATATCCGTGCCCGGCAGATATATTCATTCACCGGTGGAGGTTATCAATTCCAAAGACCTCGACGAGTGTGTTAAACTGTTCGCCGCATTCATTGAAGAAGGCGTTTGACGTATGATTTCACCCCAACTCCGCGCCCTCGCCGCACAATGCGAGAGCGAACTGAAAAAAATATATACCGCTTTGGACGAAATTGCCGAAGTCAACACCGAAAAAGTGCTCTCCGCTTTTGCGGAATTTCGGCTTTCGGAACGCCATTTCAACCCCACCACGGGTTACGGCTATAACGACGACGGCAGGGATACCGCCGACAGGATTTTCGCAACCGTGTTCGGATGTGAGGACGGTTTCGTCAGACACAGCATTATCTCGGGCACCCACGCCATCGCGATCGGTTTATTCGGGCTACTCCGCCCGGGCGACACTCTGTATGCCGTGACCGGAAAGCCCTACGATACGCTCGAGGGGGTTATCGGCGCGAACGGCGGTTATAACTCAGTCAAAACCAACGTCAATGTTAGCGGCTCCCTTGTGGATTTTGGCGTAAAATACCGCGAAACCGCTCTGATTGACCGAAAATACCTAAATATAAGCGAAATAGTCGATGTTTTAAAAACCGACAAAACCGTCAGAGTGGTTTATGTCCAGCGTTCCAAAGGCTACGACGAGCGGCGCACGCTCACCGCAAGGGAGATAACCGAATTGTACCGAGCGGTCAAAACGGTTTCGGACGCCTATGTTTTTGTGGACAATTGCTACGGCGAATTTACCGCCGCGGAAGAACCTGCCGCCGACCTGCTCGCGGGGTCGCTCATTAAAAACGCGGGCGGCGGCATGGCGGAAACCGGCGGATATCTTGTCGGAACAAAAAAAGCCGTACATCTTGCCGCCCAAAGACTGACCGTACCGGGCATAGGCGCGGAAGCGGGGGCGACTCTCGGTCAGAACAAGCTAATACTCAAAGGCTTATTTTACGCCCCGCACACCGTGGCAAACGCCAAAAAGACTTCGCATTTCGCCGCTCTGTTATTTAAAAAATTAGGTTTCAAGGTTAATCCCAACCCTTTTGAAATGCGGGAGGATATCGTACAAATTATCTCGTTCGGCGAACCCGAAAAACTGGTCGCTTTTTGTCAAGGCATACAGGCGGGTTCGCCCGTCGATTCGTTCGCGCTTCCCGTCCCCTGGGATATGCCGGGATACTCCGATAAAATCATCATGGCCGCGGGGGCGTTTACCCAAGGCTCGTCCATTGAACTTTCTGCGGACGCGCCGCTTCGTCCGCCCTATTGCGCCTATCTGCAAGGCGGGCTGACCTACGAGAGCGGCAAATTCGGCGTCCTGACCGCCGCGCAGCGGGTTATGGAAAATTAATTTAACGTAAACGGAGATCATTGATGAATGGTTTTATAAAAGTTACGGGCGCGCGGATTCACAACCTTAAAAATATAGATATCGAAATCCCCAAAGGCAAAATGACTGTCATAACCGGCGTGTCCGGTTCGGGCAAATCCAGTTTTGCCTTTGATACTTTATATGAGGAAGGCAAGCGCCGGTATCTGATGTTTTCGGGTACCCAGTTCATGGTGGACAACGTGCCGACATTCGACAGCATTACGGGGCTTTCGCCCACGGTGGCGGTCGAACAGCGCATCACGCGTCAATCCAACCCGCGCAGCACCGTCGGGACGCGCACCAAAATCGATGCGATGCTGGCGGCGCTATTTGCCGCGTACGGCGTCCGCAAGCCCGAGTACGACGACGGCCGCCCCCTGTCGATGGAGATGTTTCAAAAGAATTCGCCGCGCGGGATGTGCGTGCGGTGTCTCGGTACGGGGAGTATTTATACCGTCGACGAGGATGATTTATTCCGTGATAAATCTCGGACGCTTATGAATCTATTCGGAGAGAATGTGGAAGGGGGGGTACAACATTACGGTCGCCGGATTCAAGAATATTGTTATGCCGCCGGATTATCACCCTATCAAACCGTTGATTCCTTAAATGAAGAACAATTTACATGGTTCAAGTATGGCGGTAACGGAACAAAACATTTTAATGGCGTGATTCCTTGGGTTATCGGTTTTTATCATTGGAGCAAAAATAAACAAAACTGGGGTTCAAAACTGACGTGCGTTCATCAAGTACCCTGCCCAAAATGTAACGGGAGCAGTTTGGGCGAACAAGCGGCGCACACCACGATAAACGGGAAAACAATCACGCAGCTTGAAAATATGTATATTCGTGAATTATATGATTTTTTGAAAAAGGACAAGCTCTCCGGCACAAAATTATTAGAAGAAATTTTAGTAAAACTGGAATGTATGATCGACGTGGGGCTGCATCACTTATCGCTGTCCCGCCCTGTGCCCACTCTTTCGGGCGGCGAAATCCAGCGGCTGTTTCTGGCAAGCTATATTATCGCCGAAATGGATTCCGTTATTTTTATTTTCGACGAACCGACCATCGGGTTGCACGAAGCGGAAAAACAAAAACTGATCGAAATTCTAAAAAATCTGATTAAACGCGGCAACACGGTCATCGCCGTGGAGCATGACGAAAACTTCATGCAAGCCGCCGATTATATCGTCGACCTCGGTCCCTTTGCCGGAAAATATGGCGGCGAGCGTATTTTTCAAGGCAGTTACAATGATTTTATGCAATGCGACCATTCCCTGACCGCACCGTACCTTTCCGGTAAAAAAATAATACCGATTAAGACGGAGTTCAAACCGACGGATAAGACGAAAATATTAAGGCTCAGCCATTGCGGTATTCATAATCTGCGGGATATTTCCGTCGATATTCCTCTGGGACTGCTTGTGGGCGTGGCGGGGGTTTCGGGCAGCGGCAAGTCGAGCGTCATTTCCGATACCCTTGTTCCAAAGCTGAAGGAAGTCTTAAAGAACAGATTTGTCGCAGATGAGGACGAAAACGAATTTGAAACGGCGGCGCTCCCCGATGTGCGGATTGACGGAATCGAAGGTATCAAAAAATGTCTTATCATAGACCAAAAGCCCATCGGGCGGAGCCGAACCTCCTGCCCGGCGACATATACGGGGATTTTCGACCGTGTGCGGAAGATGTTTGCCGACACCCCGGAATCGGCGGCGCAGGGTTTTGGGCCGGGGATGTTTTCGGTAAACTCCGAAGGCAAGTGCAAAACCTGCAACGGCGACGGCGTTATCCATTATCACGTGGGATTTGGAAACTTCATCGACGTGGATTGCGAAGTCTGCGGCACGACGGGATTTACGCCGGAATCCATGACCGTTACGGTCGACGGCAAAAATATTCGGGAAATCCTTGAAATGAACATCACCGACGCGATCGTCTATTTTAAGGACAAAGATAAAATCAGTTACCGAATGTTAAAAACCCTTGACCGCGTGGGACTCGGATATATGTCGCTCGGGCAAAAAACGCCGACCATTTCAGGCGGCGAGGCACAGCGTATCAAGCTTGCAAAAGAGCTCGGCAAGTCCGGCAGCGGCAAAAACAATATCTACATACTGGACGAACCGACCACGGGACTTTCCTTTTCGGATAGCGTCAAGCTGATCGGATTATTGCAAGAACTCGTCGATAACGGCAACACGGTAATCGTGACCGAACACGACCCGTCGGTGCTGTCGAATTGCGATTATATCATCGAAATGGGGCCTGGCGGCGGTTCCGACGGCGGCGATGTGATTGCCGAGGGGACGCCCGCGGAATTGAAAAACAATGCAAAGTCAATCATCGGGCGGTATTTGAAATGAACAAAGATTTCGCGAACCATCTCGACGAATACATAAAAATCAAGCGATACCCTCTTGTCAATTCCGTGTTGGTGTTTGAAAACGACGAATTGGTTTTTGAGCGGTATTATAATAAATCGGACGAGAATAAATCTCATCCGCTCATGTCGGTTTGGAAAAGTATTCTGTCGCTCACATTCGGGATATGTCTGGATAAAGGGTTGATACGGGACATCGACACCCCCATATATCGTTATCTTCCGCAATTCGCGCAAAATATACACGTTTTCCACAGGTTGATAACCGTTCGTCATTTGCTCACCATGTCGTCCGGCATTCATTTCAACCCCGGCACGCATTACAGCGTCCCCATGATGGAGCAGCTGCGGCGTTCCGGCGATTGGATCTCGCATATCGCCGAAGTCCGGGTGACCGATATGCCCGGAACCAGATTTGTTTATAAAGAATTTGACGTCATTTTACTTTCCGCGTTGATCGGTAAAGTTTGCGGCGGCACGGCGTGGGATATCGTCAATGAAGATCTATACAAACCGCTCGGTATAAACGCCGAAAAATGGCTGACGACAAAATGCGGTATAAATTATAATGTGGATGTGTTGAAAAATCAATACGACGAATTAACCGCGCGGGATTTGGCGAAATTCGGCTTGCTTATGCTGCACGGCGGGATATGGAACGGGAAAAGGATTGTGTCGGAAGAATATATAAAAATGGCCGTTTCGCCATCCGAAACGAGCGGCGGCTACGGCTTTCTCTGGTGGCTTTCCGACAAAGGTTATCACGGACGCGGTTTCGGCGGGCAGGAATTAAATATATACCCCGCCAAAAAAACGGTTGCGGTGATTCAAGCGACCGCCACGCCGAGGAGTAAAAGCTACGGAGATATCTGCGACGGACTTGTATGGAATAATAACGTTTAATCTATTTCTTCAAGCGGAAGTTTAAAACAAAGGCTGCGCCAAGGATAAAACCTTAACACAGCCTTTATTTATAAATCCAAATAATCATTCCTCAATACAGAACGCAGGCACGCCTGTTAATGTTATTAAAAATTTATGGTAAAACCGCATTATGTATATTGACAAACGAAAATACATATGATATAGTAGCTATATCTCTTTGCACTGCATTACATTCCTAAAAGAAATGCAAAAACAACAGTACAAACTGAGCAGGCGACGCATAAAACAGCGTAAAGCCGGGCCTCCCTTTTGGCGGCAACAGATGAAGATGAATTTCCAACACATCTGTGGGACAGTGGCGTGTTCCACGGGTGTGTATTTTTATACCCTTGCGGGACAATTGGTTTTTGGAATTGGGTAAAATCAGGAATCTGCCTGAACAACAATCGGAGGACTTATTATGACGAAAACAACAAATCCGGCGGGGCTTACAACCGAGGAAGCCAAACGGCTTCAAGAACAGTTTGGCAAAAACGAACTTACTCCGCAAAAAAAAGACAATTTTATTAAAAAAACATTACACATTATCTGTGAACCCATGTTCTTATTACTGTTGATCGCGGCGACCATTTACTTTTTGCTGGGTGAGCCGCGGGATGGTATCATCATGCTGATTTTTGTGGTGGGTATTATCAGCATTGACGTAATACAAGAATGGAAAACCGATAAAACGCTGAACGCTTTAAAGGATTTATCAGCGCCTCATATAAAAGTTATCAGGGACGGACGTGAACAGACCATCGCCAGCGCCGATCTTGTCCCCGGTGATCTGATGATGATCTGCGAAGGCGTCAAAATCCCCGCAGACGGAGTGGTGGTGAAGTGCGCTGACTTGTGCGTGGACGAATCTTCCCTGACCGGGGAGTCCGTAGGCGTTTGGAAAGTGACGGAAAACAATTCGAATCCGTCCGGCGATTACTGGCGAAATGATTACTGTTATGCGGGTACGCTTGTTACGCAGGGAACGGCGACTGTCCGCGTGGAAAAAATCGGTTTGATCACCGAGTACGGTAAAATCGGTAAACACATAGCCGCCGCCCCGCAGGAGGAGACCCCGCTCCAAAAACAGACCGGCAAGCTGGTTAAAACCTGCGCCGTTATCGCAAGCGTTCTGTTTGTGCTGGTGGGTGTTTTTACCTGGCTGGATATACCCGACCATGAATTTATGGATCGGTTGGTGGAGAGCGTCCTCTCCGGCGTGACGCTGGCTATGGCAATGATTCCGGAGGAGTTCCCTGTCATCCTAACCGTTTTTCTCTCCATGGGCGCATGGCGGCTGGCTAAAAAACGCTCCCTTGTGCGCACGCTCCCCAGCGTTGAGACCTTAGGCGCGGTTTCGGTGCTGTGTGTTGATAAAACGGGTACCATCACGATGAATCAAATGTCCGTGCAGGAGCTTTGGGTGGCATCCGGCGAAGAACAAGACATGGTGGAAATAATGGGACTCGGCTGCGAGACCGACACCTACGATCCCATGGAAAAGGCCATGCTCGCTTATTGCGAAGCCCGCGGTATCACTCGGGAGCATCTTTTTGAAGAAAGCGGTTTTCTCACAGAATATGCTTTTACCAATGAATTAAAGATGATGGGGCATGTCTGGCAGCACGACGGAGATATCCTGATTGCGGCCAAGGGCAGCCCGGAGCGGATTTTCACCGTTTGTGAGCTGACCGAAGAACAGCGAACGGAAGCGGAACGTCAAAGTCTGGAGCTTTCCGGGTTGGGTTTGCGTGTCATCGCTGTCGCAACCGCAAAACTGAATGACAAAACGGAAATTCCCGCTTCTATCACCGACTGCCGCCTTACGCTGCTGGGTCTTGTGGGGCTTGCCGACCCTCCCCGTGAGAGTGTAAAAGCGGATATTGCCGTTTGTAACAGGGCGGGTATCCGCGTGGTGATGATCACCGGCGACAACAGCGTCACGGCTTCGGCGATTGCCAAAAAGATAGGCTTATTGCATGGGGACGAAATTATCACCGGCGATATGCTGAACAATATGAGCGATGACGAGCTTTGTAAAGCTATCAAAAAAGTTTCCATTTTTTCGCGGGTTGTGCCGGAACATAAAATGCGTATTGTAAAAGCGTTCAAGCAAAACGGTGAAATTGTCGCCATGACCGGCGACGGAGTGAACGACGCGCCGGCTCTTAAATATGCCGACATCGGCATTGCAATGGGTAAAAGGGGCAACGAGGTTTCACGGGAAGCCGCCGATCTTATTCTAATGGACGATAATTTCACCACTATTGTGGAAACGGTGAAAGACGGCCGCCGTATATATGACAACATCCGCAAAGCGGTGGGCTATGTCTTTACAATCCATATTCCCATCGCGCTTTCGGCTCTGCTGGCGCCGTTTCTTGGCATTTTACCTTCCGCGCTCCTGCTCCTGCCCATCCATGTGGTATTGCTGGAAGTGCTTATCGACCCTACCTGCTCCATTGTTCTGGAACGTCAGCCCGCTGAAAGCGATATCATGGAACGCCGTCCCCGCGACCCGAAAGCAAAGCTATTGACCGCGGGATTGCTCAGTAAAAGCATTTTACAGGGGATGACGGTTTTTGCCGCTTCCTTTGGTTCTTATTTCGCGGTGCTGGCAAACAACCCCGCAAACGCACCCACAGCCCGCTCCATGGGCTTGACCGTCATCATGCTGGCAAACCTGTTCCTGGTACAGGTCAACAGCTCCGAATATGATTCTTTCTTCCATTCCCTGCGTCGCCTGATGAAAGACAAAGTGATGTGGGCGGTTAATTTCGGCACACTGCTGCTTATCGGTTTGATATTGTATACGCCATTATCAGGCGTTTTGAAACTGTCCGCGTTGCCGCTGCCGTTGTTGTTGACCGCTTTGGGGCTTTCGGCGGCATCCGTTTTATGGTATGAACTCGTTAAGCTTTTGAAGCTGAAAAAGCGTCTGTCATTAAAGCGTTAACAGCGTTAACAACCGGTTTATGATTTAATCATAACCCGGTTGTTTTGTTATTATAGTATTCAGTTAATCTTAAAGCCGAAGCTCAGGCTTATTATTTCAATCAGTATGATTCCATAACTTTATCGAGGTCGACCTGAGAAGCTTAATTTAAAACAAACGCTGCGTCAAGGATAAAACCCTGACGCAGTCTTCATTTATGAATTTACATCATTATTAATGTGTCGCAAACCGCATTATCTGGAATATGAATCTTCCCATTTCGTATCCAGTCTGCGGTAATCGCCTTGAACATCGCGACAAAGACATGAAATCCGTTACGGTCAGCCGCTTCTTTCAGATGCTTGGGGAATAGTTTGATATAACCGTTTAAATATTTTTTGATTTGTTCAGTATAGAACGGAAGGAAATCAGCAAAAATTTCTTTTGCCAAGGCAATGTACAAGTCATACTCTGCTTTGGTAAATACCGGGATGGCGCAAACAACTTCATTTGCTTCATTTTTAGCAAGATATCCATCCGCTATGAGCTTCGCGGCGACTTCCTTTTGTTTGTCGCCAAGCTCTTTATTCGTTAAAACAGCATGAAATATGTCAATCTCGTGGTCATACATCATCTTGCGATATTGAAACGGCGCAAAATGATATGAGTAATGCGCTAATTTCCCGCTCTCATAATTATTCATGGATTTTTCCATTCCGATACCAATAGCAGTTTCAAATGATTCGTCTTGCATAAAACCGATATAGTCCCACCGGCAGCCATCATATTTCTGTTTAACGCATGTATATTCGGTCGGTTTGTAATCCGGTACGAAATTGTCGAGCAACATCACCGATAATAAACAGAGCATTTCGTCAAACGAACGGCCGGAAGATTGTATTCCCGATGAAATTACTTTTTCCGTGAGCTGATGCGATAAAAGATAAAATTTTTCCGATACGGCTGTTACAACTTCATTGGAATGTTCGAAGGCATAACCGTTTATTTTCGTGTCGAAAAGCAAAAAATTGGTTTGCACGGTAAATTTAGACGGACTGATGACCGCTTCGCGTTTGATAAGATTGTTAATTCGTTCCTCAATATAGAACGCAGGCACGCCTGTTAAAACGGATAACTGTTCTACTGTCTTAGGTTCACGATACGCATACCACAAAATATTTTGGGACAATGCGTCTTCAATGTACTGCCAGGGGAATGGTCTGTCATCGCCGTTGTAATTCCCCTCACCCGCAATACGAATTTTTAATTGCGCGGGCTTTAACGCGGTTTCATTCATTTGATTGCACTCCTTTTTTAATTTATCCCGAGCCAGCGAAAGGCGATAAGTTACAGTGCCTTCCGGCAGCCCGAGTTTTTGGGAGATAGCTTTACAGGATAAATTATCGTAATAATGCATCACAATAATATCCCTGTATGCGGCGGACATTTGAGCGATTTTCCTGCGTAAGACCTGATATTCTTCATCGATTATAAAATTATGTTCATCCTCGAACGCCAAAGTCGCCACGTCATCGAACGACATAATTCCGCGGGTTTTTGCTTTGCCGCGCTTGAATACTTTAAGCGTTATATCGGCAAGCCGCCAGAACCACGGTTCGAATTTTTTATCATCCCGCAGATCATTGATACTTTTAATCGCTTGAAATAAAATCTCCTGCGTCAATTCTTCCGCTTCCTCTCGCGAAAAGGTGCGGGTAATCGACCATGCGTAAGTTTTATCAAGCATTTCAGAAATACGCTCATAGTCCACTTTTTTCACCTCCTCCGTTTATAAAGTGCAATAATAAATCGTTTCATTGGATTTTTCAGATATATTTTTGCGCTAAAGAACCCCCGCGCTTTCGGCGGGGGTTCTTTAGGTATATATTATTTCAGTCCGTATGATTCCATAACTTTATCGAGGTCGACCTGCGCGGCTTCGGCTATCGCCTCATATTTTGATGTAAACGCACCGCTGGCGGAGGTCATTATGTTTTGGAGCATGGTCGGCAGACTCGTACCGCTGGAGGAACCTATGTTGTAAATGATACCGATATCGCATCCGCGTGTGTTCAGGATGAGTTGCAGCATTTCTATGGAATCCTCGTCCCTCGTCTTTTGATACTTCAATGTGCGCTGCTCGTATTCATAGGCGACCGTGGAGGATGAATAATAACCCATCACGTCCAGCACCGCTCCCGCGAAATAGGCTTCTTCTTCGGAAAGGGTAAAGGGAACGGCGAAAGCGTTGCCGGTCCAGGGATTGATGAGCGAATAATAGGAGTCCTGGGAATCGTCATATTTGGGGGTGGGGAGCACGCCGAAATCGTCTTCCATGGCGGCGAAATAATGCATAAACGCCATATTGTCGCTGAAAAACAGCACTCTGCCTTCAATAAACGCTTTGCCGGTGCAGTCATAAGTCGGCTCCGCGGCGTCGCTGAAATAGTTGTTGGCTGAAATATAATGCTGACCGTCGCGGAACATGGTGTACATTTTTTCCGCCACGTCGACGGAGCGCGTATTGTACATGGAGAGAGCGAGCGTGCCGTCGCTCTGCGGGGAAACCAGCTTTTCGCCGGAAGCGAAGAAGAAGTTCCAGCTGTCGTCCGCCTGACCCGCCCAGCCCACGGAATCCTTATAGTCGATTTTACTGTTGTTGTCCTCGTCGATAGAGAGCAGTTTTGCGTATTGATATGCCTTGTCAAAGGTCCATTTATTTTCGCGAACCAGTCCGTACAGATCAGACGCGCTGATGCCGAGGTTGCCGGCGAGGTTTTTGTTAAAATATACGACGGGGGTTGCGTTCTTGTTGGTCAGCCCAATGTCCCCGAGGGTAAAATAAAGGCAATCGTTGATGGTCATGGATTCGTTGAATGATTGATCCCACCACGGGTTTTCGGTGTTGATGGAGGGAATATCACGAAGATTCCAGAAGTTGCCCTCCGCCGCCAGCGTGCCGCAGTCGTAAATGGAGGGGGCACAGACGTCGAATGTATAGCCGCTGCCGGCGATCTCGTTCCTGATATAAGTGAGCATTTGCCCGCCGACGCGCCCGGATTCGACCACGCGCTCCTTTATGACTATATTGAGCCGCGCTTCCGTCTGGCGGTTTCGTTCGGCGATAGCTTCGTTGACGGATTCCGTGAGCCAGCTTTTACTGTCTTCGGTAAGCTCGTTGGTCAGGATTTCCGATAAAATCCCGGTTCCGCCGAGGACCAATACCGTAAATTCGGCGCCGCCGAAATTTTCCGTGACGATATCCGGCTCGGCGCTTGATTCCGCGGAGGAATCGGTTTCGCCGTCACTTTCGATATCTTGACTTTCGGCTTTTGAAACGTCGGTGGAAGAATTATCGCTGGCGGTTTCCGAGCAGGCGGCCATAACAGCAGCGCAAGTCAAAAAAACGACAGCGAGGAAAACGGATAAAACTTTTTTCATGGGGATTTCCTTTCAAAGGTTTTTAAATTCTATTTGCCAATAAAAAAATCAATAAGTACAGGACGCCGAAAAATAATACGATTTTGGGGATAATCATCGCTTTTCTGCGCTCGTTGCGGCGTTCCTGCTCCGCAAGCTTCTGGATAACCTTTTCGTAATCTTCGATTTTTTTCTGAATTTCTTCGTCGGTTTCAGCTTTTTTGTAAGATTTGAACTTGGACTTGTTGCGCAGCATGACGTCGCTTTCTCGCTTTAACTCCATCACCGTTTTTTCTAATTTATCGTCGGTGATGTGCTCCATCTGCCAGTCGCGGTCGCGTTGACATATACGGCATTTTTCATCCGAAACCAGATTTTTATACCCGCAGCAGCAAAGCCAAGCGGTTTCGGTTTGCTGCGGTATCACCCGTGTGGGATGGTATTGCTCCGCCTGGCGGTATATGTTGACCGAAGAAAAAGCATATTTTTTTTCGTCGTTTAATTCTGAAAACCGTCGGCTGCGGTTTTGCACGACGATGTTCAGTTTTTCCGCCGTGCCGTCGCCGTAGGTTACGCCCGTTATTTCCAGTTCGATTTTTTTAAAGTAGCTTTCGGGGATGCGTATGTACGAAGCCTTGCCGAAGGATTCGAATATGTCGATGATTTCGGATTTGTTCTTACCCCCGATAAGTTTTTCGGAAAAATGCTTTTTGCTCTCTCCGGCTTTGGCGCGCTGCCCGAAAGTTATGTTGCGGTATGAATAATTAAACGGAATTTTTGTATAAGGCACGTTTGCGTCCCGATACAAAAACAGCCGTATATCCAGGCTGCTTATGGTTTTTCTGGATAGGTTCTGAAAAGTGAACACGGCGAAAATTTCATTTGACTCGATATCGGAAACCACGTACCCTTCGAGAACCTGAACCGGCGAATGCGGTATTATCGCGGAAAAATCAAAATATTCGACTACCCTTAAAAGCCTGCGGCGGTCCTTTTTTATCTGCTTCTTCTGTTTGCGGCTGTACTTTACGTTAACGGCTTCCGTAGCTACCACTCCTTTTGTCAAAATATATCTTCTGGGTTTTTCAAATAACCCTTGACCGTATAGGCATCAACCCGCTCAAAAGGGATGTTTTCATATGAACGCGTCCGGAAACCTTCGGCATATTCGATGCGTTTATACCTCACCTCGTATTCGAACGGACTGTTGAAAACATATGGCTTAAACTCGGAAATATTCGATGCCGCCCGCTTGACTTCTTCATATATTTCGCCGCAGACCGCTTTGGGGTGCTTAGATACGCAGTTGTTCCAGGCAAGCCCGATTTTGGTGGTCACCGCGGGTATATCGCCGAAGCTTTCGCGCGCCTGAGCGACGCAGATATCGTCGGACGAAATGAAGATTACGGGCGTGTGATTTTTGCCGGCGATAGCGCCGTCAATCTGCGCTTCTCCGACAAATTTGCCGTCAATTTTTTGATATTGAAAGGTTGCCGACGAGTAGACATGGGCGAGCACGCCGGACGGGGTATCATAGGCATGATAACCGATTAACAGCACTCCGTCAAAGCCTGTTTCGATAAGCGGAAAGCGCTTCCCGCTCCCCGCCCCCATAACAATTTTAACCCTCGGGTCCAGTGCGTCGTAGTCGAGGTTATAGCCTTTGGCATGGCAGTCCCAAACCCAGATCTCGGCGGCGCCGCTGTCGAAGAGTGCCGTCGCGGCGGCGTTGGCTTCCCGCGTGCCCTGTTTTGCCGCGTATGTATAGCCGGGGGTGTCGAACGCCAAACCCTTACCGTATTCGCCGATAACCCCAGCCACGCCTTCGAGGTCGACGCTTATATAAAACCTTCCGCCGTGTTTAAACATAACCCTTCTCCTTTTATAATTATCCCGATATCATTATAACAATAATTCTAATTCATTTCAAGAGATTTTTAACGATTTCCATTGCAATTTTATAATATATGGTTTATAATCATCCCGTTGCGGAAATAATTAAGGTGTCCTCAAAAAACTGTCTGAAAGTTTTGTATAAACTTAGAAAACGCGTTATATATCATTTATTGTATTTTAATTGGCGGTTTTTAGAAGTTGCCTTAAGGTGAGTGTCAGGGTGTAATCATGAGTAAAAACATCGGCGGGCTGTTAAAGAACAAAAAGCTGTTCATACTCGATATGGACGGTACGATATATATCGACGAAACGCCGATCCCCGGCGCGCGCGAATTTATCACCGCCGCGAGAGATCGCGGTATCAGGATAATCTATTTCACCAACAATGCCTCCAAGAGCATTGCCATGTACTACGAAAAGCTTAAACGACTGGATTTTCCCGTTTCCGAAGGCGACATCATCTCCTCCGCCGACGTGACGATTGACTTTTTGCTATGTCACCACAAAAACGCAGCGGTTTACCTTGTGGGGACCAAGGCGCTTGAAGCATCTTTCGCGGAAGCGGGAATAACGCTTTCCGACGGAGCGAGCGCCGATATAGTCGTGGCGTCCTTTGACACCACCCTCACTTATGAAAAGGTCAAAAACTCTTGCAATCTGATACGCGGCGGAGCGTTGTTCTATTCGACCCACCCCGACCTCAACTGCCCTGTCAAGGATGGCTTTATTCCCGACAGCGGCGCCATATGCGCCATGATAACCGCTTCGACGGGCGTGATGCCCCGCTATTTCGGAAAGCCGCATTTTGAGACGGCAAAATATCTCGCTTCCCGCGCGGGTGTCGACTTTGATTCCGCGGCGGTGGTGGGAGACCGCCTTTACACCGACATAGCTTTGGGGAAAAACCACGGGATAACCTCTATCCTCGTTCTATCGGGTGAAACAAAGATAAACGACATCAACGATTCGTGCCGTCCCGACTTTATCTTTGAAAATATCGGAAAATTGATCAAAGAAATATAAAAATTTACAAAAATCTATTGACATCAAATTCCTGTAATGCTATAATCTTGAAAGATAATAAATTCCGGAGGATTAACTATGAAATCTACGGGCTACGTTAGAAAGCTCGACATGCTTGGAAGACTTGTCGTACCTATGGAGATACGAAAAGCTCTGAGCATCAACGAAAATGATAAACTCGAATTCTATACCGAGAATGATTCGATTATTATCAAAAAATTCATTCCTGTTTGCGATTTTTGCGGTAATGCAGATGACCTCGAAACATTCCGCGATAAACCCGTATGCACGAAATGTCTTGAAGAGCTTAGAAAACTGTAACTAGCCGAAGCGACGCCTAAAAGATTATCTTTAAGGCGTTGCTTCATTTTTACATGAGTTTTATAAATTAAATAAGCGGACTGCCTTCTGTGGCGTACCAGAGCGCGTCCATTTCCCTGTTGCTTTTTAACAGGCAAAGAGTGAACAAAATATACGCGGCGGCGTCGGAAAGGTAAACGAGCACCGTCTGTAATCCGATTCCCGAAGCGAATAATGCGACAATGTCGAAAGATGCCATAAGGATAGACATGACCGCCAGCCCCGTGGGCAGTTTTCCGGCAAACCTGCCGCTGCGGATGGTTTTTATAATACGCCCCAACGCCTTTAATATCCACAAATATAAAAGCACGAGCACCGCTATCACTACGGCGATAATAACGCCGACCGTAACGATGACCGCCGTATTCGTGTAGTCCAGGTTATAACCTTCAAAATTTAAACGTAAAAAGTTTTCATTGACAAACGGGGTGAGGTCGCCGTTTGCCGCGGTTTTTATGTACTGAATAACGATTGCCGCGAAAGCAAAAGCGTAAACGGCGGCGAGGACCCATTCGGTAATGTAAACAATTTGTATGCCGACAGGTTTTACGCCGTTGTATTTTTTTGTCTTGCAGGACAGGTAAAACGTTAACAGACCAATAAAAATTATCGCTTGCGGCAACGCGCCGATTATAGCGCCTTTTGTATCAAGGTTTTGCGGCTGCAACGCTTTTATTATATTTATGATCAGATTTACGTCGTACGCCGCTATTGCCGCGAGGAACAAGCCGCTTTGTCCCAAACGCTTGACGGTGTGTATCGCGGGATTGTCGCCGCACAGTTCCGGGTGCGTGTAACAGTTGTTTTTATAAGGATTGTCACCGTTCACGATAGTTCGCCTCCTATGATATTGTTGGCACTAAGACAAGAGGCCTCCGTTTTTACGCGGAGGCCTTTATTCTTTGTAATTGGTTTATTTCCTCTTAATGACTGCGGTTCCCGCAAGAGCCAGAACAGAGATGATCGCCAAGGCTATAATACCCGCGTCGCCGGTTTCGGGGGTGTCGGTTTCGCTGGATTCGGTCGTCTCCACAGAGGATTCTTCTACAGGTTCGGGAACGTACTCAAACGCGCCGATTTCGGAAGCCCAGACATGGCTGGTCCCGGTGTAGTCCACGCGGAGATACTTCATCGCCACGGGTTCGTCCAGGGTCAGGGTGAAGAGATAACCCGAGAATTCTCCGGCGGAGAGGGCTTCGGCGTTAGCTTTTTCCACTGTGCCGAGGAGGGTGTAATCGGTGCCGTTTGTCGAATAGTAGTAAGCTATGCTTTCCGGTTCAGAAATTCCCCATGCGCCGTACCAGAGGTCGGCTGCGACTTTGCTGATGGAAACTTCTTTGCCTAAATCGACCGCGATGGAGCCGGTGGGGCTGTCAAGCGCGCCGATTCCGTTGGAACCGGTATCGGACCAGAAGCCGTCGGTCATCTTGGTGAAGTCAGGGTCGCCGTAACCGTCATTACGGACGGTGCCGGAGACTACTTCGTAAGAGCATTCGAGAGCGGCGTCCACCCAAGGATTATACTCTTCGGGTTCGCTGGTCTCTTCGGAGTTTTCGGTAGGTTCCCAAACGCTGCCGACGGGAGCGGTGAATATGGCGTCGCGCACGCAGGGATCCCAATAGTGGTTCCTGCCGTTGCCCGCGAAGGAGTATTTGACGTATTTCGCATCGTCCGAAACAGTGCCGCTGATTACGAAATAAGCTTCGGAATATTCGGTTGTGCCGTCGCCGTTGGCCGGATGAATGTCGGTGGCTTCATAACCGGTCATGCCGGAAACGAGAGCTTCCTCGGCGGGGAGTATGTCGGAGTCCACTTCGGTCCAGGTTTCGCCGTCGGCGGATTCCAACAGTTTGCACCATTGAACCAGCTCATGGCCGTCGGCGGAGCAGGGAAGGTTGACGCCGGAGGGCGACGAGTTGCCTATGCAGTGTAAAAAGCCGATTTCAACCTTGGTGCCGCCGAAAACGTCGAAAGCCAGTTCGAAAGCCTGGGTGGCGTTAACGGTCCAAACAGTGGCGGGCGACCAGTATGTATTGGTTATCTTATTTTGGTTGTCCTGTTGTTTGATGATCCAGTTGGAAGAAAGTTCTTTGACGATATAGCTGTCGTTGGTGGTGACTTTGTTCACGGTAATCTCGTTGCCGTCCTGTACCCAGCATACCCAGGTTCTGACGTTTTCCTCGCCGGTGTAAACGTCTACGTCGTCGGCGGCGAAAGCGACTGTCGAAAGCGTGATAACGAGTAAGACGGAAAGGATTAAAATTAATGTCTTTTTCACTTTTTAAAACCTCCTTAGTTTCTGCGTTGAATTATATCATTTTAACTTTAAATAGTCAATGCTTTGCGAAAAACGCTTCAAATATAGCACAATGCTCAATTTTAGGTTTTAATTTTTGTGCACATTTACAGTGAAAATGACTTCCTTAGTTATTATTCCAGCGGATATTTCCACGGTAAAAGTATCGGTGCCGATAAAATTCTCCATTGGGGTGTATATGATTTTTCCGTCGCCGCTTACCGCAACGCGCCCGTATTTGGCGCATTTGGAAACCGCCGCGGAAAACGGAGTTTCGCCCTCAAGAGTTATCTGCCCTTTATATTGGGTACCGGTAACGGCGTCGAACGCTGTTTCGGAGACTTTTAATCCGGAAACTTCGAGCTTACTCTTCGCATATTTATACGTCATGTCATAAATTTCCCTTATATAAGGGTTTTCCGATTTATAAGCGGCGTAAAACACTCCGGGACCGGCGTCCTGATAGTACATTTTAATGGAATTCATATAACCGCATTCCGCACCCACGCGGAGGTATGCCATGTACCTGTCGTGGTATTCCGCCGTGGTAAGCGCGGTACCGGAAATCTCGATCTCGACGCCCATACCGTAAAGCTTGGCGAGCGTCGCGTTGTCGTAGAGCACCTGTTCGGTCCTTTCGGCGTTGAACATGTAGTTCGGCTGCATATTTGCCGCGTCGAACCCCAGCTTTTCCCATTGGGTATAGCCTGACGCCTGGAAATATGGAATCCATATCGCCAGATACCCCAGCGAGTGGATATAATCCAGGGCGTAGAGCAGGGTTTCCTTGTTCAGTTGATTTGCGAGATCGAGCGCTTCGTCGTACCAGTAAAAGCCCACCAGTTTTTGATTGGCGAATGCGAACGAATCGTATTTGTCTATCTGGCGGTCTATCCACCATTTGACAACCGCCTTGCGGTCGGCAAGGACCGACATATCCTCGCTTTTGCCGTCCCCGTTGATATCGCCGAAAGCTTTGCATTTGACGTCGGGATTGAAAACGGAAAGGAACACCTTAACCTGATAGCCGCCGTCGCCGAGCGCGTTTTTGACCTCCCCGACCGCTTCTTCAAGGGCGCGGACATTGGCGTTTTCATAAAACACGTCGTTTTCGTAATCCAGCCAGTCGGTCATCACCGAAGGCGTGTCGGAGCCCGAATACAGCCGTCCGCCCGAAGGACAGACGGTCATGCAGGGCAGGTAAAGGTAAGCGTCGAAGAAATAGTCCGAAAGCACGCCGTCGTTGCCGTAATAACCGACATAAGGCAGGTAACCCGCTTTCGTGGTCCGCCCCACCGCGACATTTTCTGTCTTGTAGTTATACGCGAGCAGAATGTTTTCGCAGCCGGCAAGACTATCCGGGGAGGGGTAGCCCTTGTCAAAATCGGCGTTCTGGTCGGGTTTTGGCGTCTTGGCGGAGGCGGTCACCTCTTTGGTGCCCCAAACCTCAAATTCGTCCAGCCAGATATGCGACGAAACGGTGAGCGCGAACTTCACGAACCGCGCTTTGTACGCGGCTGCAAAATCCAAAGATATGTCAGCTCTCGTATTTACGGCGTTGGGGAATTCGGCGGCGGTCTTGTAAATCACGGTCTGCCAGACAAGTCCGTCTTCCGAAAGCAGGACGGCAATGCTGTCGGGGTAGGATATGCCGTATTCCGAAAAGACATAAGCGCCCACAACCGCTTTGGAAATTTCGGAAAGTCTGCCGAGGTCGTACACGAAATAGCGCTTCACGCCTTTTGTTATATGGAAATAAGCGGTGTCGGCGTAATTCGATCCGCCGCGTTTGCCGTCGGTGAGCACCGCCGAAGCGGCGGGGGTGTTGTAATATTCCGTACGGACCGCGTCGTCCAGATTGATTTCGGTGTAAACTCTTTGCCCCAGCCCCGATAACAGGTTTTGGTGCTCGGTATAATCGGTTTCCGAAGCCTCCCAATAGGAAGGCACGACGTTTTCGGGCATGGGTTCGTTGATATAATAATCGCTTGTTTTATCCGCGACGGAAATCCGGTACACTCTGACGGCGTCGATAAGCGTCCACTGCGATATGAAATCGGTGAGGACCAGCTTGACATAAGCCGCGTCGAAGCCTTTTTGCGTATAAGCGGAAAGCGTGTAGATGCAGCTTGCGCCCAGTACCTCCGGATATTTCACCGCTGCCGCGATACGTGTGTATTCCTCGCCGTCGTTTGAAATCCACAGCTCGCAGGTTTTGGGTATGTTATCGCCGGCATTCACGTCGTAGCGAGCGTTTATGGAAAATCCTCCGAGGTTGGTTTTAAGTCCGCCGAGATTGACGGTTATTTCGATATCGTTCCTGCCCAAAAAGCCTACCCATTTATCGGTTTCGTTAAGCACCGCGTCGTCATTGTCGGTGAGCTTTTTCCCGTCGTCCGGATAATGCTTATACGATTCCAAATTGATCGTATATGCGTTGCCGTCAATAATATTGACATAAGCGTATTCGGCGGGAAGGTCGTATTTCAACGCGGCGTCGATTGCCTGCGCTCCGGCGGGTATTTCGGCGGCTGAGCTTTCCTCGGACGCGTTCCCGCTTTCGTCCGGCTGCGATTCGGCGTCCGATTTATCGCCGCCGCTCTCCGCGCAGGAGGCGAAGGACGTCAGGATGAAAAGGAACGCAAGTATTAACGAGGTGTATTTTTTGAGCATTTTTAACATATATATCCGTCTTTTCAATTATTAACTGTTTTCGATAGCCGCCACGGCTTTGTCAATCGCCGTTTGGTAGGTGCTTTCCATCTGTTCGTAAAAGGAAACGATGGCGTTTTCGGTCTTTTTAGCCAAAAGGGAGGTATAAAACTGCATCATTATGGAGTTGCCGGTGCCGAAATTATACACAGTTGCCATGTCATAGGTGCGGTTTCTGAAAATCAGATCGAGCATCTTTTCGGATTCCTCGTCTTTCACCTTCTGCCCTTTGATAACCTTTTCATAATAAGCGGGGTTTATCAGTTTCTGCCCGTAATAAGCGAGCGCTTCGAGGGCAAAAAAGGTGCATTCCAGATTATCGGTGTTGGACAAGGGCACCGCCACCACTTTAAGCCAGTAAACCGTGCCGGAGGAGGAATAATCCTCCTGGGTGGTATCGTACTTGGGCATCGGTACTATGCCGAAATTCACTTCGGATTCGTTGAGCGGTGCGGCGCTCATGGTGCTGACGCCGTTCGGCATGAACAGAGCGTTCCCGTTGGAGAAAATCTGAACTTCCTGCGTGTAAACCCCGGAAGTCCAGGAACCGAAGAAATCCGCTACGCCGATGTTGTTCATATCGGTGAGTATAGTGAATATCTTTCCGAAAGCGTTGACGTTGGCTTCGTCCATGACGCGCATTTCGGGCATGTCGTCGACGTTCTTTTTCACCATGGTCTGCTGACAGCCGAGCATGAACATCAGCCCGTCGTACGTCTGGGAAACCATGCCCCAAACATCCTCGTCTTCGGGTTTATAAGACATGGCTTCGCCGTGTTTCAGGGTTACGACTTTTGCCATATCGTACATTTTATCCAGCGTCCACTCGTTGTTCTTCACCAGTTCGTACGGATTGTCAAGGCCGTAATGGTCGATTAGGTCCTTGTTGAAGTACATCGCCCAGGTCGCTTCGTCGTCCGAAACGCAGATATCGCCGGTGAGGAAATAAAGCTTGTTGCCGATGGAGAGGTCGCGTATGGCGGTTTGGTCCCACCAGGAAGCGTCGAACTGTATGTAGCCTTTGCCGTCGTTAAACGCGGCGTTTTCTTCTTTCAGGTCAAAATACCATCCGTTGAGCGTTGCGGGGGCGATAGAATAAGCGCCGTCCGCCACCAGGTCGAGCGCCAGACCGCCGTTTATGGCTTTTTCGACTTCCGCGACGGTCCCGCCCAGTTTGTCGGTATAACTAATGGCTATTTCTATGCCGTATTTTTCCTTAATCTTATTTGTACGGTCCACCACCGCGGTGACGACCACGTCTTCGTGGGTTTCGTCCCACCAGAATTCGAATTCTTCATAATGCTTGTTCTTGTTGACGAGCATCGTCAGGGTCGTGCCCCAGTATTTGTCCGGCAAAAGCAGCGGTTCTTCGTCAACGGCCACCTCCGAGGTCGTATCGGCGGGGACCGATTCGTCGGTGACGGATTCCTGCGACTGCGGCGGCGCGGACGAATTATCTCCGTTTTCGTTCCCGCAGGAGACGGCAAGCAGACTTACGGTTAAGAGAGCGAGCGCGATGGCAATAAGTTTTTTCAGTTTCATGTCTATCCTCCTGTAATATTTAAAAAATTTATACATTTATTAAGGTATTCATAAAACGTAAGTTTTTTAACTATCCCGGAGAGCCGCCACGGCTTTGTCGATTGCCTCCTGGTAGGTGCTTTCCATCTGTTCGTAAAAAGAAACGATGGCGTTTTCGGTCTTTCTTGCTAAAAGCGAATAATAAAACTGCGCCATAACGGAGTTTCCGGAACCGAAGTCATACACCGTCGACATATCATAGGTGCGGTTTCTGAAAATCAAGTCGAGCATCTTTTCGGATTCCTCGTCCTTCACCTTCTGCCCTTTTATAACCTTTTCATAATAAGCGGGGTTGATCAGTTTCTGCCCGTAATAAGCGAGCGCTTCGAGGGCGAAAAAGGTGCATTCCAGATTATCGGTGTTGGACAAGGGCACCGCCACCACTTTAAACCAATAAACCGTGCCGGAGGAGGAATAATCATCCTGGTTGACGTCGTACTTGGGCATCGGAACTATGCCGAAATTCACTTCGGATTCGTTGAGCGGTGCCGTGCCCATCAAAGCGACGCTGTACGGCATGAACAGGGCGTTCCCGTTGGCGAAAATCTGCGTTTCCTGGCCGTAAACTCCGGAATCCCAGGCACCGAAGAAGTCCGCAACGCCGACGTTGTTCGCGTCGTTGAGTATAGTGAATATCTTTCCGAAAGCGTTGATATTGGTTTCTTCCATGACTCGCATTTCGGGCATGTCGCCGATGTTCTTTTTCACCATGGTCTGCTGGCAGCCGAGCATGAACATCAGCCCGTCGTAAGCTTGCGAGACCATACCCCAGACGTCCTCGTCTTCGGGTTTAAAGGACATAATTTCGCCGTGCTTTAAAGTGACGACTTTTGCCATGTCGTGCATTTTATCCAACGTCCACTCGTTGTTCTTCACCAGTTCGTACGGATTGTCAAGGCCGTAATGGTCGATTAGGTCCTTGTTGAAGTACATCGCCCAGGTCGCTTCGTCGTCCGAAACGCAGATATCGCCGGTGAGGAAATAAAGCTTGTTGCCGATGGAGAGGTCGCGTATGGCGGTTTGGTCCCACCAGGAAGCGTCGAACTGTATGTAACCTTCGCCGTCGTTAAACGTGGCGTTTTCCTCCCTCAGGTCGTAATACCATCCGTTGAGCGTGGCGGGGGCGAGATAATATGCGCCGTCCGCCACCAGGTCGAGCGTCAACCCGCCGTTGACGGCTTTTTCGACTTCCGCGACGGTCCCGCCCAGCTTGTCGATATAACTAATTTCTATGTTTATACCGTATTTTTCTGCGATCGCATTCGTGCGGTCCACGACCGCGGTGACAACCACGTCTTCGTGGGTTTCGTCCCACCAAAATTCAAACTCTTCATAATATTTGTTTTTATTTACTAGCATCGTCAGGGTCGTGTCCCAGTATTTGTCCGGCAAAAGCAGCGGTTCTTCGTCAACGGCCACCTCCGAGGTCGTATCGGCGGGGACCGATTCGTCGGTGACGGAATCCTGCGACTGCGGCGGCGCGGAAGAATTATCCCCGTTTTCGCTCCCGCAGGAGACGGCGAGCAGGCTTACGGTTAAGAGAGCGAGCGCGATGGCGATAATTTTCAATTTCATGTCAATTCCCCTATTATAACGAAAAGTTTACATGATGATTAAATATAGCATAGAATAATCTCATTGTCAATAAAAATTAACACAACCGACAAATTTTTTACAGTTTTTACTTATAATTTTATGGCTTATGACGGCAAGGAAGATACAAAGGGTGACAAACCCAATGCACATATACTATTTGTCCCGAACGGGCAAAAACATTAAAGGATAACGGATAACGGATAACGGGTAACGAGTGATATGCTTTCTTTTTCGGTATAAAATTTTTACCCCCGAAAATTTTACGAATTTTCGGGGGTAAATATTAAAACGGGCGCACCGCAATAAGCGAGGCGTCCGTTTTTCTTACGGCTATCACCGCGTTGCCGACCAGATATGCCGACGGGTCCCCCAAGGGCGAAACCCCCGTCTTTTCGATTACCGCGCCCTTTGTAAAGCCAAGGTCCCTCAAACGGTTTCCCGCTCTGCCCACGGAGGGCATTTCGGTTATGACTCCCCTGCCGCCCACGGGCAATTCGGGCAGTTTTATGTCATGGTAACGGTCAAAGCGCATGGTTTTCCGCACCTCCCCATTCCATTGTATGGGAGATGCGTCAAGCGGGTTAATTTAATTTTTTACTATATTTCGCGGCTTCGCCTTTCCGTCGCACGGTAAAAGCCGGCGGCGATCGCCCCGCCTAAAATCGGCGCGACCACAAAAATCCAGACTTCGGATATCGGCGCGGAATCGCCGCCGATTAGAGCGGTCAGCGAAGAAGCCAGGCTCCGCGCCGGGTTAATGGCGCCGTTGGTGAAGGAAATTCCCAAAATGCTTGCGGCGCTCAGGGTGAGCCCGGCTGCGATACCTCCCCCGCCGTGATAGTCGCGCCGCAATATAACGCCCGTCGTGACCAGCACAAACGCGAACGCCAGCACCAGCTCGATTATAAAGGACGCCGCTTTGCCGGACGTAACTGACCTGCTTGAAAAATAATTGCCCGTGATGTCAGTGTACCCCGAAAGGTCCCATACGAGCGATAAGAATTCGGTGCCGGCGAAAGCGCCCGCAGCCTGAGCGATGATATAACCGAAAAAATCCCCGGCGGACATCTCGCCCGCCACGAACACTCCGGCCGAAACCGCCGGATTGAGATGGCAGCCCGAAACCTGCCCCATCCAGTAAAACATACCCGTATAAGTCAGCCCGTATGCGAGCGCCGTGAGTATATAGCCGCTCCTGCCGACGCTGGAGGTGCCGAGCGTCATGGCGGTTCCGCAGCTTATTATGACGAGTACGGCGGTGCCGATAAGCTCGGCGCAGAATTTTTTAAAGCTTTCCAATTTATAATCATTCCTTTCTATTAACTTGAACATAAAATGTTCAACGGTTAACAGCAACGCTTAATGGTTATGGTATTGTTTGCTTTTTAAGGAAAAATATTCGGGTGAAGTTAAAATACCGGGCGGCGTTACAAGCCGCCGCCCGGTATTTGGTTTTTAACTATTTTTCGCTTTCTAAAATGTTGTTTAATTTGCCGCTTTATATAATATAAAAAGACGTTTTGTTAAGATGCTATATCAATGGTTTATGAAAATATAATTTAAGAGGGATAATTCATTCCCCGCATATATACCCTTTGAGCACTTTCAATGTATTAAGCACGCCGTCTTTATGCGACCTCTCGTAGCCGTGGGAGGCGTAGACGCCCGCGCCGATTAAGCCGTGGCGGATATCGTAGCCCGCCCTCAGCGTGGCTTCCACGTCAGAGCCGTAATACGGATAAACGTCAACCGCGTAATCGGCGTTCTCATGCTTCGCCGCGCGGACGAGCCCCCTGACGACCTCATAGGAATAAGGGCCGCCGCTGTCCTTGGCGCAGATAGATACCTGCCGTTCGGTGCATTGCAGGCCTTCGCCCACGCAGCCCATATCCACCGAGATCGCCTCCGTGACGCCCTCCGGCACCGAGGCGCTGCCGCCGTGCCCGACTTCCTCGTACACCGTGACATGGATATACACGCGGCGGGGAAGGACGACATTCTCGTCTTTTACATATTTGGCGAAAGCCAGAAGGATACCCACGGAGAGCTTGTCGTCGAGGAACCGCGACTTTATATAGCCGCTCTCGGTCACCCTCGTGCGGGGGTCGAAGCAGACGAAATCGCCCACTTCGATACCGAGCTTGCGAACGGCGTCGGCATCCTTTGCGTTTTCGTCGAGCAGCACCTCCACATTTGTAAAATTGCGGGCGGCGGAGTCGTAACCGCCATTGACGTGTACGGATGCGTTGCAAAGCTGGAGCGTGCCTTCGTACACGCTTTTGCCGTCCGTTTCAAATTTGGCGACGACGCGGCAGTTTTCGGCTTCGGCGTTGTTGGCGTTCATGCCGCCGATATTGACGATCCGAAGCCTGCCGTTGGGCTTTATCTCCGCGACCATGCCGCCTAAGGTGTCGGCGTGGGCTTCCAAAAGCAGCGCGCCGCTTGGGTTTTCCCCGCCCAAATCGACCAAAACGCCGCCTTTCGCGGTAACGGCAACGCTATATCCCAATTCTTCAAACTGCTTTACGACATACTTTTGCGCGTTTTCGGTATAACCCGTGGGGCTGTCGATCGCAAGCAGCTCGACGGTTCTGTTTACCGCGTATTCAACGTATTTTTCCATGTCAGTCACCGATGCTTTCTTTTAGTATATTATTTGTGTTGTTGACGTTCATTGAATATAAAAATTTGCCGAAGCGACGCGGCGAGTAGCGCGCGTCCCCTTCGTTTAACCACTTTTTGACCACGCCGACGCAGCCGGCCAGGGTGTAGGTGTAGATATAGTCGTCCAGCGAGCTGTTATGGGAGGGATTGATTTTCCACACCGCAAAAACGCGTTCGCGCACCACGCCGCCGACCTTTTCTTCAAAACGCATATCGCCGTTTGGCCCGAGCAGGGTGTTGCAAAGCTCGCGGTTTTCGAGGATATACCCGAGCAGGCTCTCCATGACGCTTTCCGGAGCGGCGTTCTTCGCCAGGCTGTCGAGATAGGCGTTAATGCCGTCGATAAACTCCATCTCTATCCGGTGAAGCTGGTCATATTGGTCCTTGTAATGGGAATAATAAGTCGCGCGGTTGATGTCCGCTTCTTCGCATATGGCTTTTATGGATATGCGCGAAACGGGCTTTTCTTTCATCAATTTTATAAGACTTTCTTTAAGCACCATTTTGGTGTACTTTACTCTTCTGTCGGTAGTCATTTGGCGGTTTTTCCTTTCCGAACTAATTTATGGCTTAATGACGCTTTTGTTTTTAAAATGTTTACAATTATATTTGACGCTTTTTATACATTTTTTACAAAAACGCTTTGTATCTCTCACAAGATAAAAAGCTGACGGTTGCCTACTTGTCATGATGTTATTATACTGTTATCGTGGTTGATTGTCAACATCATGTATAATAAATAATCATATCACGGATAAAATCGGGGAGGTCATGGCTTTTATGGAAAAGTTCGCGTTAGCAGTATTCGTTGTCCGTAAAAAAACGGCATTGTTTATTTTATTTGCCGTCGTTCTGACAGCCGCGGCGGTTTGCATACCGTTCACCTCGTTTAATTACGACGAAACCCTGTACCTCCCCGCTTCTTCCGGTACCAAGGCAGGGCTTTTGGTCATGGAAGCGGAGTTCGACGGGGGCGGCAACGCGATCGCCATGCTCAAGGGCAAAAATATTGAGGAGATATTGTCTGTAAAAACGCAAATTGCCGCGACCGGCGGGGTCAGGGGCGCGTTTTGGCTTGACGACATTCTTCTGCCGCTGACGGCGGACGACGCGGGTTGGCTTACCGACGCCCAAAAAATCGAATATTTTACACGCGCCGTCAGGGTTATCCCAAAAAGCGAAACCGCCACCGTGTTCCATTTATACGCCGCATTGCAAAACGAGTTCGACAAAAACGAGCTGCCCGCGGTTATTTCGCTGATGAACGTTCTGGCGGGCGATTATTTAGACGCAAGCGACGAGATCTCCCCGACGAAACCGCTCGGCGGCGAATACGCGCTTGCCGTATCTTCGCTCGCGGAACAAATCGCACTCTTTTACAAGGACGGCGACGCGCTGATGACGATATCCTTCGACGAAAGCGACTATTCCCCTTTGACCTACAAAGCGCTGGGCGAGATCGAGAAGTTTTCGGGCGACCTTTATTTGTCGGGCAACTCCGCGTCGGCGTATTATGCGCAACAAAACCAACTGGGCGAAATAATCAATGCGACGCTTTTGGCGGCGGTTATCGCCCTTGCCGTTTTGTTCCTGTTCAGTTCGTCGTGGTTCGATCCCGTCGTTTATATAATTTCCATCGCGGCGGCAATGATTTTAAACATGGGCACCAACATTTTTATCGGTAATGTCTCCTATCTGACAGGAAGCGTCGCCTGCGTGCTTCAATTGGCGCTTTCGATTGACTACTCCGTATTTTTATTAAACCGCTATAAAAAAGAGCGTAAAACGGGCAAAGAAGCGGGACCCGCCATGGTCGAAGCTTTAAAACGCTCTTTTGCCCCCATCTCCGCCAGCTCGCTCACCACGATCGCTAGCTTTATCACCATAATGTTCATGAAATACCGCCTCGGCTTGGACATGGGGCTGGTAATGGCGAAAGCCATTTTGATGAGCCTTGTCACCGCTTTTCTGCTCCTGCCGGGCGTTATAGTCGCCCTCGATAAAAAAATTGCCGCCGCGGAGCATAAGACCTTCAATTTTTCGGTAAAACGCTTGTCCCGGTATATTTATAAATTCCGTTGGGGTTTAGCTTTACTCGCGGCGGCTTTGATTATCCCCGCCGCGTTTTTAGCCGGTCGCAATACCTTCGTTTACGGTTCCCAGTCCATGCAAAGCCCCGACAGCAAGGGAATTTTAAATCGTGAACTTATCGAAAAAACCTTCGGCAGCCAGGAGACGCTCGCGCTGCTGGTGCCCAAGGACGCCAATAAGGAGTTATCGCTATCGCTTGCGTTAGCGCAAACCGACGGCGTGGAAAGCGTAACGTCGTCGGCGCTTCTGGCTGCGGGCGGCTACGGCGCGCATATCCCGGAACCGTTAAAATCTCAGCTCGTCGGCGCGAAAGATTATAACCGCGTCGTGCTTAATCTCGGCTGCGAGGAGGAGGGCGAAACGGCGAAAGCGCTGATTTCGGAAATACGGAATAAAATCGAAAATGTTTACGGCAGCAGCGGAGCGAAATATTATCTCCTCGGCAACACCGCCGCCGCCATCGACATGGAGGACAACACCAAAGCCGATTTTGACCGGATTTCGCTGTTTTCGCTTTTGGCGGTGGGGTTGATTGTTGCGTTTACGTTCCGTTCGGCGCTTATACCGATAATACTCGTGGCGGCGATACAAGGTTCGGTTTGGCTGAACATGGCTGTTCCCTATCTGCTCGGAGATAAAATGATCTTCCTCGGTTATATGATAATCACCAACATCCTGTTGGGGGCGACCATAGATTACGCCATACTTTTGACTTCCAACTACAATGAAAGCCTGGAGAAGTTCGGCGCCGCGGATTCCGTCCGCGAAGCCCTCGCCGCTTCGCTGCGCCCCATGCTCACCTCAGGCGGGATATTCACTTTGGGCGGGTTGATACTCGGGTTTACCAGCTCCTTCCCGACGGTGCAGATGCTCGGGTATTCCATAATGAGAGGCGGGATAAGCGCGGTCGCCGTGACGGTGTTTGTGTTGCCGGCGCTGCTTGCCATATTTGATAAACCCATACGCTTTTTAAAAAACTCGAAAACGAAAACAAACGACAATATAATAAGGTAAAAAAAGAATGCCGCAGGTTTTATAAACAAACCTGCGGCTGTTTTAAAGTGTTTAAAACACAAATATTATGTAAACCGACCGATATGAATGAATTGGTATTTTTAAGAGCGGATATCATCCGCCCGCACGGACACATTGGTTATAAACATCGTTTTATTTAAAATCATCAGCCGTCCCAGCCGTACTTGATGATAAAATAGATCACGTATATCCAGTTTAAAATACCGTGAAGCACCGCCCAGCCGATGGAATGCCATTTAACGTACGATATCACCACCGCCAACGCGACGCCTATCCCAAGCCCCGCTTTGGAGCCGTTACGCGTTCCCGTGTTAATATATATTTCCCCTTTCTTTTTTTCGCCGTAAATTAATTCTTCCATTGTGACTTTAAGATAATCGGCGATTTTTTGCAGAGTGTCGATATCCGGTTCGGTTTTTCCGTTTTCCCAATTTGAAATCGCCTGCCGCGTAACAAAAAGAGCCTGCGCCATTTCGTCCTGGGTAACTTTTTTCTTTTCACGGAATTTTTTTATATTTTTGCCCACTTGATTCATTTTAGCTCGCCTCCTTTGATTAATAATAAACCTTTTCCATAAAAAAGGCAAGCAACAAAACGTTGCATGCCCTTTTTTTAGTCATTTTTAGCGTTAAAACCAATTTTATTTGTCGAGCGAAAAAATCCCTGTACAAGTGCATGCTTCGTCGCGGTTTTGCCATGCCCCATCCGTAAAGTCGGGGATCGCCACGGGCGTGCTGCCGTGCGAAACGGATTCGGCGGAGAGGGGGGTTATCGCCATCCACGCGGCGGTGTCATAGGTGTCGATGGGAGGAGGGTTCCCCGTTTTTACGTATTCAAAAAATCCCTCGTAAACCAGCCAGTCCATGCCGCCGTGACCGCCGGTGTATTTTTTTATACTGTCATCTTTCCATAAAGGGTGATCGTATTTGCCGAAAAATTCGTTTTTATTGTTGTAATAGCCTTTGCCCCACTCACCGCAGATGCCTTCGAGGTACACGCCGTCGCCGTCTTCAAAATACATTCCATCGGTGCCCCTGACGGTGAAACCCCGCGAATAGCAACGCGGCAGGGTGGTGTCGAGAGTGAGGGCGATGGTCTCGCCGCCGGCGCATTTGATGAGCGTCTTGACGATATCGCCCTGCTTATAGGGGTAATTTTGCAGTTCGGGATTGACATTTTCATGCTTTTTGGCATAGTCGTTTAATCCCCACGAACCCGATGCCATGGAGACGAGGTATTCGAAGCGATTGCCGCGGTTGATGTTTAATATTTTGGCGATAGGACCCAGCGCATGGGTGGGGTAATTGTCCGTGTTGCGCGACTTATAATTACGAAGTCTGTAATGGCGGTTTTCCTCGCCGAAGGATATTTCCTCCCGCAGATCGTGGTGGTAACCGCCCTCGCAGTGGACGACCTTGCCCAAAACCCCTTGGCGTACCATGTTCAGCACCATCAGCTCTTCCCTGTTAAAGCAGCAGTTTTCCGCCATCATGCAATGGATACCGGTCTTTTTGTAGGTTTCCGCAAGCTTGAAGCAGTCGGCGATATCGTAAGCCCCGCCCACTTCCATGCACACCGGTTTCCCGGCTTCCATGGCGGCGACCGACACGGGTATATGCGACTCCCAAGCGGTGCAGTTGATTATGACGTCCACATCCCGCGAAGCGACGACTTCCCGCCAGTCGGCGGCGGCGACGGGCGTATGCCCCTGCTTTTTTATGACCGTGTCCCGCGCTTTTTCCGCTCTGTCGGGGTATTCGTCGCAGACATAGGTCACCCTGACGTCGCCCCTTTCACAGAGGATGTCTTTTAACGTCCAGAACCCGCGCTTCCCCAAGCCTATTATCCCTATGTTGTGTTTTTCCATTTTTATGTCCTTATAAATATTAATCCGTGTAATCGGGCAGCTCCGCTCCGCCGAGTCTGAACGCCACGCATTCGTAGTCGATACCGCCGTTTTCGCCCTCAGCGGGGGATGAGCAGGTATATTTAAGGCATATTCCGGCGGCTTTGTCGATATAAAATTCCATATCGGTCGAGGCGTGGCGGGCGGAGGCATCCAGGACATATCTGCCGCATACCCTTCCGCAGACCACGGCGTCGCCGGCGCTCACAAGGTCCTCCTCTTTGGCGTCGTTGAAAAACATATACAACGCCGCGGTGGCGGATTTGTCGACATCCTCCGCCGATATGACCACACCAGGTATTTTTCTAAACAGCCCCGTCAACTCGTCCTTGGAACATATCGAATAGCCTTCGCCGTTTTTAACATACATATATTCCATGCTGCCGGTATTTATATAATAACCGCCGCCGTTTCGCGCGATGGTGACTTCGGCGGTTTTGGCATCTGCGTCTTCGTAATAATATGTAATTTTGTATGTTATCGAATAATCTTCGCCGATTTTTTCGGTGACATAATCCGCGTTATAGACATAAACGTCGGTTACGCCGGAGATTTCGCTTGTTTCCGATTCATCGGGCATGCTTTCGGCATCGGATTCTTCCGGGCTTTCGGCGCCGGATTCATCCGGATTTTCGGCGCTTTCGGACGATATGTCGTACTCATGCGAAACCCCGCTTTCGTAAGATTCGGATATAACGGGTGTTATATCTTTGCAGCCGTTAAAAGTGATCAGCAAAACAACGCACAAAAAAAATAAATATATATTTTTCATAATGAAATTCCTCAAAAATTAAACAACGCGGTGATGCCCGCCGTGAACGTTAATCATCCGGCGCACGGCGGGCGGGGCAGCCGCTTTGGCGCGCATTCCGAGCATTCGTATTAATATAAACCATAATACCATTAATTTCGATAAAATTCAATACGGTTGTTGAAATTTATCGTCGGCGCGCTTTTTGTTTCATTTTAGGTTAAAACGGTGAATTTTAATTGTCCGGCCTCAGGCTCGCTATCACGAACAATATCAAGTCGTCCAGCGTGGGCTTTTCGCTTTCGCGGTTTATTTGCCGCCAAAAATCCTGCACGTCGGGGTCCGGGCAGCCGAAACCGATTTCGAGAGCGTTTTCGATTTCCGTTTTCACGTCCTGGGCCGTGGTGCCGTTCTCTTTTGCTATTTTGCCGTAAATTTTATCGATATTAAAATTTAAATCCATACTTTTGCTCATGTCATTTTTACCTCCTTCCGGTATATTGCATGACTCCTTGCGTTTTTGCCGTCGGACAAATATAGCATACAGCCGTTGTCGAAAATTGTCTGACTATAAGGTAAAAAACGACAGTTAGCAAAATTTTGCAAATTCTTCACGATTTGGATATATTGCTAAATATAGGGTATTTAAACAATGCCAGCATAGCTCTTCGGGGGCATATATAATAACACTTAAAACGCGGGGTTCATTCCGCATTTTAAGTGTTATATAGTTTTTATTTATCAATAATTATTTGATTTTATCTACAACTTTTTGATAAATGACGATATCGGCTTTGGCCTTCAATTCGTCGGTATAACTTTCGATCATTTCCTGGATTTTTTCGGCGTCGGTTTCGTTGCCGATAATTTGTTTTTCTAATCTTGACCTCGTTAAAAATGATCGGTAGCTGTCTATCACATCCTTGTCGTTAAAATATTCTTCGATAGTCATGCCGTTGATTTTCAGCATTTCAAGAAATATCTTGGCGTTTTCATCCTGTTTCGAAACGTCCGCTTTATTGACTTCATTAAAAATGGTAATCTGGTATTGTATTAAATTGTTCAAATCCTCGTCGCTGACGGTTATTCCTCTTTTTGCGGCTTCCTGATTGAATAATTTTTGTTTAATAAGGTAATCCAAACACTCGTCGTTTGTAAGGGAAGGCGTAAATTTTTTCATATTCACAATATTTGAAATATTCACCTTTTCTCCGTTAACGGTTGCCACCGTTTCCGTGTTTTCAACTATATCGCCCTTAAAAAGCTTGGCAAAGTATTCCGAAATCGACATATCCTCGTTAGCCGCTCCGACAACCGCGATTACAAACAACGCCGCGATTGCGATTATCAAAAACAACGATGTCGATATAATAATTGTTTTTTTCATGCTTAAATAACCTTCCTTATCACTATTATGGAACTATTTCTTTAAAGGAACATAGTTTAATCAGCGTTTCGTATGTATTTAATTCATCCGGAACTCTTATTGAAATCCAAGAATAATCATATTTTTATGTTTATTCTTTATTAAATTTTACAACATTTTCCCAAAAATGTCAAGCGTTTTACCCTATTTAACTTTGTCGGAACCGCCGAAAAATACGCTTTCAATTAGTGCAATTTTACGGCAAAAAGAAGGTATGGCTTTTTGTTCAATATAATACGCCCGGCGCGCTTTAACGTGTGCCGGGCGTTTTAATTAAAATTTATAAAATAGTAATAAGTTCGGGTCCCCCCTGCCAGATCAACAGCGCCGCGCCGTCGGCGATTTCGACTTTGGAGGGTGCTCCCGTAAAAGCGTTGCTGACGCCCAGGGGATAGTCGCATTTTAAAACAGCGTCTTTCAGGGGATACTTTAACCCCTCCAGCGTCACCCCGCGACAAGTGCCGCCGAAGGCGAAAACCGAAATAGCCCCTTCCGCGCCGGACAAAAACGCCGCCGCGCCGTTTTTTATCATCGCGGCACATTCTGTGCGCGCGGCACATTCGGCATCCCCGACCAAAATGCCTTTCGCGTTTTTAGTCGCGAGGAACGCGAGTGTCTGAAAGTTGGCGAAGGTATGGTCAAGCCTGCCGCCGATGCCCCCCGCGACGATAAAATCGACATAACCCTTTTCAAGTCCGATTTTTACCGCGAGCAGGGTGTCGGTTTCGTCCTTTTGCTCCGGGTAACGAATAATGTTTTCGCCTTCCGGAACAAAACCGAGCGAGTCGAAGTCCCCGACCACAAGGTCTGCCCTGACGCCGCCGAGGTTGTGATAACCCAAATCGGCGGCAATAACGCAGTCATCTTCTTTTTTATTTATTCTGTACCCTGTTTTAAGCGCTCCGACTACATAGCAAATACCCATGTCACAGCCTCCGCGGGATTATTTAACACTGAATCTTTTTATAAATTCCGTGATAATGCCCTTACCCAGCACGACCACCGACACGACTAACAGGGCGAACCCCGTGGAGCCCAACGCGATAATCGGCCAGTTCATCTCCGGCCAGCCCGCAAGGGCCGATATTATGGAGATCAACGATATAGCGATCGCCCATATCATAGGCAAGAGATTCTGCCTTTGCTTTCTGGTGTTGGATAAAAAGAACACCCCGTTGATAAACACCCCAGCGAAGCAGATGATCGGCACGACGAACATCGCCCAACCCGGCGAAAGGATGTTGTTAATGAGTATAAGCTGCACGCAGGTATAGACCATCAGCTTGGTGGTCTGGCTGATACGGTTGAATTCCACCATATTTGGCGCGAACACGAACGACCAGACGAACCACAGCGCCCACATGACCACGACGCTCCACGCCTTGCCGCCCGTATAATAATTGATTATCCCGCACGCGTAAGCCACGGCGAGCATGACCCAGCGCGCCACCGAGCTGAATTCGGCTGCGAACAGTTTCTTTTTTGTCTGCTTGGGATATATTATCTTAACCTTCATACAACTCGCTCCCCTCCGCGGCGGGCGTCAGCCCGTCCTCCTCGAGCAGGCGGTACATCACTTCTTCAAAAGTCGGATCGGCGGTCAGCTTGGACATGGAAAAGGTGGTGATATCCCCGAAGGTCACCATGGAACAATAGGCGCGGTTGGTGGCGCCGGTCCCCAGCACGAAGTCGAAGCTTTCGATATGTTCCGCCATTTCGGGCGGCAGCGCCACCACGCCTATGTTGGAAAGCGTATTAGTGAAGGTCTTTTCGCCGAGAAAGCCGTAAACCAGTCTCGCCACGGGGTTTTTTATAAACAACGGCACCCAGGTTAACGCCTTGACCAGCCCCGTCGTCGCGCGCACCATGCAGTTCATGGAGGCTTTCGAACCTTTTTCGGTGAGCTGTCTTTTGATTTCGGGCAGTATCGCCCCGGCGGAGGTGATTTCCGAAAGCGGCAGCCTTATGCCGCAGTAAAGCGAAAAATTATTTAAAGTTTCGGAATCGTAGAACTTTCGCATATTGACGGGGACCTGTATGTTCACGCTCCCCGATTCGCCGTCCGTCGCGGCTTTGCCGGCGACAAACATAAGAGACAGCATATACGCGGTGACGGTGACATTTTTCTCATGCGCCAACGCTATTAGTTTCAACGCGTCGAGCTTGAAATGGAGTATGCGGCAGGGCTTTATTTTAGAAAGGTCGCCCGACATCTGCACGGCGGATTTTTCGAGCAGTCCCGAGGATTTTTCGGCTTTTTCCGCTTTGACGAAATCGTTTGAGGTCTCCGACGGCCTGGGAAGGGCGTTTATGTCGAGCGCCCCGTCGAAAACGGGTATTACCGCGCCGAGCAGTCGAAGGTATTCGGCGGCGAGGGTTTTTAAAAATACCATGCCTCCGGTGGCGTCGGTCAGGACGTGGAAAAATTCCACGCTCAGGCGGTTATTATAATACAGCACCCTGAATGCCTGCGAATCGCTCAAAGAGATGTCCAGCGGTCTGCACGGTACATATTTTTCCTTCTCTATGAAAAAGCGGCGTTTCGCGGCGTCGAGGTAATGCCAGAAAAAGCCCTTTTTTACCGTTGTGGCAAAGCCGGGGAAACGTTTGATGGCAAAGGTCAGGGCAATTTGCAATATTTCAGGCGCGATGTCCTTTTTAAGATAAACCGAAAGGCGGAAAACCGCCATGCGGTTGTTCTGCATTGAAAGCGGATATATTTTCGCCGCGGAGTCGAGCGGGTACCACAGCGCGGGCGGCCGTGCGTAAAATCCCCCCATGTTTTCGGGAGCCATTCTCGCGGCGGCGGTCGAAACCGGAATTCCTATGGAGGAATAATACATAAACGCTTTTTCAAAATCCTCGCGTATCGCCGAATCCCATTTCCTGCCGAGCGAAACGTGCAGGTTCAGGCGCGAAAAAAAATCCGTCAGTATCTCCCTGTCCTCGTCAAAAAGCGACTGAACATATAGGCAATACCGGTCGTTTTCTTTCGTTGCCGCCTGTTTCTTTTTTTTGAACATATCGAATATATCCCGTCATTTTAATATGTCGAAATTTTAAATGTTATATTTAATAATAACATATAATACCGGATAATTCAACATCCGCTTATTGAAATTTTGTTGATTTTATATATAAACAAAAAATAAAACGGGGCTGCCGTGAGTTTTAAACAAACTTAACAGCCCCGTTTTTTATTTTAAACCATGTACATTTTGACGTCGCTCGGACGTCTCTTATTGCTGCGATGCCAATTTTCAATCGTCGGCAGGCTCGAACTCGTCCTTGCTCGCAAAACAGATCGGGCATTGCCAGTCGTCGGGGATATCCTCGAACGCGGTGCCGGGCGCTATCCCGCCGTCGGGGTCGCCGAGAGCCGGGTCGTAAATATACCCGCAGGGTATGCAGCGGTATTTTTGCATGATAAGTCTCCTTTCCTTAAATGTTGCACATTTAGCGGTTTTACCGTTAACGGTTAACGGTTAACGGTTAATCGTTAACGGTTAATCGTTAATGCTTAAAGTTTTGCCGTATTCAATTCTTTGGAGCGGGCGATTTCACCACGATAAGCTCAAGGGGTTCGCCGCCGTGGTTTTTTACGTTCATCTTGGTTTGGAATGGAATTTTAAGCAATGTCCCCGCCGGGTATTCGCGGACTTCCCCGTCGTTTAATCCTATGGAGAGCGTTCCGCGGATCACGGTCATGTAAACGTTGGAATTGGCGAAATGCACCGGCAGTCCGTCGCCTTGGTCAAACTTCATGTGTATATACTGTAAATTTTCGTCGGACAGTATCTTTTCCACAACTCTGCCGCCGCTTTGCGCCAAATTAAACACCTGTTCTGCCATTCGGTTTCCTCCTTATTTTTTATTTGTCTAATAATATCAAAGCATTGCGAATAAATCAACAATAAAATTCACATTGGCACAAATATTTTATAAATGATAAAAAGTGCGGTGTATTGAAATTAAAAGGAAGAAGTTGTTTGCTTCTTCCTTTTATAACTTTTGCGTTTATCGTCTTTACGACAAAAGCAACGCTTTTAATTTCGCGGCCTTTTCAACGGCGGCGGCTGTGCCCTTTTTTGCGCGGATTAAGACTGCCTTTATAAGGCACAGTATTTCATCCTCCGTCAGTTCGGCGTGCTCCGCTTCGGAAAACGCATCTTTTGCCGAAGGCTGATCTGCCGAGGTCCGTTCATCCTGCGCAAACGGCTCGTCTGCCGTTAACGGCTCGCTTGCCGGTACCGCTTCCCCGCCGGGCGCGGTTTCGGTAAATCCGGTTTCCGGTTCGGCTTCCTCCCACGCCACGGTGTCTTCCCCGGCGAAAACCGGTTCGCTTTCCGCTTTATCAAAACCGCTCGAGGCGTGCCTGCCTTTTACACGCTGCTGCTTGGTCTGTTCTTTTTTATAAGCGGCGACAAGCTTGGAGTATTTCCGCTCCTGCAACAGACGAATCATTTGTTCGTCGGTAAAGCTGCCGGCTTCTTCGGTCGCACCCATGAGATAATAAGGATCGACGTCCGCCGCGTAGGCGATGGGCAAAAGCAGTTTCAACGTGATTATCCCGGTGTTGGATACGCGGTAAAGCGTGGCTTTTGCTACTCCTGTAAAATCGAACACCTCGTTTTTCTGAGCCCTGCTTAAGGATTTCCAAATCTTTTTAACGCGGGATTTGGTTTTTTCTGTGTCGACGCTTACGTTTATGCGTTTTAATTGCGTTGCTAATTCCTTGCTTAACATTTTATACGCTCCTTCAAAATGGTATTTTTTATATTATATAACATTTATTGTTAATTTACAATATAATTATAAAAAAATTTTTCAAGTATGAGTGATATTGATTATTATTTAGTACTAACGCGTCCGGAATTTGACGTGTGTTGGCGTGTTTGTATCCGTACATCCGTTCTTCGGCGATATTCAGCAATTTGCTGGGGTTGCGCGTTTGGTCGTGCGTGTGGCGTTGGCGCGTTAGTGATTTGTCATACTTTTGTAAAAGACTGTTGAATATAAAACCCGGTTATGGTATAATTCGTAAGCGGCGAAACGATTTCGGCATGAAGCGGTATCGCATGGGCGTCATACATTTTATGTACCGGGAGAGCGGGCGATGTTAAATACTTTTACATATATTATTATCCAAAATTTTCGGGTAAATTAAAGACTGATATTAAAACATTACTTGTATCAAACAACAAGTTAAAAACTTTTTATCATGAAAAAGCCGTAGCGGAAATGAATATAAAAATCGCCGAAAAGTTCGGCTTGGACAAAAGTATTTGTGAACTATGCGGTTATTTGCATGACATAAGCGCGGTGGTCGCTCCCGCCGATATGCTTACATACGCGGTGCAAAATGATTGGCATATAGACAAATCCGAAAAAGCGTATCCCTTTTTACTGCATCAGCGCATATCCAAGGTAATTGCGAAACAGTATTTCGGCATAACCGACGAAAAAACGTTGTCCGCAATCGAATGCCACAGCACTTTAAAAGCTTCCCCATCCGCATATGACATGGCATTATTTATCGCAGACAAATTGGCATGGGATCAAGAAAATCAACCGCCGTTTTACTCGGTTGTGAACGACGCCTTGAAAAAATCGCTGGAATCGGCTTCGCTGGCATATATGGATTATATTGTAACAAATAAAATGATTTTACACCCGCACGAATGGTTTATATCAGCGGTAAGGTTTTTACGCAATAAAACCGATCGGATTAATCCGCGGGAGAGGAATGTAAATGAAAACGAATTATGATACAACCATTGCAACAAGTCATGGCGACACCCCGAAAAATCCTTATGTCATCAGTATTTCCGGCGTTTCGGGGAGCGGGAAAACCACGGCGGCGAATAAATTGAAAGCGCTCCTGACAAATGCCGAAATTGTCTGTTTTGACGATTTTCCCGGCGATTTGCTGGGGCGCGACTATTGCGAATGGTCGGAATCCGGCGGTTATTGCGACGCGTGGAACCTTTCGGCAATGACCGAACGGTTGGACTTTCTGCTCACTAAACCTATAAATTATATAATCATCGACTACCCTTTCGGGAAGTCGCATAGTAAAGTTTCAAAATACATAGATTTGTCCGTTTGGCTCGATATCCCCCTTGACGTCTCGCTCGCAAAGCGCGTCCTGCGCGATTTTACCCGCCGCTCGCCCTCGCGCCGTCCTTTAAAAAGAAATGCAGCGGATGAAATATCAGCCTATCTCGACTTTTATCTCGCAAGGCACAGGGACACGTATTTGACGCATATAAAAACGGTAAGGCCGTTCGTCGACGTCGTCGCGGACGGAACCGAGACACCGGATGAAATCGCGGATGAGATAATGAAATTTATTATATAAAATGAATTTGACGGAGATAAAAATGAACGCCGACAAGATAAATAATGACTTAATGCCCGTTACGGCTTAGCGTTCTATTAAAATCAGCGGCACGACCATTTCGGCTTCGGTCAGCCCGGCGTGGAACGCCAAAAACCCGTGCTTTTCGCCTTTACTGTTTTTGCACCACAGCGAAAGGCTGCCGACGGCGAGCGCGACGTAATCACCCAAAAAATCCGGCGTCCTTTTATGCGGCTGACCAAACCCGAAAAGCCCGCTTTCAAGGGCTTCTTTGCCGGTCATAAACCAAAATTCGTCCCCGAAGCGGTCGTTCCAGCGCCGCGGAAAAATATCGTAAAATTCCGGCTTTACGAAAAAAGAAAGGCTGCGCGGTTCCCGCGTCGGCATGACGGCGAGACATTCGGCGATTTCGTTGAAATCTTCGACCGCCAGATCGGCGGCGTCGGTCAGACCGTGGTCGGCTGTGACGACGAGCAGGGTGTCGCGTACCGAAGCGGCAAGGCTTTCTATCTGTTTGTCGAACAGCACCACGTCGGCCTTGACGCGCTCGCTGCGGCAGCCGTTCAAGTGCGCGTCATTGTCCGGTTGAAAATGATAAGCGTAGATATAACGCCGTCCGTTCCTGCGGCACAGCGCCGAAATATGGTCGCAGACCGCCTCGTTGGTGTCGGTCCAATATTCCCCGAAAGGGAAGACGCGGCAGCACTCGACCGACGGGTCGGCGTCATTTATCTGACCGAACAGGTTTTTATAACCGACGGCTTTCCAAACGGTCTCATTTTCGGCGGCGGGCTTGTCGGTGCCGCTCTCCCTGCCGGAAAACAAGTCGACGCGTTTGCCGATCTCTTTAAAATAATGCGCCCAACCCAGCCAGCCGTGCTCGGCCGGGGTCAAACCCGTTTCCAGAGTGGTCAGCGCGGAAGTGGTGGTGCAGGGATAAACCGAGCTTAACTTCGACGCGAGGTTTTTTATGAGGAAGCCTTCAGGCGCGTGGGTTTGCAACATTTCCATGCCCATTCCGTCGAGCACGATCAAGACGACGTTTTTAAAGCCGCTCCGCAGCGCGGCGTCCAGAACAGGCGACGTCGCGTGATGCGGCTTTGCCCCGTAGTGGTGTAAAATGGAATTGGGTATGCCGAGTATGCTATTTTTGTAATCGGGCTTATAGATGGTTGCGTTCATGAAGATTCCTTATCATTTACTTTGTTAAAATAGGGACGGTTATATCATAAAAATCATATTCTTTCGCGTTATCAAAGACAAGGTCGCCGAAAAAGCCGTCAAAACCGTCATAATGGTGATAAGCAAATTTCATAGAGCCGTTTATGACCTCTATTGTTTCAACGCCGATAGCAAGCCCATGATTTAGGTAATAGAAAATTTCATTAAATCCGCTTGATTGATCATCGACAGACATACTTAATTCGCGCGGTAGATACGAATCCAGCGTATTTTTAAGGATTTCGGCGGGATCGACCGATTTTAACTTCAAGCAGGCATACAATCCGTCGTCATGGCAATAGAGCGCAAATGTATTTTGTATTTTCGGCAATTCGATATCGAGAGGAATCGCATTGTTAATAAACAATCCCTCTATCGACGAAAGTTCACCGTCGGGAATGTCCGCAATTTTTATAGTTTTATGGTTGCCAACACACACGATATCATAAAAATCCCGGTAATAATTCTTTTTTTGAGTGTTGTGTTGAAAATCCTTCCAAAGATAAATATCGGGTTTTGTTTTATAACTATGGTCGATGATCAATTCTCTGCCGGAAAAATCCAATATTTCGCAATATCTATTTATCGGAATACTCGAACTCTCCCATATCAAGCCGTATTCTTTAAATGATGAATATCTGATAATTATCTTTTTCATTTTGACTCTCGGTTTCATCGTACGGTTATATTTGTAATTTTCTTTTATTTTACCACGAAAAAATTTAATGTCAAGTTATTAAAACGGACATAATTAACATTTATAATTGATTTTTAAATTTTTGGGTGATATAATATAAATAATTTATGAAGACGCCCCCGCTTTCAAGGAACCTTCCGTTAAAACGGCAAAGCAGGTGCTTTACCTGCTCGGCGCGATCATCATTATCATTTTCAACGGAACAAGTCTTCTGGCGAGCCTTTTGAAAGTTATACCCTTTCACGGCGTCACCGTCGTTTCGCAGATGGCAGCTCAAGTATTCGGCGGCAGATTTATGTATTACCTGCTGCAATTCACCACCGCGCTCATACTGCTTTTGGCCGCCAACACCGCGTATAACGGGCTGCCGATTTTGGCTGGGCAAACACAAAGACGTGGTGACGGTGCTGATGCCGTACCTTTACAGCGCGAATAAAAATAAACGCTGTTTAAAGTTATAAATTTTACCAAAATAAATAAAAATCTGGAAAAATCCATTTTAGACTTGAATTTTTCGGATTTTTATGTTATAAATAGTTAAGGTTAATAATTAAATTCTAAAAAATACAAGAAAAGAACCGTCTTTGTCAAGAAAGGCTTTTGTATCGCGCCGAAAGGCGCTATGTAAAAGCCTTTTTTATTTTTTTAACCGCCGCCTGCGGCAGGGCTGCGTTATCATCATATATAAGCATATAAAAATATATAAATTAAAGGAGAATACAAATGATCACCATTACGGCAAAATTCCGCGACGTAAAAGTCAAAGCGAAAGCCATAAGGAAAGCGGGTCATGTGCCATGCTCCATATACGGAAGCCGCTTTCCCGAACCGGTGCATATCCAGACGGATCGGCGCGAAGCGGATAACCTTTTAAAGCAAAAGCACGAAGGCTGCGTCGTCGAAATCGTCCTGGAAGGTGAGGCTGTCCCGGTTTTGATAAAAGATGTCTCGCGTTCGACGCTAAAAAACGAAATCGAGCATATCGACTTTCAAGCGCTCGAAACCGACCGCAAAATCAACAGCACGGCAAAAATTTTCCTGAAAAACAGAGAAAATGTCCCGGGATATGTGGTACAGACATTGCATGAAATCCCCTATGAGTCGCTGCCAGAAGATATCATTGAAAGCGTAACGATAGACCTCACCGCTCTGCCCGCAGGCGGACGCGTCACGGTCGGCGATCTCGGTTTCGGCGAAAACTCCAAAATAAAGCCGCTCGTTTCCCCGGAAAGTATTGTGCTCAGGTTAAAAGAAGCAAAAAAATCGGCTTACGTCACCCGAACGGAATAGTCGAAAGCCGTAGCTGTAATAAGTTTTTCAAATAAACTGAAAGGAGATTTATAATGAATATAATAGGAAAATCAGTGGTTCACGATTCATTCGGCAAAGGCGTAGTCGCAGATGTAAGGGAAAATATTATCCTCATCAAATTTACCGAAGGGGAGAAAAAATTTTTGTTCCCCGATTCGTTTTCCCGTTTTATAACCTTTGAGGATAAGGACGAGCAGAAAAAGGTCAACGCGCTGATACGCCGCAATGAATTCGAGACAATAAAGAAGGACAAGGCGTTCAAGGAAGCGCACGAAAGGTTGCAAAGGCTGCGCTGTCTGAAAATTTCGCCTAATTCTCAAGGAATTTTCGGGCTTATCGCCAACACCCCGGAAGAAATATTTTCATCCTGGAATGTCTTTGCCGGAAGGTATCTGAGCGGCTATTCCAAGGGTGAACCGAGGGTGCCGTCGCGCCTCGCGCCCAACTCGATCTGCCTTTTCACCTTACTGCCGGAAGGCAAAACCGAAAAGGAGCGGAAGATTATCGGGGGCTTTATGGTGCGCGACGACTTTTACGGTGCCGACTGCACAGACGGCGTGATACCGGCGCACGAAAATTACAGGCTGAAGCTCGCCGAAGGCGAAACTCCGTATTATTGGGATTACTTTGACACCGGCGAAACACCTCCCTCTTGGGGCGGGGTTGAGATAAAATACTGCTCGAACACGGTCGTGCGTAAAATACTCCGCGACATTATGCTTTTAACCGAGGAAACGCCGCGCTACGACGACGCAAGCCGGCTTTACCGTTATTATTGCAAAATAAACCGCCTGGAGGAAGAACCGAAGCCTAAGGTTAAAAAAATCCCCGTGACGAAATAACCACGTCCGGCAGAGTGTAATAACACCAATCCTGACGGGAATAATATAATAAAGAACCGTCCGCCGCGAGCGGAAAGGCTTTAATGATAATAAAAATTGAGGATTATTATGAAAAGAGCCGTTTCTGTCGCTTTGAGGGCGGATATCAAAACAGAGGACATACAGAACATCATAAGATGGCTGCGAAACGAAAACGTGGTGCGCTATCTGAACGAAAGCCCCTCCGCCCCGGACAGCCTTTTAAATCTGCTGGACAACGTCCCGCAGCATATGCTGACATTTCATCTCAACCGGGAGGGGCGGTTTTATCTGGTCTGCGACAAACGCGGCGTTTCAATCGGCTTTTTGCGCTTCCGCGACCTTCCGCCCGGCGACCGTTACGAAGTCGTGTATGTCATAGGCGAGGAAGGACTTTGGGGGCAGGGTTTCGGCAAAGCCGCTCTGCGGGAGGGACTTAATCTTTTGTTTTTTGAAAACAGGGCAAAGTCGGTGACGGCAAAAATATACCATGACAATACCCGTTCGTTACATACCGCTCTGAGATGCGGTATGCGCGCCAATAAAGCGTCGGACGCCAAAACAAGCTGCGATAAAAACGAGGAAACCAAACCGACGCACGCCATTTTGGAATATTCCGTGACTTTTGAAGAATATTTGAAAATGAGCATCGCATAAAAAGCAGCGTGTAAAAAATGTGAGCATAAAACCGCCGTAAAACATTAATGTTTTACGGCGGTTTTCGTTTAAACAATTATTATTCGATGGAAAGTCTTCTGCTTTCCGGGACCGAAGGAACCTTTTTGGGCAGATTTAACGTCAGCACTCCGTTTTCATATTTCGCGGCTATTCTTTCTGAATTTATGCCCGAAAGGTCAAACTGACGGCTGTACGCGCCGTACGACCGCTCGCAGCGGATATACTTGCCCTTTTTGTCCTTTTCCTCGCGTTCCGAGTGGCGTTCCGCCCGGACGGTCATCACGTCGTTGTTGATATCGACGTTGATATCCTCCTTTTTAAAACCGGGGAGGTCGGCTTCCAGGACAAAAGCGTCGCCCTCGTCTTTGATATCGGTCCTAAACTCACCGAGAACGTTGTTTCCGAAAAACCCATACGGATCGCCGAAAAAGCGTTTTTCAAATTCGTCGATCCCGCGGAACGGGTTATAGAGCCCCAGCTCGTTTCCTCTTTTGTTTTGCATAATTAATACCTCCAATGTTATATGTATTTTTTGTTCTTTTTCGGATAATATGTACCGATAATTTATTTTAATCAGCACTTTATCTCCTTGCGTGAACAGTATAGCGGAAATATTTGTATTTTGTGTTATGTAAATGTAAACAATTAGCACTCTATTAACTTGTGTGCTAATTTAATATATGTTTTGCTGTGATTAACTGTCATGCGGCTCTATCAAGTGCAAATTACCGGGCAATAAAAAAGCAGTTGACTTTTTTCTTAACGTTGACATTTTAAAATGTTTATGGTAATATTTTTTAAAAATAAAAGGCGGTGTTATGATGGGTTATTATAAAGAATATTTTATCGAACATTATGAAAATCCCCCCGCTTGGGCGTCGCCCGACAACAAGCGGAAAAACCTCCTGCTCGGCGTGCCCGTTTACGGGATTTCGTCGGACAGCCCGACGGGAAGTACCTATGAGACCGATTATTATAATACCAAAGAGGACTGCCCGCGGTTGACGGATGGCATAAAATGCGAAAAAGCCGACAGCGGCGACAGCGCGTTCTTCCATTTCACAAGGGGCGCGGGCAGGTCGGTGTTGTTTAAGCTCGGCGGAGTTTCCGCTGTGGACGAGATTAAAATCGGCTTCCTCCGCCAGGACAGCACGGGCGTCAAGCTGCCGCGCAGATGCGACGTGCTCATATCCGAAAACGGCGAGGACTGGCAGCGCGTTATAAAAGCGCGCACTCTCACCTGCCCGGAAGGGGCGCAGCGTTATGAACTGACGCAAAAATTTGAAAACCCATATCGGGCGCTGTATATATTAGCCGAGTTCGAGGTGCCCTGTCATGTTTGGATCGACGAGATCGAGGCGTTAGGCACCGAAACCATACCCGAAAACGCCGTGGCGGTAAAAGCGGAGACCGAAGCGGAAAAAAAGGAAAACTCCATAATGCACATTAACAAATACCCCGAATACGCCGATTTTTTGGGTGTCCGCAACCTGCTTTTATCCTATAACTGCGTCCCGCCGGAAAAAATCGGCGAAAACGGCTTGGGGCTTATCACGGAAGAGCAATATTTACCCCACCTCGCGTATATCGGCAAGGACGGCAAACCGGCGGATACCTTTTTCGATTCGTTCCTGTACCTGCCCTATTCGGTTTTTACTTATTCTTATTTATATAAATGCGCCGAAGGCTGGAAGTATTACGTCGATAACGTTTTCGCCGAAGGCAGAAACCTCGACGCTCTCGACAAAGCCGCGGCGACCGCAGGTCATAAGCTGGGGATAACGGATTATAAAGTCAACGTGTTCTTCTCCATCCTTTGTTCCAAGGTGCGTTACGGCGAATTACCGGAAAAATTCGGCGACCTCGACGGCGACGGCGTTGACGAGGATATGAACACCCTCCGCGACAGGAAGAAAGCCCTTAAATGGATAATCGACGCGCAGTATAACAAATATAAAGAAAGAAACTATAAAAACGTCACCCTCGGCGGCTTCT
>CAYOGQ010000003.1:0-3021 GCA_964403645.1 uncultured Ruminococcus sp.
CGCTTTACGATTCTATCATCGCGGGTCTTGCGGAATCGGCGGCAAAAGCGACCAAAAAGCTGCTCGGAAATACCGACCCCTTGGATATTATAAATTCGCAGCTTGTGCCGGCGCTCGACGAAGTCGGGAAAGGCTTCGAGTCGGGCAAAATGTTCCTGCCGCAGCTTTTGATGGCGGCGGAAGCGGCAAAAGCGGCTTTCGAGGTTATAAAAACATCGTACAAGGGCGAAAAACGCACCGTCGGGCATAAAATTGTTATCGCCACGGTCAAGGGAGACATCCACGACATAGGTAAAAATATCGTTAAAACGCTTTTGGAAAACTACGGTTTTGACGTGATAGATTTGGGCAAAAACGTGCCTCCGGAGACTATCGTTGCGGCGGTATTGGAGCATCACGCGCGGCTGGCGGCGCTCTCTGCGCTGATGACCACCACCGTGGCGAACATGGCGGAGACCATAAAGCTGCTCAACGAAAAGGCGCCCTTTTGCAGGGTTATGGTGGGCGGCGCGGTACTCACGCAGGATTACGCCGACGCTATCGGCGCTGATTTTTACGGCAGGGACGCGGTGTCCGCCGCCAAATACGCCCGGCTCATCTTCGGGGTGTAGTTTAACGTGAAACCCTTGAAACTCTTGAAACTCGGAGAAAGGTTAAGTTGCGCCGCGAGCCTTGTCTTGCCCGGCACGTTTATCGACATAGGCACCGACCACGGTTACCTCCCGGTTTATCTTATACTAAACGGCGTTTGCCCGACGGCGGCGGCGTCGGATATAAACGCCGCTCCGCTCGCGAAGGCCATGGCATCCGCCGCGGGATACGGCGTCGCCGACAGGATGGAGTTTTTCTTATCGGACGGATTCGCGGGCATAGAAAAATCCTATGACACCGCTTGCGTCTGCGGCATGGGCGGGCAGGTTATCGCTGACATTATCGGAAAAGGCGAGGGGAAGTACAAGTCGCTCGTCTTGCAGCCCATGACCAAAGCGGAATTTTTAAGGCGATATCTTTGGGATAACGGCTATGTGATAGAAAACGAGCTTTACCCCACCCAGGACGGCAAGGCCTACGCGGTCATGTCGGCACGCCGCTTTGGGGATAAATTTAAATATACCTACTGCGATACGTATTTGGGCAAGATCCGTCCGGACACGGAGGGCTATCTGAAATATGTCGCAAAAATATATTCGTCGGCCAAAAAGCGTTACGGCGGAACAAAACGCGGCGACGACAAAACGCTTATTTGCGAATGCGAGGAAATTTTATCGGTGCACTGCATGGATATAAAATAACAATAACGGGCGGATTTGCCCGTTTTCGTGTTATTTAGCCGCTTAAAACTAAATTCGATTATAAAATCTCTGAAAAGACGGGCAAAAAGCTTTGATATTTGGGTTTTTGCGAAGATTTTTCAGTAAGATTTAATGAGTGATTAATTTAAATACGCTTGACAAAATAATATGTCGATGATAAAATTGGTTAGGAAGTGTATTATATGTAAATAAAGGAAAGGGAGATATATTTATGTTTTGCCCGAATTGCGGAACCCGGATATCCGAAAACGCGAAATTTTGTTATAATTGCGGCGGAAAAATCGAAAAACAGCTTTCCGAATCAGGTCCCGGCGAAACGGCCGCGGCCGTTTCCGTAATGGACCAACCTATCGAAATTGAAGAGACCTTAATCGAAGCCGCCGCGGCGCAAGACATCCCGGAAAAAATCGAAAACGAAATTCAAGTCGAAGTCCAAGTCCAAGTCGAAGACGAATATCCCGTTATGGGGGAACCGGAAATCGCGGAAGATTCGTTTGTCACGGAAGCGGCCGAAATAATAATACCAACCGTTATTGCCGAAGAACCCACCGTAAGCGAAATGCAAGCTCCGCAAGCTCCCCAATCCCCAGAGCCGCTTACATATCAAAGTCCTCTGCCCTACGCGCAGCCGGTTCAGAATCAGGATCCTCCGCAACCCCAAAGCCAACAGCCGCAGCAGCGCGGGCAGCCCTACGGCAAGCCGGATGATCAGCCTTATACATATCAGCCCGCGCCGGAGCAGTATTACAACGCGGTCAAACCGCCCGTGGTTATAAGCGTGCGGATTACGGCGGCAGTCGCGCTGTTCTTCCTGCTGGCGGGGATAAGTCTGCTGTGCGCGCCGCTTGTCATGTATTTTGACGATATCTTGGATTGCGTTAAGGATTACATGATTGACGACTCAGTGTTAAGCGCCGCCGCCTGCATCCTGGTGCCGCTTTCGCTTGCCGCCGGAATGTTCATCGACTTCGTGTTCGCACTCAAATCGGTTTTCCTGCGCAGGAAATCCGGCGGGCTGCAGATTTTAACGTTTGCGCTCAGCTCGTTTTACTTTCTCGTGGCGCGCGAATGCGCCGTCAACGATAAAATATTATTCGAGGAAAACGAATTTACGTGGGGGCTGACCAACGGAGCGTGGTACTTTTACGAAAACAAGCTCTATAAAAACTGGCTGCTTCTCGCCGCGATATGCTGTTTTATCTCCCTCGCCTTCCAAATAACCAAGATGGTGCTATTCAGGATAAAAAAACACAAATCCGTGCCCATGCCGCCGTACAGTTTTTAGTTTAACGGTTAGGGGCGGTACTTTAATATTACAACTTGATGAAAGCCGAGACAACAATGAAGTTCAAAACGCAATATTGCATCATCTCTTTTATTATGGCCGTTCTGTTATTGGTTACAGCGTCAGGCTGTACCGCCATAAAAACTCCCGTAAACCAGGTAAACAACTCAGTCAGCGTATCCGCCATATTTGAAGAAACACCCAACATACGCGGAAACTCCACCGGAAATATTTCAAATGGCGGTTATGCGGCTATTCAAGGCGATTGGATATATTATGCGAGCACCACTTTCAAAGGTGGTGTTGGGATTTCTTTGGCAGGTAATCTATATAAAATACGCACTGACGGTACGGGGAGAACGAAGCTCAACGGGGATTATTGCAACAACATAAACGTTATCGGAAACTGGGTGTATTACAGAA
>CAYOGQ010000003.1:3031-34806 GCA_964403645.1 uncultured Ruminococcus sp.
CGCGTTCGACTTTGGAGCGTTATATAAAATCACAACAGACGGCACACAACGCACGCTGCTTAGTAAAAGCGAATGTGAATACATTACAGCCTTCGAGGACTGGATATACTACCTTAATGGTTCCGACGGCATGAAAATATATAAAATAAAGACCGACGGTACGGAAGAAACAAAACTCGGTGACATGAAATGCAGTTGTCTTGCTGTCGAGAACGGATGGATGTATTACAGCAACGGCAATGACAACGGTAAAATATATAAAATTACAACCGATGGCACCCAAAACCAGCGTTTAACGGAAAGCTCCGGCTTTTGTCTCAACATAGTAAACGACAATATTTATTACTGTGGCAATAACGGCTCGCTATACAGAGTCAATACTGACGGCACCGGAGAAACGGAACTTTGCAGCATCGAAACGTCGTTGCACTCACCATTGAAAACCGCCAAGTTTTTTCACTGTATAAACATAGCCAATGGAATAATATACTACCAGGATATAAAATTAACTAGTTTTATTCTCTGTGCTGTCCCCTTGATTTTGTGCCCGGCACGAAAGAAACTACCCTCGCCTTTGATTGCAAGGGGTGTATAAATATTGTGGATAACTGGATATACTATCATAGTATACTCATTACCTATAGGATGCATCCCGACGGCACCGGAAGAGAATCTGTACGTGATTAATACTGTATTCCAGACAAACCCCGGCACAATTTATACGATGTTGTTTTAAATAAAAAGCCGGCACTGCGAATGCGCCGGCTTTTTTTCAATAAATTTTAAATCAATACCCGTTCTGCTTTTTATACCCGTAATAAAACTCAAGCCCGTCAAAGCCGCCGTCGTCTTCCGAAAGGTCGCTCAAATTAACTTCGCCGCCGGTTTGGCGCGACTTGCGCCCCGCGAGCATTATCCGCACCGCGTCGCACATGCTCTTCACCGAAGCCAAGCGGTCTGTTTTGCCTTCGAAATAGTCGCAGACGCGGTTTAACATCGCCTCGTACACCCTGCTCGAGTCGATTTTATAGACATATGTGGTCTTTTTGCACATCACCGTCGCGGTGGAGGGCTGCCAGCCCTTTTTGCAGATATGGTAATACGCCGAAGCGCCGTTTTCAAACATCACTCGGTAGGAACCCACCTCTATATTTTCGGATCCTGCAGCGTTGGTGCTGATAAAGCGCGTGGAAACGGGGCTGACTCCGTCCATAAAGCCCATTATTTCCTCCACGGCGTGGATGGCGTAGTTGAACTCGTCCACTCCCACGGTGGCGGTGACGGACAGGATGTCCTCCGTTTTGGCGTTGGTAAAGAAGTCGTCATGCTCATAGGTGTAACGCATCGCGGAGGTGCCGAGTATAGTTTTGCCCTCACCGCTCCACTTTTCAATGATTTTTAAATCTTTTATGTTCCCGGCGAGGGGTTTGTCTATGAACACCGGGACTCCCGCCTCAATGAAAGGTCGGGAAAGCTCGATATGCCTGTCCCAGTCGCACGACTGTATGAACGCGACGTCGATATGACGCGCCATTTCCGATAAGTCGTGATAACGCGCCTCCAAGCCGTACTTTTTAATAAAGTTTTCCACATCCGAATCGCTTCTGAACCCGTCGTTATAGATGGCGGTGTATCTCGCCCTATCGCCCTTTAAAAATATTTCCGCGAACGAGGGCGCATGGGATGTGTCGATATTGACCGTGCCGACTTTAATCATTTGTCTTACTTCCTTATGTTATCTAGGTTCAGTTTACCAACTCGCTTTAAAAATGTCAATATCAAAAGGCGCGTATCACGCATACCGACATATCGTCGCGGCACGCCGCTTCCCTGCGCTCCTCGATAATCGCCGAAGCGTAGGCTGAAGCCGTCTTTTTATCCTTGGGGAGATTCAGGCTGCCGTTGCGGGGCAAGACTCCGTCGGAGATCATCACCAGCCAATCTCCCTTTTTGATCATCAGGCTGGTTTGCGTCACTTTAAGGTCCTCCACCACGCCGGCGGGAGGGGTGGTGGATTCCAACTTATAGCATTTGCCGTCCCGGCAGAGGTAGGTGGGCGCGGCGCCCGCCTTTATGAGCGAAGCGCAGCCGGACAAGCGGTCGATTTCCAGCAGGTCGACGGTGGTGTAAACTTCGTTTTTTTTCACCAAAAGCAGTTTGTTGAGCATGGAAAGCGCTTCTTTTTTATCGCCGCCGGCGGTTATAAGCTTTTCCAAAAACAGCGCAGCCAGACGCGAAGCGACCGAAGCATCGCGCCCCGAACCCATCCCGTCGGCGAGGAGAGAATAAAACATAAGCGCATCGCTTTCGAAGGTCACGATCGTGTCGCCCGAAACCGGCTCCCCGGTTTTGGAAGCTTCCGCTTTCGCGTATTCCAGCCTTATCGCCGGAAGCGCTTTCATGCTCATTTCACAGCCGTTTTCGCGGTTTATAAATTCCGGAAGCGAAAAGGACACCCCCAAAGCCGCCGAAACTTTATCGCGGATTTCCACTGGCGAAACCTTGATTTTGGGCATGTCCGCGCCGTAGGCGGAAAGCGTGGTTGACCGCGCGCCCCTGACCGTCACGGCTGAAAAGGGGACACCCATCTTCTGCAACGCCTCCGCCGCTTTCCGCGAAAGCTCACGGTTTGTGGCATTTTCCTCCTCCGCTTTTTCACCCGCCGCGTCAAGCAGCCTTGCGATGGAGTTGTAGCCTTCTGTCAAAAGCCGCGCTTCCCTTTCGCCATCAGCTTTTTTGGACGAGGCGAGAGACAGCGCGCGCCCGGCCAGCAGGTCTGCTTTCGGGCAGGTCTGCAACACATGAACGGGGAGGGTTTCCTCGCCGCCGCACGCCAACTCGGTCAGGTGGGTGACAAGGTCGTATTTGTCAAGCCGGCATCTGTTTCCGCCGCAAAATTCACACTTGTCGCAAAGCGAAAACACCGTCGTTTTGAGCGCCGATGCGATTTCAGCTTTGGAAGGCGGCGGGGAGTTTTCGATATAAAAGGCTTCCGAAAGGGAGGCGAATGCCGCCGACATTTTTTTGAGCGTCACCGTCCGGTCCTTTTTACGGGGCGGTTCCTTCACCGCGGGCTTGAGCCTTCCGCCGACAATGCCGAAAAAAGCAAAACCCGCTATGACGCAGAAAAATTCTGGGAACGCGCCCGAAAGCGACGCCAAATACACCCCCGACGAAACCGAAAGCGACGAAGCGAAGAACAGCGCGAACTTTTTCATTTCGTCGCAGAATATGCCGTAAGCCAGTCCCGCTATGCCCAGCACCGGCATATACACGATCCCCGCCGCCATCCCCGCGGCGAAACCGCACATACCGCCGAAAAAAGCTCCCTCCCGGGCATAAAAAAGGGTAAGAAAGCCCCCGACCGCAAGGCACGGGGCAAAAGCGCCGTAGGTGATGACCGAAGCGGCTTTCACCGCCGCGTAAACCCAGCCCAACGCCGCGATCTGACGCCAAAGCTTGTCCTTTTTCATGTTTACCGAAAAGAGAATGGTAAACAGGGGCAGGATTGAAAAAACACAGCCCGCTCTCGCCGCCGATTCGAACAGCACGTTCATTTCGGCAAATTCCCGAAACGCCATTGCGGAGGTGACGATTATCGCCGCCAAAAATTTTACCCACAGGGAAGCGTCGCGTTTTTTCCGCAGGGAAAGCCATTTCATGCCGAACGCCGCCATGGATAAGAGCGAGCGGAAAAGACCGCTTTCGCCCATAACCAGTCCGGAAGCGAAAACGCCCAAAAAAACGGGGAACTCCCTGCCGTTATTGCCGCATAAAAGCGCAAGGCCGAAGGGGTAAACGCCGCATTTCGCCTCCGCGCAAGACAGGGCGAACGCGAAAACGGACCAGAAGCCCTTGACGAATCGCTCCTTGTAGTCCCTTACCCGTAATTTCAGCCTTTCCCCGTTCGCATTTGCGTTTGCTTTTGCGTTTGCGTTAACGTTCATTCGTTTTACCCGTCCTTTATTTTCAAGTGGCGGTATTATAACACCGCGCGGACGTGACGCATGTCGAAGGCGGAAGTTAATTTTATTGTTATTAAAGGTTGTTTTGGCGCGGTGGCACAAAAAGGGTAGCAAACGTTAAAATAATGACGCCGCAGCCCGGTTTATGGTGGAATTTATAACGGTAAGGTTCTGATTGTTTTCGCGGTTGAGGTTCCAGTAGAGCGCTCCTTTCAGCCCGTAAAGCGGTAATAATTTCAATTTCGACAGTATCGACCGGGCGTCTTCAAACCAGACGACGTGCTGAACGTTGTTTTCGGTGTAATAAAAATAGGGCGCCATCGCGGTTTCGTCGTACAGAATTTCCGAATTTGTCCTCACCGCCAGATCTATCGCCTGGCGGGTGGAAACCGATGACGCCACCGATTTGCCCCTCACATAAGGCAGGATAAAGTTATAGCCGTAGTTGGAGATACCTTCGAAAATTTTGGCGGGTTCGATCCGCGTTACCGCGTAATCGAGCACCTTTTTTATGTTGGGCACGGGCGACACCGCAAGCGGAGGTCCGTAGGTATAACCCCATTCGTAGGTCATCACCAACACGGCGTTGGCGGCTTTGCCGAGCAGCGCGTAGTCGTGTCCCTCGTAAAGGCTGCCCGGCTGTTCGTCGCTTACCTTGGGGGCGAGGGCGACAATGACGCCGTAACCCAAGGGATTCAGCTTTTCTCGCATATAAGTGATAAATTCGGCATATTTGGGCGCGTTTTCCTTACCCAAAAACTCAAAATCCACGTCCAACCCGAAATATCCCTTGGCTTGTATGGTAGAAAGCACGTTGTTGTAGAGTGTCTCCCACAGCGCGCGGTTGTTTAAGAGTATAGTGGCGTTTTCGGTGGAAAACCTTCCGCTTGCGTCGAGAGTGGAAAGGTGCAGCACGGATTTGGTTCCGTAAATTCTCGCTCTGCGGAGCATGGTTTCGTCATCCGGGGCGATAAGATCGCCCGCAAGGGTAAAACCGTAGGTGAAGGGCATCAGATAATTCATGAAAGGCAAAGAAGTATTGAGCAGATATTCCGATATAAAAGGATAAGAATAACCGCCGAGCTGATAGGTCCCGACAGGGTCCCTTTCTATATAGACGATGATTGTCTGCCCTTCAAAGATATCCGTCTTGCCCCGCAGGATAAGGTTGTTTTTGTAAAGCGTATTGAGCGTCGTGCCGTATTCGGCGGCGATGGAGTTGAGGGTGTCGCCCTCGCGGACGGTGTACGTCACGGAAGGCACGACGACGGCGATTGACTGCCCGACGGCGAGCGTCAGCGGGTCGCCGACGGAATTATTTATGGCCAATATCTCCACCGAAACGCCGTATTTGTTTGCGATAGAAAACAGAGTTTCGCCCGGCTCCACTATATGTATAATCATAAAACATTCATTCCTTTCGCTTCGGTCATTAGTATGCTCTTTTCAGTTTATGCAAAAAAACGATTTAAAGTCAAAAATAAAAACCGGCGCGTATCCGTTGCGCCGGTTTCTCGGTTTTATTTGATTTTGCTAAGCTTCAACTCTGCATTATTTAAACGAAACGTTATAGGTAACCCTGATATCCAAAGTGTAATCGCTGAGCTTGGCTTTCTTTCCGTTCGGGACATACGGCGGGGTGTCGTAGATGAACAGCGTGAACGCGGCGGTCAGGTTGGTGATTTTTTTTGTGTTTTCGTCTATTATATACAAAACGGAAGCGTTTTGAATGTTCGTAAGGTCGTATTGAGGGTTGTTTATCATCGCCAGCGTATATATGCCTTCGCCGATTAACGGAAACAACACATCCTCCGCGTTTTTCAGGTAAATCTTATAGCCGTTTCCGCCCGCGGAGGTTACGGAGTCGATGCCTTGGATATACTCCGCGCCGGGCACAAAGGGCTTCATATAGATTATCCTGCCGAAAAATTCTTCGGGCGTCATGGCCGTTTCGGTCGTCTCACCGTTCGCGGTGGTGGCGCACATTCCGTCCGCGTAGCTCACCTTTACCCCTGAGGAGGCTCCGAGAACGGTCTGCGTCATGGACGCCTCCACACGGGGCGCGTTATCCGTAAAATCGGCTTTATAGCTCCCCTGGGCGAACATAAGCGTCGCGTTCTGGTCCGAAAACTCAAGGTTCAGCCTGAACGCGCCCTCGTAACCCGCTGAATTCGACACGCCGCCGCATGAAGCCGAAATTTCCGCGATAACGCTTTCATCCGCGCCGTAATCATATTTTTTCCCGCAGGCGAAAAGCAAAACGGTGACAGCCATTAGGCAGGCGGCGGCGCGCTTTTTTATTTCGGCGGGGCGATGATTCATCGCGGCGGGGCGATGTCTCATCGCGGCGGGGCGATATATCATCGCGGCGGGGCGATGATTCATCGCGGTACCGTTTCGCCGTTTATGAGCTTCTTGACGTTGGACATTATCGTGGAAATATCGGAATACAGCACATAAAATTCGGAATACTCGCCGTTAATCTGGTACAGCACCTTGGTTGAGGAAACCCTGTAAAACTTGATCTCGGTGTCCTTCAATTCGGAATGCATGGTGAAGCGGAAGACGAGCTTATCCTCGGTGATTTCGCCTTCGGCGGGGACATAGATACCGGCGCGGGTGCATTCGAGCACCGAAACATAGACATAGCGGAAATTCTGGGTGTCCACAAAGCCTCCGTCATAGGCGACCGTGTCCATCTTGCCGTTGTTGTCGGTGTCGCTAAGTTTGAAAAGGTAGTTTTTCCCGCCGAAAGCCATTTCGATAGTGTCGATTTTGTCGATATACATGGTAAACGCCGAACGGTCGATGAGATCGGAGGGAGACCAGCCCAAATACGGGGCGGTGTCGTATTTAATCTTGGCTATAATGTTGGGGGAAATGTTGTAAACCTTGCCGTCGTCGCCGGTGTAGCTCACGTTGGCGTAGGCGTAATACCAGCTGTCGGCGTCGGTTTCACCCTTCTGCAACGCCGAAACATATATATATGACTTGTAATTCTTGAATTTATAATAGATTATCTTTTCAGGTTCGTCCAGCCCGTATTTGGCGGTCAGCGCGTTATACGCGTCCTCGTCGCCGTTATAAACGTTGTATTCCATGACTTCGTCGCCGATAAGGGTTGTTATTCCGTAAAGCGTGTTCGCGAAGGTGGAGGGATCGGGCACCGCGTAGTTGCTGCCCGGCTGGATATAGTTTGCGGGGGAGAGTATCTTCCAGATACCCGTCACGGATTCGTTGGGGATGGCGTCCTTGCCGTCCGCGTAGGCGGTGATCTCGTCGAACACCACATACCCCTCCATGGGAGCGGTTATGACCACCTTGATCGCTTTGACCTGTTTTTCATAATCGAAGGAGAGCGTGTAACGCTTATAGGACTTGTCGCTCTGGCTGAAAGCCGAAGCTGATGCCACTTCGACATAGGTTCCCTCGGCGGGTGTTTCCTCGTCTTCGGTTTCGACAGGGGGGACATACACATAAACCTTCACCGAAAGCGGCAGGGCGGCGGAGGTTGAGGAATCGCGCACCAGACCGAATTCGACGGAATATTTACCGGTTTTGTAGGCGTAGTTGGTCAGTTGGAACTGAATCGTCATGGCTTTGCCGTCGGAAGGCTTGATGCCGGTAAATAGTTTTTTTGCGTCGGTCCAGCCGGTATAGTCTCCGGTCAGCCGCGTTTTGTCGTGGAGCAGTTGAGCGACGGTCTGGGTGCTGTCATATGGAGTTATATTGGACGACAGCGCAAGGTCCTGCTTTTGGGTGACAAAGACGTCGATATCGTCGGCGGGATATTTGATATAAACCTCGCTCACCGAATAGGTGTCGTTGGTGGAGGAGATGACATACCCCAAATCGGCGGTAAGGAGCGCGGTCAAGGGACGGAGCACGTCGCTGCCGTAGCTTGAATCGAGAATATATACGAAATCCTTGTTGTAATATTTGGCGTAGTACGCGCCGGAGGAGGGTATCTCGTCGCCGATTAAGATTTTATGGTATTTCCCGTCGACTGTGTTGACTTCGATAATCGCGTTGGCGTCCTCTTCGGAGGCAAGCCCGTAGTCCGCCAAATCGCGGACATTGGGCGCTTTCCCGTAGGACAGCACATAGGTGCAGTTGACTATCAGGGAAGCGAAAAGTTCCTGATTATACTTGCAAAACTCCGCGCCCTCGAAATAAAAATCGGAAGACAGCTTACCGTCCGTTTCCATGCGGTATGCCTTGTAGGAGCCGTATTTGTTGGTGACGACGATGGACTTGACATCGGCGCGGGTGATGTTCGGGTACATGAAGGGGCGGTTGGTGGAGCTTAGGGTGTCGCCGTCGAGGTCGTAGCCCGGCAGCGCCCATTTGGCAAAGGAGTCGATATTCCCCAAATCCTGTCTCCCGGCAACTTCGAGTATCGCCGCGCCGAACAGCTTTTCGCCGTTGAAGGAGAAGCGTTTGCCGTTTTCGAGGGTGTTGAAGAAGTCGTCCTCGGCGTAGGTCACGGATTTCCCGCCGCCGCTGACCGTGCAGTAAGCCCCGCCCTCGCCGTAGGCGACCGACACGCGTTCGAACTCATACTCGAAAGTCCTGGCGTAATAATAGACATATTTGCCGTAGGCGCTTGCGGATAGCGTTTCCTCACTGTCCTTGAAAGAAATTTTAACGTCTTCTTCCACCTGCGCGATAATGGCGTAGCAGTTTTGCGAAAGCGTGTAGATATTGGACAGATCCTTAACGTTTTCGCCGGGTTTGAGCACGAACTCGTAAACGCCGAAAAGTATCGCGGCGGCAAGGAACACCGAGGTGAGGGCGACAAGCCGCTTTTTCATACCCGAAAACCTTTTTCCGCTTTTTGCCGGAGCGGATTTTTTATCGAATGCTTTAAGGTATTCGCTTTCGGGATTCACGGTGCCGTCGTCTTTGTCTTCAGCGTCTTTCAGGGAATCCCCCGAAAAATACTGGCGTTCAAAATATTCTTTTTCGGGTTCGGTTACCTCGTTCTGCTCGGCGGTATTTTTGTTTTCTGCTTCGTTATTATTTTGATTTAAATTTTCTTTCATCAAATATCTCCCTTGAATCTGTGCGAAAAGGGTTTGGGGCGTAGACTTTAAACGTTAAACGTTAAACGTTAAACGTTAAACGTTAAACGTTAAACGTAAAAATTACAAATGTCTTCTCTTTAAAAACACCGCTATCCCGATCACCACGATCACGACCGGTATCGCGCAGGTCACGAGTATCATCAGGTTTTTGGCGGTACCGCTGGTGAGAGTGAGAGCGGCTTTGTCGAAAACCTTGAGGTCGATATCCAGCGCAACCCTGTCGGTCGCCATGGCGCGCGTGGCGGAATAAAGGATGTCCTGGTTGCCGTAGGTGCCGGAAAGATAATCGCCGGCGGCGAAGTCAGTCGAACCCACGAGCATGACATATTGATATTTATTGGCGTTATAGTTGAATTCGTCGCTGACATAGGTGTGGAAGGTTGAAACAGCCAAAAGCGGGCAGCCCTTGGCATTTTCGGTCACTAGAACGTCGTTTTCGTCATGGTAGGTCACCTCTGCGCTGGGGTACGCGGACAGCGAGACCTCAACATTGAAATCCCTCAACCCGGTGGTGTCCGCTCTCAGCCGGACGGCGTTGTTGAAAACGGTGGAAACCCCCGCGCCCGACGCCGCCGCGTGGAAAACATATGCGGCGGAGGTGTTGTCCCCCGGACTGTAGCTGCCTATGACGGCTTGGAAGCCGGTCCCGTTGACCGAATGGGTCTTGTCGGTCACCTTGTGTTGAGGCAGGTAGTCCAGCCCCCACTGCTCCCACAGATAATCTCTCAGGTGGCTCAGATCGGGCGTCTCGGCGTCCACGAAAACGATAAGAGAATGATAAGAGGTCTTATCCGAAAGGAAATCGGAAATCTTGTCTATCTCGCCCTCTTCCCCGTAGGTGAAATCGTACTGCGGGTCGCCGATGACCAAAATATTGACGTCTGCGGGTATTGCGTCTTTGGAAAGGTCCAGTTCGGTTACGGTGAGAGTGGAAAGCTCAAATATTTCTTTAAGCTGGCTGGAATAAACCTCGCCGTGTCCGGTAGAGAGCGCCACAGTCATGTTTTCCGCGGCGACGCACTGGATAATGGACGCGGTGAAGCGGTTTTCGCCCTGGAAGGCGTAAAGGCTGCCCGTCTCCTCGGAAGTTCTGTAAAACGCCGAGAAGGTCAGCACGCGGTAATATTTGAGGTTGGCGTTGTTTTGGATAATTATATTGTTCCAACTCACGGTGTCTATCTGCGTCTGCTGCTTGATTTTGTTGGCGGAAGCGGGATCGGAGGTGATGTCGATATATTTGACGGTGATCTTGCCTTTTCCTCCCGTGCCGTCGTAAATTCTCGCGTATTGCTCCGCGACGTCGCGCACCGAGGTGTAATAAGTGTTTACCTCCGTCTGCCTGGCGTCGTAATAGGCGAACATGTCCCTGTCGGAGCAAAAAGTTATGGTGATGTCGAAACCCATGTATTTGTCGCCGAGCGCTGTTTTAAGGGCTTCGTCCACGGCGGGGCCCACCGAGTAGAGCTGGTTCTTGGTCAGGTCGATTTTCAGGTTGTATTTGCTGTCAAAGAAGGATACCACAAGATTTAATGCTATGACCAGCGCCACGAATACCGTAATAAACACCACCGAATAGGTGCCGTATTTGAATTTGTTGGACTTGAATATTTTTTTAAAATTTCCCATTTTTATAACCTCCGTCAGGACCAGCGGCGTTTTTCAAAAACGCGGATTGTCAGGAAAAGGAACACGCCGGTGAAAGAGATGAAATATATGACCGCCGGGATATCGAAATACCCCCCCGTAAAGGGGTTGTAGCGGTCGAGCACGGAAAACCACCTCAAAACCACCCTGACGAACTTAAGCTCTATCTTGTCGGCGAGTATGCTTATCAAAAGCACGGCTACCTCCGCCGCTATCGAGGACACCGCGGCGACAAGCTGGTTTTCGGTGAGCGAGGACAAAAACAGTCCCACTGCGATGAACGCCGCGCCGATTAGGAACAGCCCGAGTATGTTTGAAAATATTATCGTCTTGTTGGGTGATCCGTATTTTTCAAGCAGCAGGAAGTTGAAGGAGTTTACCCCCAGGGTGCCGGCGAATATGGTCAGCGCGGCGAGGTATTTAGCCGCGATAATACCCGTGAGCGTAACCGGAGAAGTCATGAGGAGCTGTTCGGTTCTCTGCTTCTTTTCTTCCGAAAAAAGCTTCATGGTGAGGAGGGGTATCAGTATCGAAAACACGAACAGCAGATATACGAAATAATCGTACATCCCTTTGTAGGTGTAGTCTCCCGACGAATTCGATTGGAGTATGGTGAGAGAGAACAGCATCCCCGAAACCGCCAAGAACATCCCGGCAAAAATATAGCCGATAGGGGTTATGAAATACGAGCGAAGCTCGCGTTTATATATTGAAAACATATGCGCGCCTCAACCTTTCTCCACAGAATCGCGGTTTGCGGAAGGCGGCTGCCTTCTGCGCTTTTCCGTTTTCTCCCGTTTTACGGGGTCCACCAGCTTGATAAAAATGTCCTCTAAGTTGATTTCGTCACCCTCCAGTCCGATAAGCGGGTAAGTCGCCTTGGCGAGCGCGTAAAAGATGGGTTTTCGCACATCCACGCGTTCCTCGCTCTCTATAAGGTAGCTGACCGAGTCGGTGTCGCGTCTGCCTAGTTTTTCGGCGTATTTTACGCCGGGGGTGGAGCGCAGCAGGTTTAAAACGGAATCTTCGGGTCCGACTATCTTGGCGACCATACGCCTTGAGCCTTCGACGGCGTTTATCAGGTTTTCGGTGCGCTCGTTCGCCACTATCCTGCCCTTGTTTATAACGACTATCCTGTCGCAGACCGACTGCACCTCCGGGAGTATATGAGTCGAGAGTATGACCGTGTGGTTTTTGCCGAGATGGCGTATCAGGTTCCTGATTTCGATAATCTGTTTGGGGTCCAGCCCTACGGTGGGCTCGTCGAAGATGAGCACCTCCGGGTTGCCTATGAGCGATTGGGCGATACCCACGCGCTGGCGGTAGCCCTTGGAAAGATTCTTAATCATACGGTCGTAAACATCCACTATCTTCACGACCTCACAAATTTCACGGATATGCTGCTTGCGCGGGAGGGTGCAGTTTTTAAGGCCGTAGCAGAAGTTAAGGTATTCCTTGACCGTCATTTCAAGGTAAAGCGGGGGCTGTTCCGGCAAAAAGCCTATCTTTTTCTTGGCTTCGAGCGGGTTTTCAAGTATGTCTATGCCGTCTATCTTGGCGGTGCCGCTCGTGGCGGAAAGATAGCCGGTGAGAATATTTAGCGCGGTGGACTTTCCGGCGCCGTTGGGCCCGAGAAATCCCATTATTTCGCCTTCCTCCACGTTGAACGAAACGTCAATCACCGCTTTTTTGTCGCCGAAATTCTTGCACAGGTTATTGATTTCGATCATTTATTTATCCGCTCCTTTCAGGGTTATTCCGAGTTCGTCGAGCGCTTTTTTCGGCACCGCCGTGGGGCATTCGGTCATCGGTTCGCTCGCGTTCTGCACCTTGGGGTAGGCGATCACTTCGCGCAGCGACGACGCGCCGAGCATCTGCATGACCAGCCGATCAAGCCCCAGCCCCATCCCGCCGTGCGGGGGCGCGCCGTAACGGAACGCCTCGGTCAGAAAACCAAATTTCGTTTTGGCTTCCTCGTCCGAAAGCCCGAGCATACGGAATATCGTGGACTGCAATGCCGGATCGGTTATCCGTATGGAGCCGCTCGAAAGTTCGATACCGTTTAGCACCAGGTCGTAAGCCTTCGCCCTGACCTTCGCCTTGTCGGTTTCGAGATAGGGCAGGCATTCGTCGAGAGGAGAAGTGAAGGGATGATGCACCGCCATCCATTCGCCGCTCTCGCGGTCGAATTCGAAGAACGGGAATTCCACCACCCATAGGAAGTTGTAACCCTCCCTTTTAACACCGGTCAGGTTCGCCGCCTGCAAGCGGATAAGCCCGAGCGTCGGCAGCAATATTTTATCGTCGTCCTCGGCGAGTATCAAAAGCACGTCGCCGTCCTTGGCGGACGTTTTTGTTTTAATCGATTGAAGCTCCTGTTCGTTCATATGTTTGACAAACGATCCGCTTACCGCGCCGCCGGCGTATTTGAGCCAGAAAACGCCTTTCGCCCCGCAGCCTTTGGCGTATTCGGCGAGCTTGTCTATTTCCTTGCGAGTGAGCCTGTCCGCGCCGCCTTCGACGTTGACACACCTGACCGACCCGCCCGCGGCAATCGCAGAGGCAAACATCGGGAACGCGGAAAATCTGACCTCGTCGGTCAGGTCGATAAGCTCCATGCCAAACCTGATGTCCGGCTTGTCGCTGCCGAAGCGTTCCATGACTTCTTTATAGGTGTACCGGGGCAGCGGGAGCGGTATTTCGACGCCCAGCGCCTCGCGGAAAAGGCGGCCGACAAAGCCCTCGGCCATGCCCAATATATCCTCCACGTCCACGAAGGACATTTCGAAGTCTATCTGGGTAAATTCCGGCTGACGGTCGGCGCGCAGGTCCTCGTCGCGGAAACAGCGCGCTATCTGTATATACCTGTCGAAGCCGGCGACCATCGAAAGCTGTTTGTAGAGCTGCGGCGACTGCGGCAGCGCGTAAAATTCGCCCTTATGCACCCGCGACGGCACGAGATAGTCCCGCGCGCCTTCCGGTGTGGATTTTATCAGCATCGGCGTTTCGATTTCGATAAAGCCGTTGTCGCTGAAATAGTCCCGCGTAATCTTGGCGACGCGGCTTCTGAAAATGAGGTTATTCATCAGCGAGGGGCGCCGCAGGTCGAGGTATCTGTATTTCAGCCGCAGGTCCTCTCCGGCGTTTACGGCGTCGGAAATCTCAAACGGCGGGGTTTCGCTGGACGAGAGTATTTTTAGACTTTCCGCCGCGATCTCCACGTTCCCGGTGGGGATATTGGGGTTTTTGGAGGAGCGTTCCCGCACCGTCCCCTCGGCGAAAAGCACGAATTCGCTTTTCACCGACGCCGCTTTTTCAAACAATTCCCGCTCCGTCTCGTCGTCGAAAGCGAGCTGGACTATCCCCGTGCGGTCGCGCAGGTCTATGAATATAAGCTGCCCCAAATCGCGCCGGCGCTGACACCAGCCGGCGACGGCAACTTTTTTACCTATTGAATCCTCATTGACGGTCCCGCAGTAATGGGTTCTCCGGGACGCGCCTAAATACTCAGCCATCCGTATTTTTCCTTTCAGTTTTCAGCTTTGACAATTTTTAAGAAATCTTCGACGGATATCGGCGCGTTAATTTTTTCCCCGTTTCTCAGGTCCTTAATCTCCGCCGTCCCCGCGGCAAGCTCGTCGCCGCCGATGACGCAGACATATCCGAAGCCCAGTTTGTCGGCGTATTTCAGCTGCGCCTTTACCGAGCGCCCGGAAAGGTCGGTTTCGCAAGCGACGCCCGCAGTCCTAAGCTCTTCGCAAAGCGCGAATGCGCGCGAGGCGGCGTCGGGTCCGAGAGACGCGATATATAAAACGGGCTTGTCCCGCGCTGCGGAAGCGGCGCCGTCGGCCTCCATGGCGAGAATCAACCGCGTGATGCCGAGAGCGAAGCCTATCGCTGGCAGCTCCGGGCCGCCCAGCTCGGCGATAAGAGAGTTGTACCTGCCCCCGCCGCCGAGCGCCGACTGAGCGCCGATGCCTTCGTGCGCGAACTCAAAGACGACGCCCGTATAATAATCCAGCCCCCGGACGCATTTGGAGTTTTCGAGATATTTTATACCCGAATCCTTAATCAAACCTTTAAGCGTGTCATAATGCGTTTTACATTTTTTACATAGGTAATCGGTGGTTTTCGGAGCTTTTTCGGCAATTTGCGCGCAGGTCGGCGACTTGCAGTCGAGTATGCGTAGCGGATTGGTTTCCAGCCTGCCTCTGCAGGTGTCGCACAGGTCTTCGGAACGCTTTTCAAAATAGGATTTCAAAGCCGCCCTGTAAGCGGGGCGGCAGTCCGCGCAGCCTATGGAGTTGAGGTTTAATGTGTAATTTTTTATGCCAAGCCCGCGAAGCACTCCGTCGGCGAGCAGTATCGCTTCCGCGTCTGCATAAGGCGAATCGGGACCGAAGGTTTCGCAGCCGAATTGAAAAAATTCGCGGCTCCTGCCCGCCTGCGGCTTCTCATATCGGAAAAAGTTAGAAATATAAAATAATTTGAGCGGCAGCGCCGAAGCGTAAAGCCCGTTTTCCACCACCGCGCGGCAGACGCAGGCGGTGCCCTCCGGTCGGAGAGTCATGGAGCGGCCGTCTTTGTCGGTGAAGGTGTACATCTCCTTTTGAACGATGTCGGTGGCGTCCCCCACGCCTCTGGCGAACAGCTCGGTCGACTCGAAAGTGGGAAAGCGGATTTCTGAAAAGCCGTAGAGGGCAGCCGTTTCGCGGCATTTGGATTCGATTTTTGTCCAGAGCGGGCTTTCGGAGGGGAGTATGTCCGCCGTACCCCTCGGCTTTTTGATTTCGGGCATTATCTGCGCTTCTCCTTTTTGATATTTTCGCGCCAGTCAAGGTCGCCCCTTTCGAGGGCGAAAATGAGCGCCTCCGCGGTGGCTATGTTCGTGGCGACGGGAATGTTGTACATATCGCACAAACGGATGAGGTTCATCTCCACTTCGGTGTATTCCTCCTCTTTGTTGGGGTCTCCGAAGTATATGAGCAGGTCCACCTCGTTGTAGGTGATACGCGAGGCTATCTGGTCGCTCCCCCCGCGCGAACCCGTAAGGAGCTTTTCTATTTTCAACCCGGTCGCCTCGCTGATATATTTGCCGGTTATGGCGGTGGCGCAGAGCTGGTGGCGCGATAGTATGCCGCAATACGCCATGCAGAACTCCGTCATGAGCAGCTTCTTCGTGTCGCTTGAAATGATTGCGATTTCCATAGATATGACCATTCCTTTCATTAGTAAGGCGGTATGCTTGCCATTGCGTATTTATAAATTGCATTCAATTAAAGCCGATATAACGGGATTTCTTTTTGGGTTTGTTCACGTTTTCAAACAGCGGAACGTTTTTGCCTTTAATCCGGCAGGCTATGTTGTACACCGCCGCTTCGTAGGGGGTGACGGTCTTGTCGTCGGTGCCGAAAGCCGTGATACCCTTTTCCTGGTCCAAAACGGCGTTGGGGTCGTAGGGTATCACCCCCAAAAGTCTTATCGCCGAAAGGTTTATAAGTTCGTAAATCGAAGGCAGCGCCTCGCCCTTGGCGAAATCGTCGTGATAGCAGTTGATTATCAGCCTAAGGTTTTTAAATCCCAGCTTTTGCAACCTCATGCCCGTCTTTTCGGCGGCGCGTATGGACATCGACTGATGGAGCGATACCACGAGCGCATCGTCGGCGGCGTTCGCGAACGCTAAATAATAGGGCGATTCCTCCGCAGAGGAGTCTATGATTATAAAGTCGAACATGGTCCGAAGCCGTTTGAAAAGGTCCATAAAACGGTTCGCCGGGAAGGTTGCTTCGGGTCTCGACATGGGAGCGGCGAGAAAGGACAGGTTCAGCGTCCTCCCGCAGGGTATGACGGCGTCCTCCACGCGGCACTTTCCGCCGATCACGTCGTTGATGTCGTAGATCACTTCGCTTTCCAGCCCCAGCGCCATATCGAGGCATCTCATGCCGAAATCGCCGTCGACGGCGAGCACGCGGTGCCCCATCCCCGCGAGCACGGAGGAGAGGTTGGCGGAAAGGGTGGTTTTTCCGACTCCGCCCTTAAAAGACGTTATGAAGATAACGCGCCCCAAAGCCATTCCCCCCGACTTAGACAAATATTCATATTATATTATCATTTAGCGGGCGATTTGTCAAGAAGATGCGCTTAATATCCGCACTTTGGGAACGTTTATTTACACAGAGTTAAAATTATAATTTATAATAATACTCATGCCGTATCCACACAAACGGCAATAAAAATGAGCGCGGGTCACATTTGTCTTTCTGTTAATATATTGTGCAATCACGTTAAAAACGCTTGACAAATCCGCGTGCGGAATGATATAATGCGTCGGGAAGAAAAACATTCCTCAATCGGTGCGGCGTCGCCTTAACCGGCAGATGTCAAATTATCCGTTAAAATATCCGATAATGTTTGTTTATGTCCCCAAAGGACATATTTTTTTGCCGAAGTTCGGAAAAGCAACATGGGTTTGAAGTCTGAGATGGAGTTAAATGCCGAATGTTGAATTTGGAAGAAAAATCTAAGATACTGAATGCCGAAGCTCTCGACAGGACGCTGATGCGCATCTCCCACGAGATACTCGAAAGAAACAGCGAGGAGACCGAGCTTTGTTTAATCGGCGTTTTAAGGCGGGGCGCTGTGCTTGCTTCCGTTATCGCGGATAATTTAAAAAAACTTTCACAAGCCGATATATACTACGGGACGCTCGATATCACTTTTTACAGGGACGATCTGAGCTGCGGGACGCGCAACCCCTCGCTCAACCGTACGGACGTGGGATTCGGCGTGGAGGGTAAGGTCGTTATAATAGTGGACGACGTCCTTTTCACCGGGAGGACCGCGAGAGCGGCGATGGAAGCGGTGATGGCGCTGGGCAGGCCCAAAAAGATACAGCTCGCGGTGCTGGTGGACAGAGGGCACAGGGAACTGCCGATCCGGGGGGATTATGTCGGGAAGAACGTACCCACCTCGAAGAAGGAAATCGTAGCCGTCAGGGTGCCTGAATACGACGGCGTTAAAGAAGCGGTCATCTTAGGATAATAATTCCTATCGGGATTAGTATAAAGATGCAAAAATTAAAAAAGAGGAGCAAATTTATGGAAAAACCCCAAAACAACCTCATTTATCAGATCAAGGACAAACCGCCGTTTTTCCGCGTCCTACTGTTTTCAATCCAGCAGCTTCTGGCGATAATGGCGGCGACCATCGTGGTTCCCCTAATCGTCGGGAACGGGATGTCGCAGGCGGCCGCCCTTTTGGGCGCAGGCGCGGGTACCATAGTTTACCTGCTCTTTACAAAGAGCGGTTCTCCCGTGTTCTTGGGTTCGTCCTTCGCGTTCCTCGGTTCCATGGCTTCGGCTTTCGCGGGCGGAGTATCGGTTTCGCTCGGCTATCTCGGGCTTGCGATCGGCGCGCTGATGGCGGGCTTTGTTTATGTGATCATCGCTTTAGTCGTAAAATTGGCGGGAGTCAACTGGATAAACAAGCTCATGCCCGCCGTTATCATCGGGCCCACGGTGGCAATCATAGGGCTTTCGCTTGCGACCAACGCGGTCGGCGACTTTATCGGCGGTGTTTCGGTGGGGGGCGTTTATAACGTGGACGGCCGCGTCGCCGTCTGCATCGTCTGCGGGCTTGTCACTCTCGCCGTAACCATGCTGACCGCCACTTACAGCAAAAAGATAGGACGGCTTATCCCTTTTATAATCGGCATATTGGCGGGTTATCTCATGGCGTGTATCTTTTACATAATCGGCGAAATCGGTTCGTGGGAAGCACTGAAAATCATGGATTTTACCGTTTTTAAGGACCTGTTCGGCAAAGTGAGGGTTTCTTCGTTCATCGACTATAACCTGTGGAAAGAGTTCACGCTTTACAAAGCTTACGGCGCTTTCGGCGAACTTTCCGGCTCGTACCTGCTCACCATAACCGCGGCATATGTCCCGGTGGCGTTCGTGGTGTTCGCGGAACATCTCGCCGACCATAAGAATCTTTCCGCCATTGTCGGCAAGGACCTCTTAAAGGATCCCGGACTTTCCCGCACCCTGTTGGGCGACGGCGTCGGCTCTATGGTGGGCGCGGCGTTCGGCGGCTGCCCCAACACCACCTACGGCGAATCCATAGGCTGCGTGGCGATAACCAAGAACGCCTCCACGATAAGCATCTGGGGCGCGGCGATAGCCGCCGTGGCGATATCCTTTATCGCTCCGTTCATGGCTTTCCTAAAATCCATACCCAACTGCGTTATGGGCGGCGTGTGCTTCGCGCTTTACGGCTTTATCGCGGTTTCGGGGCTTAAAATGCTCCAAAAGGTAAACCTCAATAAAAACCGCAACCTCTTCGTCGCTTCCGTCATATTTATCGCGGGCGTCGGCGGGCTCCAGCTCCAGTTCGGCGACGTGGTCATCCGCACGGTAGCCTGCGCGCTTATACTCGGCATACTCAGCAACGTCATCCTTTCGTTAAAACCGAACAACGACGACGACCTGCCCGACGAATTGATTTTAACCGAAAAAACCGATATTAAAAAATAGCCCAAAAGAATAAAAGATAACCCCGGCGTAAATGCGCGGGGTTATCCTTTTATTGCGAAAATAAAAGTTTAAAAACTTTATGGTATTTCACCATTGACAAAAACTGCTTATGCGTTTAGAATAACGGCATAATAAACGTTACCATTTATAAAAGGAGAAAAGCATGAAAAAATTATTGGCGATTTTTCTATCCCTTATTATCATAACCGCGGGGCTTGTGTCTTGCAAAGAAAACGGCGAAAACACAAACAGCGGCGAATCCGTTCCCGAATCGTCTCAGCCCGGCTCGGAATCCGCGGATCTGAACCAAATGACGGCGGCGGAGCTGCTCGGTTATGCCAGCCAAAAGAACGCCTCGGCGGAAAGCGTTACGATGAACATGGACGCGGAAATAACCGTGGGGTCCGCCGGCGAGGAAATGAATATAGTTGAAAACGCCGTAATAAAAATCGAAGGCCCCAAAGGGACAAATCCCAAAATGAGCATGAATATGTCCATGGATTTCGGCACCGGCGCGGTGACCTTTACCAGCACGTTTATCGACGGTTATTATTACACCGACATGACCGGCGAAAAGCTCAAAGCCCAAGTCACCGCCGAAGAACTCGGCGAGCTTATGGGGTCCGCGTTCTTTAAAGCCGAGGACATAGAGATCATGGACGATGAAAAACTTGAAAAAACGGAAGCCTCCGGCGGCGGATGGATCGTGACCTGTCCGGAAATCAATCTCGCCGGTTTCAGCGACATTTTCGACAGCATAATCGGCTTATACAATATGGATCAATCGGAATCCGAATTAAACTTTGGCGATATGTCCTTGGAGATGAATATCGACAAGGACGGTAATATAGTTTCGGCGGATATATCGTATGCCATAAGCATGACGATCGAAAACGAAACGGTCGACATGGCGATGGTAACATCCGTCACGTTTTCGGATTACGGCGCCACCTCGGTGAGCGCTCCCGAAAACGCCGCCGAATACAGCGAGGTCGATTATTCCGATCTGGCCGGCTGAACATCACGTTATAACGGCTATAATTTATTATGGGCGGGCGTTATGCCCGCCCTTGACTTTACTGAGCAGATACGACAATATTAGCCGTTGACAAATGCCATATTTTTTTGTATAATGTATACGCGCGAAAGCGCCGGAAGGAATATATGTTATGAAAAAATTTATTATAATGCTGCTTTCGCTCGCGGTGATATCCGTCATATTGATATCCTGCGGCAATGACAACGGCGGCGGGACATCCGAAGGCGGGTCGTCCGGCGGCGAAAGCCTTTTTTCCGAAGAAAGCACGTCACAAAACAGCGACACGCAAAACAGCGACACGCAAAACAGCGACACGCAAAACAGCGGTACACAGCAGAGCAGCGAAAGCGGAGAAAGCTCGGAAATCTCCTTTACAAGCGAGGATTCGGCCGAGGAATCTGACGTCAGCGACGAAAGCATGACCGAAAGCAATGAAAGCGCCGATGAAAGCGAAGCGGTCAGCCAAGCCGTGAGCAAGGAAGAAAGCCGCGAGGAGAGCAAATCCGAAACGAGCAAAACGGAAGAAAGCGAACCCGAATCGAGCGTCCCTGACGAATCGAGCGAAGACGAGAGCAGAAAATTAAACGACATGAACGGTTCGGAGCTTCTCAATTATGCATACATAGAGAGCGCTTCGCTGGAAAGCTACACGGCAAACACCGCGAACGAGTTGAAATTCACCTACGCCGGTCAGTCGGGCAGCTATATATACACCGCGCAGGTTAAGGCGGAAGGCTTAAAAGGGCAGTCGCCGAAATTTTCCTGCCAATCCGTAACAAACTTCGACGGTACCGAATCCGCGGTAAAAAATGTATATTTCAACGGCTATCTGTACCGCGAAAAAGGTACCGATAAAATCAAGACCGCAGTCAGCGCTTCGAAAGCGAAGGGGCTTTTGACCGAAAACATAGGCGCGGCGGGCGGACTCAGCGGCGGCGTGTTTAAAGCGGTCAAAAAATCCGCATCCGCCAACGGCGGCTGGCTTGTCACAGGTTCAGGGCTTGTGTCCGGCAGCGCGAACGGCATAATCAACGGGCTGCTCTCGTCGGTCAATCTCGGTGTGGACGCTTCCGAAGTCAAGATTGAAAGCTTTACGGTCGAAACCTATATCAATTCACAAGGCTGCATAACACTCCAAAAGGTTTCATTTGTCTTCACCATGGATTACAGCGGCGTGACGTTAAAATTCGACATGGGGATGAAAACCGAATATACCGCCATGGGCAGCACCAAAGCCGACACGTCGATAAACCCCGGCGACTATACGGAGATTAAATAATTAAGCCGGGCGTAAAGCGGTTTCACACAACCGTAAACGGATGTAAAAAGCCTTTCCGCAGGGAAGGCTTTTATGTATTTTTTAAATTAGCATAACTCGATTTATATTGAAAACCCGCGATTTTTGTGTTATTATATATCAGATTAATCATAAAGGAGACATACGGCATGAGCATGAACGAAAACGCAAACATGAATGTGAACGTGAACGCGGGATTTAAAGCGTGCGATGTGCTAAACTACCTCATAAATTTATCGGATAAAAAAGCCGGTCAGACGGTCGACACCGTCAAAGCGGGCGACGGTGAAAAACAGGTAAAAAAAGTTGCTGTGTGTTTTATCGCCACCCCGAACGTGATTCGAGCGGCGGGTGATTGGGGCGCGGACCTGCTTGTCACCCACGAGCCGACCTATCACGACCATTATGACGCTTTCGACGGTTCGGAGATCGAAGCCGAAAAAAAGGCGCTTATCGAATCGACGGGTATGGCGGTCGTCCGATTTCACGACCACGCCCACACCGCGTCACCCGACTTGATTCACAAGGGCTTTTTGGATACGCTGGGGCTTCGCGGCAAATTTGACGAACGGCGTTATTTTACCCTCGAAACACCCCTGACGCCGCTAGAACTGGCAAAGCTTATCGAACAAAAGCTTTGCGTTAAGCACGTCAAAATCGCGGGTAAGCGCTGCTTCAAAGCGACAAAGCTCGTACTTTTCCTCGGAGCGTGCGGGGACGTGAGCCATCTTCCGCTCAAATCGGGGCAAGCCGAAATCGCCGTCTGCGGGGAGACATCCGAATGGAAATGCGGCGAATTTGTCCGCGACGCCTCGGAACTCGGGCATAACATGGCGATGCTCGTTTTGGGGCATGTCGGCAGCGAGCGCGACGGCATGAAATATATAGCGGAAAAGCTTAATAATGAGCTCGGAATCAAGGCGGCATATTTTGAAGCCGGGGAAGTCTATTCGTACGCGGACTAAATTTATTTATAAACTGAAAGTTAAGTGGTGTGTCATATGGCTGAAATTGCGATAGCGGTATTGGGAATGGGAGTGGTCGGGGGAGGGCTTTGCGAAGCCGTTTCAAAAAATAAAACCGAACTGGCGTCCGCGCTGGGCGCGGAGTTATATATAAAATATGTCCTCGACAAGCGGAGCTTCCCGGGACACGAGCTGGAAAACCGCGTGGTGAACGACATTAATATAATATTGGAAGACAAGGACGTCACGGTCGTCGCGGAGACCATGGGCGGCGACAGGCCGGCCTATGATTTCACCCTCGCCTGCTTGAAAGCGGGGAAATCCGTCGTCACCTCCAACAAGCTCGTGGTGGAAAAGCACGGGGAAGAGTTGGAAACGGTTTCCCGCGAAAACGGCGTTCGCTACCTCTATGAGGCTTCGGTCGGCGGCGGCATACCCGTTATCCACCCGCTCGTCCACTGCCTGAGCGGAAACCGCATAACGCGTATCGCGGGTATCTTAAACGGCACGACCAATTATATACTCGAAAGAATGGAAAGGGACGGTGTTTCACTCGGCGACGCGCTCGCCGAAGCGCAAAGGCTCGGCTACGCTGAAGCCAACCCAGCCGCGGACATCGAGGGGATTGACACGGCGCGTAAGCTCTGCATCCTTGCGTCCGTCTGCTTCGGCGCCTGGCACGGACTGGACGACTGCGCGGAGATAACCGGAATTTCGAACGTCACCGCGGCGCATATCGCGGAAGCGAAAAAGTCGGGTTATAAGATAAAGCTCCTCGGCGTGGCGGAAAATCCAAAGTCCGGCAAAGGCGCGCTCCTTTTCGTCAAGCCCTGTCTGGTTTGCGCCGACGACCTGCTTTACGCGGTGAACGGCGTTTACAACTGCATAGAAGTCACCGGCAATCTGGTCGGCAAGGTCGCATTCTACGGGCACGGCGCGGGCGGGGTGGCGACTTCCTCGGCGGTGCTTTCCGACATTATCGAAGCGGTAAAAACAAAAACCCCGCCTCCGGTAAAAGGCGGCAGGTGTAAAGCGATAAAAACTCTCGATTCGGAAAAACGAATTACTATCCTCGGCACGGATTTTCCCGTGATTAATTGACGATACCGGTGCGCCGCAGGGGCGGACATTATCGCCCGCCAAATAAAAAGCAGATGTCGCTTCATAAAACGAACGGGAACTGGGAACGTAATGATATCCGTTCCGTCCCATGGGACGAAACGGATGATATATCTTCGATACGATATCCCCCTGCGGGGGATGATATATGCCTGCGGCATATTAAGAATGGGAACTGGGCGACGGAGTTAATCTTCGTTCCCTTTCAAGGGAACCCCGGCCGCGTCGAACAACGGCAACGGCGCGAGGAAAATGATATCATCCCTTTTCGCGGCGTCGCCTTCGGCGAGAACGCACATTTTCCCCGTTATGACGCCGCCCGCCTTTAACACCAAATTTTCAACCGCTTTGAGCGAACCGCCGGTGGAGACCACGTCGTCCACGATCAAAACGCGCTTGCCGTAAAGCAGCGCGGCGTCGGCGCCGTCCATATACAGCTTCTGCGGGTTAGCGGTGGTGATGGAAACGTCCTCGACCTCCAAAACCCCGTTCATATAAGCCTTTTTCGCTTTACGGACGAGCATATACTTATTAAGTCCGCTCTGCCTCGCCATCTCGTGGATGAGCGGTATCGCCTTCGCTTCCGGCGCCACCATGTAGTCGAACGCGGGGGCTTTTTTTATTAACTCCGCGGCGCACGCGCAGGTCAGTTCCACGTCGCCGAAAATGACGAAAGCCGCGATGGAAAGCTTATCGCCGAGCGGGCATATGGGGAGGTCCCTGGTAAGCCCCGCCACTTCAATCCTGTAAAACATTTGGTATCTCCTTTGATATTTCATGGGGACAGTTTAACAAAACGAAGTGTAAAAAGCAAGAACGAAATTATAAAATCGGAAAACGCCGCTGATATAAAAACAAAACCCGCTATTTTTCAATAACGGGTTTTAGTCTGAATACTATTTCTTTTCGCCAAACAGCTTCCCTAACTCGCGGATTATACCTGTGTAATCGGGGAGTCCGGCTCCGGCGTTGGTCGCTTTTATCATATCGATAATAAAACGATTATAATTGGTCGCGTCCGCCGTTTTCATATCGTCGTAAATTTTTTCGTAAAATTCAATCATCTTCTGATTGGTGGTTTCGCGGCAGCGGACTATGTCGCGCAGGGCTTCGGACTTGGTGACTATCCCCAGCGGGGCGTTCACGCTGAACGGAAGTTCTTCGGGAATCGCAGCATCATCGCACCGGCTGAGTTTTTCTATCACGGAATGGAGATACGACGAATCCTTCCTGATGCCCTCTATCTGTTCAAGGATATATTCCGGGGTGAGGGTTATTTTTTCCTCGGTGGCTGCGGCTTCGGCGTCGTTTTTGATTTCATTAGCGGGAATTATATTATTATCCATTATGTCCTCCAAATTTTTATCCGGCGGACACGCAAGGCAGATTGTGTTTTCGTCCACGTAGCGTGCCCTGCCTTTTTTAACAAGACCCGCGGCCCGTTTGGGCCAGGTCGTTCCGTAACATCTGCCCGCTCCGATTACGGTTACGTTTTTAACCATGGGTGTCTCCCCCTCCTGCTTCCGAGCGTATTAAATTGGCGGGTATGCGTTTTTGACCATGGGTGTCTCCCCCTGCCCGCGGGATAATAATAACATACCCGCACTTCTTTGTCAAGCGCGTTTAAAAAATTACAAGGCTAAGCCGTTATTTTTCGCCGAGCAGTTTTTTCAGCTCGTCCATAAAGGCGTTGATATCATTGAACTGGCGGTAGACGGAGGCAAAGCGCACATCGGCCACCTCGTCGACGGCTTTGAGCTTTTCCATCACCATCTCCCCGATTTCGGAAGACTGCACCTCGCCGCGCAGCGAGTTTTGGAGCTTGGCTTCGATTTCCGAAACCAGTCCCTCCATCTCCGCGCGCGTGACCTGCCGTTTGTCGCAGGCGCGTATCACCGACGAGAGTATCTTGTTGCGGTCGAAAGGCTCCCTCGACTTGTCCTTTTTTGCCACCACCAGCGGCGCGGTTTCGATAATTTCATAGGTGGTGAACCGCTTGTGGCAGCCGAGGCATTCCCTGCGCCGCCTTATGGTGGAGCCGTCCGTCGGACGGCGCGAATCTATGACTTTGCTTTCCTCGCAATAGCAGGCAGGGCATCTCATACTATTACCTCCGTTTTATTTACGTCTATATTTATGTGTAATCTTGTTATATCCCGGTGGAGCCGAAGCCGCCGTCGCGGCGGGAGGTAGCGGCGTCGCCGTAGGTTATGCCGTAGGGCAGAAACACCCCCTGGCAGAACGCCCCGCCCTTGGGTACCGAAAGAGGCAGTCCGCCGAGGTTTGTGAGTTTGACCATTATATGTCCCTCGTTTTCGGAAAAATAATAGTCGCCGTCGATAACCCCCACGGTGTTGTCGAGCGTCAGGCGGTATCTGAAGCCCAGACCCGAACGCGGGAACAGCAGCAGCGCCCAACCCTCCTCCATTTTTACCCTGACCCCCGTCGGTACGGTGACGCTTTCGCCGGGGGCAAGCGAAAACGCGAACGGAGCGCGGAAATCATAGCCCGCAGAGCCGGCTGTGGCGCGCGAGGGCAGTATGACGTCCTCCTGCCTGATGCCGCTTATGCTTTCGGCTACTTTTTCAAATTCCGCTATATGTTCCATTATATTTTAATACCCTTTATATATTAATCCTGAAACCTGCCGGCAGTGCTGTTTTCCGTGCAGAAGATGACCGGCGTGTAACTTTCGCCGCCGACGACGAAATGCTCGATCAGCTCTATCGAGTTGGAAGACAGCGAATCTCTTATCCGCCATGTGGTATCGAGGTCGGTGCCGGAAGGGATGGGGCTGCCCTGAGGATGGTTGTGCGCCAGCACCACCTTGGGCGAATCGATGCGGAAAGCGGTTTCGGTTATATCCTTTATGCGGAACCGTGCCGTGTTCATGTCGCCTTCGTATATCTTTCTGTACGCTTTCAATCTCATGTTTCCGGCAAGGCAGAACAGCCAAACCGATTCGACCTCTTGATCGCGGAACACCGGGACGATAAATTCCGCCGCTTCCCTGACCGAGCGGAAATATACGTTCTCTTTGAGCGTTTCCGGCGAGTACCGGCGGGAAAGGTCGCCGCACAGCTTTAATAAGACCGCCGAATGTTCGGTTATTCCCTTAACCGAAATCAACTCCTCCGCTCCCGCGTCAAATACTCCGCGCAGCGAACCGAACTTTTGCATCAGCTCGTGGGCGCAGGCGTTGGTGTCTTTCCTGAGTATGGAATACCCGAGGAGCAGCTCGAGCGCGACATGCGGTTCCAGCGAATCGATCCCGTCCCGCAAATAGCGCTCCTTGACCCTCTGCCTGTGCTTATCATGTATGCCGTTGCCGTTGCCGTTGCCGTTGCCGTTGCCGTTGCCGTTGCTTTTGCCGTTGACCGCCACAACGCGCCATCCTTTCGGTTGCACTTATATACAATATATTGTACCCCGCTTGTATAAAAATGTCAAGATATATCTTGCATATCGGAGTGTCAGCATATATAATAACCGCATCCGGCGAGCGTTTTTATATATTGAAGGAGAATTTTTATGGAATTATACGACCTCCACTGCCATACCAAGCTTTCGCTTTGCGCTTCGCGCACTGCGGAAATTGACGACTATGTCCGTTACGCCGACGAAAGCGGCCTTGCCGCCATAGGCTTTGCCGATCACGCTTGGGACAAGGGCGTCGGCATGCCTTCGGATTTCTACGCCGCTCAGGATTACGAACGGCTTTTTACGCGGGAAAGACCCGAAAAACATCATGTAAAAATCTATTTCGGCGCGGAGGGCGAATATGCCAAAGGCCTGCTCGCGGCGCGGCGGGATACGTTGAAAAAATTTGACTATATCATCGTGCCCCATTCCCATACCCATATGAAAGGTCTGGTGCTGCCGGAGGACCGCGACAATCCGCGCGGTCACGGCAGGTATCTGTTTGAAAGCTTCGTTTCGCTTTTGAACCATCCCGACATAGACTTGATTTTCGGCATCGCTCATCCGTTCGCGCCCTGCGGCAAACCGTTTGCGGAAGCGGAGGAAATATTATCATACATAACCGACGATGAATTTGCATACTGCGGGGCCTTGGCGGCGGAAAAAGGGGTTTTCCTTGAGTTGAATATGTCCTCCGCGTTCGCTGTGCCTGCCGAAAAAGCGGAGAGCAGTTCATACGCGCGGTTTTTCAGAAACGCTAAGAAAAGCGGCGCGAAATTTTTCTTGGGTTCCGACAACCACTCGCCGCACCCCGCGGAGAAAAACCTCATTTTCCGCTGGGAAGAACGCGCGGCTCCTTTCGGGCTTGTCGGGAGCGATTTTACAGATGCACTATGCCGTATATCCCGCGGGTGAACTTTTCCAAAGCTTTGCGCTTGTCCTCGAAAACCTGCGACCTTTCCCTGTAATGCTTTTTCATTATCATTTCCGCCGGAGATTTTATCTTGTATATGTAAAATGCTTCAATGATATCCCGCTCATAGTCGTTGAGCGTCGAAAGCCCGTTGGCTATCATTTTGAGCTGCCTGTCCACCATCCGCTTGCGGAAAACCGTGTTGTCCATAACGGTGATGATATTGACCAGATGTTCCTCGTACCTGCTGCCGCCGTCGCGTGAAACCGAGGTGTCCGATATCGCGGAATGCTGCGCCGAAAACTTTTCAGTTTCAAGCATATCCAGTTCCTCTGCGAGAGAGGTTTTGGCTTGCATCAATTCGTTTCTTCTTCCGAGCAGGTCCTTCGCGTAATCCCTGTAGTCCATTTTTTCGCCTTCCTTTCATAATTTTAAAACGAACAAATGTTCGCTTTATAAGGTTTTTTTAACGCCGCCTGCCTTACGGCAAACGGCGCTTTTATAAGATTCCGAGTTAAAATCGTGTTTCAGGGCTTTCTCGTCAAGAAGAAAGTTATTTCCAGTTTATTCCCTACACCTAAATTATAGCACAAATGTTCGATTTGTCAAGTGGTAAAAATGCACAAGGCTGACAACGCGGAGATTGTGGACAATTTCTCAGTTTTGTCGATAAAGGTCGGAAACGCCCAAAAGGTGAAGTCTTATGAGAATATAGTCGGTGACGTTTAGCTTGCCGCCGTTATCGGTGTCGGCGGCTTCGAGGAACACGCCTGACAACGGCGTTATACCCAGAAGCGAAAGCCGCACGGCGATATAATCCATAACGCCGACAGCCCCGTCGCCGGTGGCGTCCCCGCGCACAACGACATAAAAGGTTACGAGATCCGCTTCTACGCGCGCGCCCGTACCCACCGCCACGCCGGTGGATATCAGCTTGAAATTACCGCCGAAATTTTCGGAAAATTCAACCGCGGAAGTACCGGGCAGCACGCCGGTGATTATTTTTTTATCGTAATTGATATGGTAAGAGCTGCTTTCCGAGGCCCAAAATCCCCCGGAAACAAAAGTGACCCTACCTGCGGCGCAGGCGAACGCGGCGGGGGCGTATTCGTCGTCATAAACGGCATTGGCGCTCTGCGCCACTGCGATTTCGGAATCGCAGGGCGAAAGAGAAACCGGGACGAAATAGAGCGTCAGCACGGCACCGGTGTCGCGCAAAACGCCCGCGCTCGACAAAAAAGTAAACCTTATCTGCCCGTATTTGTTGTCGACGACGGAAAAAATATCGGCGGAAAAATTCGCTGCAACCTTAAAGCGTTTCAGGGAAACCTTCGAGTGGTCGTAGGTGATGTTCAGCGCTCCGGCGGAAATTCCGGGGTTAAGGTCGATGGCTAACACGACGGGGCATTCCTGATAAAACGGCGCGCTTGAAGCGGAAAGGCTGAAAACAAACCTCTCTCCCGAAGCCGAGGCTTCGCCCGCAGCGATAGGTGCCGTTAAAGTCAGAACCAATAGTATTGCGGCTATAAATCTTTTCATTTTCAAAATAAAACCTGTTAAAAGCAACCGTATTTTTTAACAGCCCCGTACATTGCGGCAATATTTTCCGGAGGCGTCTTGGGGGACAGATTGTTTGCTTCTTTGATTATGAATTTATGCGTGAGGGGTTTTACTTCCTTGAGTATTCGTTTTGTTTCGGTTTCAATTGTATCTGCCGTGCCTCTCAATAGAACATCGACATGAACCCCGCCCGAAATTTGAACGTCGGCGCCCAAGGCTTTTTGCAATTCGCCGTGTTTTACCGGAAACCCCGTATCGAAGCTTTTTATATTAAGTTCTTCGCAGATGACTTTAAAATGGCGGGTTGCGTCGCCGCAAAGATGGACCATCCCCGGATATTTGCCTGTCGAAAGCTCGCGGTATAGCTTCTTATGGAAGGGGAGAACGAACTTAACGTAGTCATCCGTCGATAATAAAGCTATGCTGTCGTCCGCAAAATAAAAGCGGTCGGATTTTTCGGGATGCCCGAAGTATTTACGAAACGCTTTAATCCTTGCGATCGTATGCTCTGTTATGTAATCGAGCAGTTCAAAAGCAAATCTCTCGTCGCAATAAAGATCCAGGCACATATTCGTTGTTCCGCGGACACTGCAAGCGTTGGTGAAAGGGCCGTCCGTTCCTTCGCCCGGTTCAAAAACACTGCTTATGGGTTTTTGTTTATAGGTAAAGCCTTTTTCTTTCAGGCCTTTAAAGAAATCGTAAAATTCAATCGCCCGCTCAAACAACCCGGATATGGGATTTCTGATATTTTTTAAATATTCATATTTGTTGGTATCGTTTAAAATCGGAAGGCACCCGGGGTCGCTGTTTTTCTGACATATAATCGGGCAGCCGAAATATTCCGGCTCCATTACGTTTTGATAATCAACATACAGCGGAAAATCGATATAATCGAGCCCCATAATGTGGTCGTATTGAAGCGCGGTGTCGCGGTATTCGACAAATTGAAATTGAATCGACGACATTATCTCGGGGTCGTTAAAATAGTTTTCGAAAGATATACCTTGCGAATTCAAAGAGGGATCAAGGAGTATTATTCTCGGGTTGGCGGCTATGGTCATCGGAACGCGTTTGTTGCCGCCGTTATAATAATCTGACCAAAGCGCTTTTACTTCTTCGTTATGGGCTTGAAAATCAATTGTCTCCATTTTTCACGCCTTCGCCTTCAATAAGCTTTTCCCCAATACACCATAACATCCGCCTGCTTACCGCAGCACACGCACTTATCCCCCAAACGTTCCTGCTCGGCGGGGATGCATCTGGAACTGACGCCGGTTAGTTCTTTTACTTTATCCTCGCACGCCTCGTCGCCGCACCACATGGCTTTCACAAAACCGTCGCCGCTCCGGTTTAAACGCTCGGTTATCTCGTCGGTAGTACGGCAGACATAAGTCCGCCTTTCGCGGTTGGCGAGGGCTTTCGCGTAAAGCCCGTCGCGGACTTCGTTCAGCTTGCGTTCGAGAGCTTCGCTTATGCCGTCGAGCGGCACGGCTTCCTTATTGTTATCGTGGCGCTTTACCATCATGCAGACGCCGGCTTCGATATCTCTCGGACCCAGCTCTATCCTGACGGGGACGCCCTTCATCTCGTATTCGGAAAACTTCCAGCCGGCGGAAGCGTCGCCGTCGTCGAGCTTGACGCGGTAAGAGTAAGCGGAAAGCTTTTGTTTCAACTCCGCGCATTTTTCGAGCACTCCCGCTTTATGCTGCGCCACGGGAATTATGACCGCCTGTATCGGGGCGACCGCCGGGGGAAGCACCAGCCCGCGGTCGTCGCCGTGGGTCATGATGATGCCGCCGATAAGGCGCGTCGTCACGCCCCAGGAAGTCTGGAACGGGTAAACCTTTTTATTTTCTTTGTTCGTGTACATTATATCGAATGCCTTGGCGAAGCCGTCGCCGAAATAATGGCTCGTCCCGGCCTGGAGCGCTTTGCCGTCGTGCATGAGCGCCTCTATCGCATAGGTCGCCACCGCGCCCGCGAACTTGTCCGATTCGGTTTTTCTGCCCTTGATAACCGGTATGGCAAGCCGGTTTTCGCAGAAATCGGCGTAAACGCCGAGCATCCTTTCGGTTTCCGCCTCCGCTTCCTCCGCCGTTGCGTGGATGGTATGCCCCTCCTGCCACCAGAATTCACGCGTGCGCAAAAACGGGCGCGTGGTCTTTTCCCATCTGACGACCGAAACCCATTGGTTGTAGAGCTTGGGCAGGTCGCGGTAGGAATGGATGATGT
>CAYOGQ010000003.1:34816-40331 GCA_964403645.1 uncultured Ruminococcus sp.
CGCGTAATGCTCGCAGAACAGCGTCTCGCTGGTGGGGCGGACGCAGAGCCTGTCTTCCAATTTTTCGTCGCCGCCCTGGGTTACCCAGGCGACTTCCGGCGCGAAGCCCTTGACGTGGTCCTTTTCTTTTTGAAGCAGTGATTCGGGTATGAACATCGGCATATACACGTTTTCGTGCCCCAGTTCCTTAAACCGTGCGTCGAGCAGTTTCTGGATATTTTCCCAGATTGCGCAGCCATACGGTCTTAAAACCATACAGCCCTTTACGCCGGTGTATTCAATAAGCTCCGCTTTTTTGCATATGTCGGTGTACCATTGGGCAAAATCCTCGTCCATTGGGGTAATTTCCTCGACAAATTTCTTTTCCGCCATAGCCGTGACATTCCTTTTTCCATATTTTATAACAATTATTTAAAACAATTTTATTGCATTGCGCTTCCGCATGAGTATAATATAAGCTATACGGCGTAATGACGCCGTAAAGAAGTGATTTAAGTATATCAGAAACCATGAAAATAGTCAATAGTCCGGGAGAGAAGATATGCCGAAGACGAAAATACAAAAAAGCGTCCTTGCCAGCTTTCTGCTTATCCTTTTTTGTCTCTGTTTTGCGTCCTGCTCGGCGGTTTCGGACATTTTGGATAAAGCGGGAGCGGGTGACTTGAAAGAAAAGCTAAACACCGCGTGGAGCGAAGTCGGCAAAGACGCCCTCGACGGATTGGCGGACGACATATGGCGCGAATACGGTTTCGGCAAATCTCTCGGCTGGCCCGAAAACGGCAACGGAGCGCATATCCCCAAGTTGAGAGGCGGCACCGTCGAATATGCCTTTGCGAGCGGCGACGGCGGGTGCGGCTTGGTCCGGTTGTCCGGCGTGACGAAGGACGAATACGAAAATTACGTAAACGGACTGAAAGAATTGGGCTTTGTCCTCTCACTTACGATATCCCGGCTGGACGAGATATATGTCTGCGACGGGCTTTACATAGGATTTTTAAAAGAAGGCAGGACGCTGTGCATATGCTACGGCGAATCCGCCGCCGAGCTTGATGACGTTTACGACGCCGCGATTTGCGCGGCGGAGGAAGCTTCGACCAAAACCGAAAGCGGCGTTCGGAGCGCACAAGAGAAATAAACGGAGGTTACATACCGATATGAAAAAAATTACGGCATTATTCACGATTTTCGCGATATTCGCCGCGCTTATGATACCCGCGGTCAACGCCGCGGACGAATCAAATTTGCAAAATCTTTCGGAGGATTCCTCGTCCCAGGAGCACCCCGAAAAGTGTTATTTGTCCTTTTATGAGCCTGAATTCGGCGAAGTAGACGTCGAGAGGGGCTATATCGGTTATGAATACTCCGACGGCAGATCCACATATGCCTTCACCTACGGCGAAACCGCCGTACTTAATGTCGTTCCCGACAATGACGCGTATTTCAACTTCGCGGAGCTGAACGGCATAGAGGTCTCCCCCGTCAACAACGTGCTGCGCATCGTCATGACCGAGGATTATGAATTCAACATCAGTTTTGCCCCGACCGAATACCGCTTTATCAAAATCGTGTGCAATTACGCCGCCGGACTTCCGGAAGCGAAGTTCACCTATGAGGGCGCAGAAGCCGCCGAAATCGTAAAGGTATTGCCGGAGATAGCCGTAACTCTCGGCTTTTCCGCGAAGGACGGAGGGGACATATACCTCACGGAGGCATATTTCCAGCCCGACGGCGGGGACAAGACCGACGTGGCGGTCGACAACGCAACCAACACCGTTACGACGCTCCCGATAAGCTGCGACGGCACGCTTTTCTTAAACTTCGGCGTCGCGCCGGTTTGCAAGGTCACGGTCATCCAGACCGTGGGCGGAACGGTTTCGGCCAGCAACCTTGAACCCTATAAGGGCGAAACGGTCACCTTTACGCTGACGGCTTCGCAGAGCTACACCATAAAATGCATCGTCGTGGACGGCGTGGAAAAAACCGTCACCGGCAACACTTATGCGGTCGCAGTCACCGCCGACACCACCGTCTCGGCGGTTTTCACCCCAAATATCGTGGAAGTGAAGGTCAGCCTCGCGGTGATGCCCGGCGCCGACAGCGCCATACACGGCACCGCCGCCTTTATAGGCAGAACCGGGACGGATCTTACCGTCACGCAGGGCGAGGTGATATCGGTCCTGTTCACGCCCGACACCGGCTACGAGATAAACGAAGTCAGGGTCAACGGCGTTTTGACATCACCCGACGAAAACGGGACGATAACCGTCACGGCGAACGAGAACCTCACCGTTACCGTCTCGTTCAAAAAGCAAAAATTCCGCATCACCGCGGTAGTGACCGCCCAGGGGGGCGGAAACATTGCCGCAGAAGGCTATGAGATAAACAAAAACGTGGTTTATGTGGAGTACGGCGATTCCATAACCTTTTTATTCACACCCGATATGCACTACGCCGTCTATTCGGTCAAAGCCGACTCCGTCACCGTCTTTTCGGCAAAGGACGGCGGCACGCTCGAGGGCAACCGCTTTACCTTTGCCAACGTGATATCCAACCACACCATAGCCGTGACCTTCGCTTCCGAAGGTTCGGTGATCACCGAATACACCATCACAGCTTCCGCCGGGGAGCACGGCACGATAACCCCCTCCGGGATCCAGACGGTAGTGCAGGGCGAAAGCGTGACCTACACCGTCGCCGCCGACGAGGGATACCAGATAGACGGCGTCGCCGTCGACGGCATAGACGTGCCGCTCACCAACGGCGCCTACACCTTCACCGCGGTTTCGGCGGACCATACCATAACCGCCAGCTTTAAAGCCAAATCCGCCGAAAACAACGGGATTATCGGCGTTAACGACATAAACTGGACCACAGCCGCCATAACCGTCAATCTCACGGACACAATGATAATCGACAAAGCGGTCATCGAAAAGATAAGCGCCGACTGCCAGGGCAGGACCATAACCTTCAAAGCCGCGGATTTTGAGATATCGTTCGTCGCGGCGTCGTCGTTCGGTACGGCATATCTTCAGCTCGACCTCACCGCTTCCCGCGGGGAAGCCGCACCCAATTACGGGGCTATATCCGGTATCATAGACTCCCTCCCCCAATATGTCTCCTCCGTGTACGCCGTCGTGCGCCTTAATGATATATTCCCCGCCAATTCCTCCGCGAGAATTTATGTCAGCGAGGATTTCGCGGGCAAAACTCTCTCCTATTTCACTTATGATTCGGGCGAACTGGTGCGTGCCGCCGAAAACGTGGTCTGCGACCAGGCGGGCTTCGCCGCCGTGACGCTGAAAAATTCCAAGGAACTGGTTTTTATCGCGGATGCCGGCTCTGCAAGCGCCCGCACCGTGGTCGTGATCGCCGGCGAAAACGGCGTCGTCACACCGACGGGCACTTTTACCGTAAACGAGGGCGAAACTTTCACCTTCACCGCCGTCCCGAACGATGGTTATAAGATTTCAAAGATAATCGTGAATGATGAAATCATGAAAATCGACGGCACGGAAACGGAATATTCGGTCACGGTTGGCGCCGACACCGAAATCGAAGTCCGCTTTGCCCTCAAAAAGGACGAAAACTCGTCCAAAGCCGGGCTTATTATTTCCATCGTGATCATCGTGATAGCGCTCGCCGGAGGCGGCGTGCTATTTGCCATCAAATGGAAACAGACGCGTTATTAAACACAAAGTTATACAGCGTTAACGTTTATTATAAATGATTCCGTTGAATTTTAACTCTTGATTTTGTCGGTTTTATATGGTATATTATTAAAAGACAGTAATTATTTGGAGGAATCAATTAATAATGAAAAAAATTATTTCCTTAATTCTGTGCCTGCTTATCGCCGCTTCCGCTCTCGCCGCTTGTTCTGAAACCGGCGATAATAACGTTTCCGGCGCGCAATCGGAAATTCAAGACGAAAGCTCGGACGAAACTACGGCGGAGGAAAGCTCCGAAGTCGACCACCTCGCCAACCCCGACATTTACAAGGGTTCCGAATATAACGGAAGAAAACTCACCTTTTTAACCTTCGGCGTAGGAGCCGACCATGTTTCGGAATTCATGTTCAACGACGGCTTGGCGGAAGAAAAAATCCCCGCCACGGTCAACGAAGCGATCCGGTCAAGGAACAACAACGTCTCCCAGGCCCTCGGCGTGACCATCGAGGAAATATATTATAAGAGTACCGCGAGATACGGCGGCGATTCGCTCACAAAAATACGCACTTACATAAGCACCGCCGACAGCGAAACCTTCCAGGTCATGTCGATCTGCCTTTACGACTGCGGCACTCTGGCTTTGGAAAACAACCTCTACGATTTAAATACCCTCGAAAACATAAATATGGAAAACCCCTGGTGGGAACAGTCTTTCAATGACAGCGTCACCATAGCCGGGCAGCTTTATTTCACTCTCGGCGACATAGGCATCAACCATAAGGACGCCACCCCCTGCGTTTATTACAACACCAGACTTATGCAGGATTTGCAACTTGCCGATCCCATTGATCTCGCAGAAAACGGTCAGTGGACCATCGACACCGCGCTTCAATACTCCAAGGCGCTGTGCATCGACTCCGCCGACCCCGAAGGGATGGATTACCTCGACGAATTCGGCTGGGCGGGGCAGTACGACGATATGTACGCCATGCTCTACGGCGCGGGCGTGAAGATACTCTCGCCCGACGCGGACGGCTTCCCCTCGCTCACGCTCAACACCCCAACCGCCGTAGGCACCGTGGATAAAGTTCTGAACCTAATGCTCGACAAATCCTATATGAGCGGCAACGATTATTTCGACGTGTCCCCCACTCCCATGGAGCTGCTCCGGACCTCCTTCCAGGAAGGCCGTTGCCTGTTCTATTCCGGCGGCGTCAACTCCGCTTCGGTGTTTGAAATGGACGACATTTTCGGCATACTCCCGGTGCCCAAGTACTCCGTCGATCAGGACAATTACTATTCGCTCATCAACACCTGGGTCACCAACGCCTATTGCATAGGCGCCAACTGCGACGAAGAAACCGCCGAATTCGCCGCCGCCGTCCTCGACGTCATGGGCTATTATTCGTGGTCGGGCTATCCCGATTCCCTGTCATATAACTATTATGAAAAGATGCTGAAAGCGCAGAAGCTGAACCGCGAGGATTCCGAAGCGATGCTCGACCTCATTTTCGCGGCGCGCGGCTGCGAACTGGGCGCCATCTTCCAGGTGGGCAAAATGCAGAGCGGCACCGTGGCGGTCAACACCATGCTCGGCAACCTCATCGCGGGCGGCGTCATCGGCACCTTCACTTCCACTTATGAAAAATACGCCGACATATTCCAAAGCGACGTGGAATTCTTAAACGAGCACTTCATTTCCAACGAATAAACAAGAAATCATATGATAATGCCGCCGCGGGTTAATTCCAGCGGCGGCTTTAATATTTAAACCGAGAAAGTAAAATTTTATAAAATGTATATGTTACAATGATATGGTCTAAAAAAAGAGGAAGCTGAACCCGATC
>CAYOGQ010000004.1:0-33848 GCA_964403645.1 uncultured Ruminococcus sp.
AAGCTGCATATCGCCGTATTCGATGCCGTTGTGCACCATTTTTACGAAATGCCCCGCGCCGCCCTCGCCCACCCAGTCGCAGCAGGGTTCGCCGTCCGCTTTGGCGCAGATGGCGCGGAAGATGGGACCGACCGATTCCCACGCCGCGTATGAACCGCCGGGCATCATCGAGGGTCCGTGGAGGGCGCCCTCCTCGCCGCCGGAGACACCCGTGCCGATGTATAAAAGCCCCTTGGATTCGAGATAATTGGTCCTTCGCGAAGTGTCGGGGAAATGGGAGTTGCCGCCGTCGATGATTATGTCGCCTTTTTCAAGCAGCGGCAGCAGCTTATCTATCATGTCGTCCACCGGGCCTCCCGCTTTTATCATCAGCATGACGCGGCGGGGCGTTTTTAGGGTGGAAACCAATTCTTCAAGCGAATATGTACCCGTTATGTTTTTACCTTTCGCCCTGCCGTTTATAAATTCGGTCATTTTCGAAGCGGTTCGGTTGTAGACGGAGACGGCAAATCCCTTGCTCTCCATGTTCATAACCAGATTTTCGCCCATCACGGCAAGCCCTATCAGCCCTATGTCGGATTTTTTCATGTCAATTTCTTCCTCTGTTCCTTAAATGCGTTTTTATATCCATAGCGTTCCGTATGATATTCTTTCATTCTCTCGACCACCGAGTAGGGTATCGCAAGGTTTCCCAAACCCTTTCCGATAGCTATCTGCGGCTTGAATTCCCCGTGGAAATCGGTGCCGCCCGAAACCAAAAGCCCCGATTTTGCGGCAATGGCGCGGTAATCGCGCTCCATTTCCGGGGTGTAATAGGTGTAATATCCCTCCACGCCCGCCAGACCCGCGGCTTTCAGTCCTGCCAAAAATTCCTCAAGCTCCGGGAGCGGCTTGCGTGTGAGGTGGAGATGCGCGCAGAAAGCTATCCCGCCCGCGCCGTTGATCAGCCCCACCGCTTCGGCGTCGGTGAATGCCTGTTTGCCCGAATACGCCGCTCTGCCGTTGTCGAGGTATTTGTCGAACGCTTCTTTTACCGAACCGACATAGCCCTTGTTGACCATTATCCTGGCGAAATGCGCGCGGCAGAGGATGTCGCCGCCGGCAACCTCATACGCTTCTTCCATGGTGACGTGAAAGCCCGCGGCGACAAGCTTTTCGCAGGTTTCTACCTCTCTTTCGCGGCGGACCTGTTTGGCATATTCGAGTTTTTCGTTCAATTCCTTATTGTTTATGTCGATAAAATATCCCAGTATATGGGTTTCGGTTTCGGACTTTGCCGAAAGCTCTACGGCGGGAATCACCTCCACGCCGATTTTATTGCCTTCGTCCATGGCGTCGACAACGCCGGCGATCGAATCATGATCGGTGAGAGACAGCGCGGCAAGTCCGGCTGATTTGGCGTGGCGCACCAGCTCGCGCGGGGTCATCGAGCCGTCCGAGCAGGTGGAGTGGGTGTGAAGGTCGATTGTTTTCAATTGTTTCCCCCGATTTTTATATATTTTGTTACTTGGAATAACCGAGCCCGAACAGGCTTGCGAGAGCGGCGGCTTTTTCGTTTAACGCTTCGAGATTAACGGATGAGCCGTTTTCGCCGATATATATATCCAGCGCTTCGGTAAGCGAGGCTTTGTCGCCGTCTTGTATGTACGCTCCCGCGTTAAGCGGGTCGTCCGCGCCGCCTCGGACCAGATCCTCCACCGTTTTGGAAATCACCCCGGAACCCATAAAGGCTTCGACCAGCTCCTCCCCGGAGGGAATATCGCCGCCGAAAAGGGATTTTTCGCCGCCAAAAACCGCGGTTTTGGCTATCGCGTAGATATAGCGCACGCAAATCGCTTCGGTTTCGGCTTCATCCGCGGTTAAAGCCGCGCTTGACGCGAGGTTTCGGATATATGAGTTCAACATGTCCGCCAGCTCCCCTGCGTTGATGTCACCAATCCCGTAACCCGCAAGGAGTTTTCCGGATATTATGGAAGCCGCCGTTTCGGCAAACTCGGAGTTCGGTTCTTCCGCCAGCCAAAGTATGGCGTCGCTCGCGGGCGCGCTGTCGTCGGATATCGCCCGAGCGAGAGATACGGCTTTCAATACCGACTCGAACGCAGCTTCATAACAGCCGTCGCAGTCCAAAATACGCCGCACGGCGTCATCGCTGAATATCCCCATCGAGTTGATCCCGTCCGATTTGAGGAACGTCTCTATAAGCGCGTCCACTTTACCGCCCATTATACGGCTTTGCGAGGCTATGTCGAGCGCCCTCCCCAAAGAAGCAAAATCGGCTTCCAATATGTCGGTCTTGTGCGCCGCCGAGTTTGCGAAACGGATTATAAGCACCGAAGCCCGTTCGATTTTTTCCGCTTCCTCCTCAGCTTCGGCTTCGGTGAGCTCAGGCAACGCCGAGCCGTCTATTATCAGTTCTTCCGCGAGAGCTTCTGTTTCACCGAGGCTTTCGGCGGCGCATTCCAGCGCGGTGTTGATAAGCCCCGCCGTGATGGCGCGGAAGCGCGGGTACGAATAAACCCTGACGATAATTTCAGAAATCAACCCCTCGCGGCACACGACCTCGGCGACGTTTGCCCCTTCTGAAAACAGCTCGAACGCCGAATGTTCGGCAAACACTCCGAATAGTCCGGCGGTTTCTTTCAGGTCGTTCTTTAAGGTTTTGCAGTCGGTTTCGGCGAGTATGTCGAACATTTGACCCGCCAGTCTGTCGCTCCGCGCGCTTTCCGATATTTTCAAACCCGCTTTATAACGGCTTCCCAGGTCCGTCGCGGCGTAGGTCAAAAGCTCCCCTGCGATACCGCCGAATATTTCGGCTCTGCCCACCGTATCCGCCGCCCGTTCCAATGCCGTCGCCTGCGCCGCGCCGAAGCTGCCGACGGATTTTTCGGCAAACAGCGGACCGAGTTCGGCGTACAGCTCGGATATTGTGTCTATTTCGTCGGGGAGGGGGTTGGCGGTACCGTCCACCCTCACCGTGGTCAGCGAGTCGAAGATAATATCGCCAACCGTCCGGGAAATTTTTATAAAAGGGTTGGAGGTGAGCGGCTCTATATAATTTTTCCGCAATTTACCCGCTTTTTCGGGTAAAGTTATGACATATACGTTTTCACCCGACGACATTCCCGCCGTCACGTCGTCGGCGACGCCGATAAGGCCCGCGAGCGGGGCGTTCGAAAATGCGATAAACAACACCGCCGCCGCAAGCGAAACCGCCATCCCCCAGACACGGTCGCCTTTGGGACGGCGCTTCCATTCCAAAATTTTGTTGATACGGCGCGAGGCCAGCATTAAGATTGCAAAAAACAGCGGGAAAAGCAGTAAAAACAGCACGACGGCGCAGGATACCCTGATACATTCCTCAAATAGTTTTATCAGGTTCGGCGAAACATTTGCCATTTCGTCGGGGAGAGTATCCCGAAACAACGAGGTGAGCCGCACTAAAAACGCCGCCGGGATATACGATAAAAATATCGCGGCGAAATTCGCCGCAAGCGCGGCAATTATGACACTGCCAAGGCTCACGAGCGACTTATACGTTCCCTTTTTGTAACCGAAATATGCCCATAAAACCAAAACGGTAAGCCCCGTTAAGGTCAGAAACACCGATGCCGTTTTAACGCCGCCCATTAAATACCTCCCGCCTTATGCGCGCGCTTTTATCGCGCCGCACAGCCTTTCCAGAGCGCTTTCTATGACTTTTTGCGGGCAGGCGAGGTTAAGCCGTTCAAAACCGCTCCCGCCTGTGCCGAATATATATCCTTCGTCGGCGAAAATATATGCCTTTTCGTGCATGAATTTTTCCAGCTTGAGGTTGTCGAACCCCAGAAACCCGAAGTCTATCCATTGGAGATAAGTGCCTTGCAGGTCGTAAACCTTGGCTTCGGGGAGGTTGTTTGTTATAAAATCTTCCGCCAGCCTTTTATTGCCGTCGACCGCCGCCAAAAGTTCGCCCAGCCAGTCCTCGCAGTCGCGGTAGGCGAATATACAGGCGGGGTATGCGAATGCGTTGAGGGAAAAATAACCTTTCGCCTGACTCAGCTTATTTCTTCTGCCCTCGTCGGCGATGAATATATTCGAACATTGCAGCCCCGCCAAATTAAAGGTTTTCGACGGCGAGGTGCAGACCGCGCAGTTTTTGAGATACTTTTCCTCAAAAGTACCCAAGGAAACATGACGGTTACCGGGGAGAATGAGATCGGAATGTATTTCGTCGCTGATTATAAAAACCTTGTGTTTCAGGCAGATTTCGCATATTCGCGCCAGTTCGTCCTTTGTCCATACCCGTCCGACGGGGTTGTGCGGGGAGCAGAGGATGAACATCGTTACTTTATCGTCGGAGCACTTGCGCTCGAAATCGTCAAAATCTATATTATAAGTGTTGCCTTCGGGGACAAGGGGCGATTCGGCAACCTTTCTGCCGCATGCCTCTATCGCTATCCGGAACGGATAATACACCGGGGGGGTGATAAGTATGCGGTCGCCCTTGCGGGTGAGTGCGGAAACCATGTCGAATATCGCGGGGACGACGCCCGCGGAGAGCACAAACCATTCCTTTTCAGGGGAAAAGTTATGGCGTCGCTCCATCCAGCGTATTACTTCATTATAATATTCCCCGGTTGGCTCAGTATATCCCAAAACGCAGTCGGAAAGCCAATTTTTCAACCCTTCCGCTATTGGAGGGGGGAGGTTGAACTCCATGTCCGCCACCGAAAGCGGAACGATGCCCCCGGGGATATTCCGGCTGCCGTCTAACATAAGGTTCCATTTTTCGCTGCCGGTGTCTCGGCGGTCCAAGATCCGTGTAAAATCGTATTTATTTGTCATAAGGTCTTTCTTTGTGTCGTATTTATTTATTTCTTCTGTATTCGGTAAAATAATACCCAAGTCCCGGCTCGGTGTCGGTCCCGCCGTCGCTCGTCAGTCGCTCGCTTACAGCGACGCATTCCCAATCCGATTCGAGGTCGAGGTTGGGTATGCAGACGTCCTTTTCAAAGGACTTGTCGAATTTTGTCACATAACCGTAATCGCACAGGGGGATAAGCTGGCGGTACACCGACGCCCCGCCGATAACGAAAACGTCGCCGGTGTCGTATTTTTTCAGTTCCTCCGAAAGCTCGTCCAGCGAGTGGACCACCGTAGCCCCTTCGGGGCGATAGTTTGTATCCCAGTTTAGTATAATGTTGATTCTGTTCGGCAGCACCCTCCCGCCGGGGAAAGTCAAAAGCGTGTTCGAACCGTACACCACGACTTTGCCTTTGGTGAGCAGACGGAAACGGGCGAGGTCGGCCTTGACTCTCGCGAGCAGGTCGCCTTTGTTGCCGATTCCCCACTCCTTGTCGACCGCGACTATAAACTTCATTTATGTAATCCTTTCGTGCTTTAGACCGCCACTTCGAATTTGCCTATCTTTTCGCCGTGATGGTAATCCGTGACCGTAAAACTGTCGGGGGTGAAGGCATAAAAATCCGTCACCGATTTGTCCAGCTCCACTTTGGGCGCTGGGAAAGCTTCGCGCTTTATCAGCTCCTCGACTATCGGAATATGGCGGTCGTAGATGTGGCAGTCGGCTATGACGTGAATAAATTCCCCCGGATTTAAGCCCGAAACCTGTGCGAACATCATGACCAGCGCGGCGTATTGCGCGACGTTCCATGCGTTGGCGGCGAGCATGTCCTGCGAACGCTGGTTGAGTATGGCGCACAGCCGCCCTTCTACCACGTTGAAGGTCATGGAATATGCGCAGGGGTAGAGCGTCATTTCATGCAATTCGGCGAAATTATAGATATTGGTCAGAATCCGCCGCGATGACGGGTTGTTTTTGAGGTCATATAAAACGCGGTCGACCATGTCGAACTCGCCTTCTTTATATTTGTGCTTCACCGACATCTGATAGCCGTAGGCTTTGCCTATCGAGCCGTTTTCGTCCGCCCACGCGTCCCAGATACGGCTCCCCAGGTCGCGCACATTGTTGGACTTCCTCTGCCAGATCCATAAAATTTCGTCCACCGCCAGTCGCAGCGATATGGGGCGCAGGGTGATTAGGGGGAATTCCTTTGAAAGGTCGTATCTGTTCACCACGCCGAAGCGCTTTTTGGTGGCGGCGGGGGTGCCGTCGCTCCATTTGGGGCGGATTTTCGCATCGTCCGCCCAGACGCCGTTTTCGAGTATATCTTTGCAAGTGTTTATAAAGGCAGTGTCAGCAAAACTCATGGTTGTTTATGATCATCCCTTTCTTATGATTGCGGCAATTTCGCCGTAGGCGAAATTGCGGTTACTATGACCGCAAAGGCGCAACTGCTGTTTGAAAGATTTATCTTTCAAACGTTCCTTGCGATATCTATCATTTTTTTTGCCCTGTCAAACCCGGCGTTGGCGGGATACTCGCAGCCGGTGGCGAGTATGAAACCCGTCCCGCCCATCGCCGCCATCTGCGTTTTGCATAGGTTTTCCCATTCGTCGTCGCTTCCGTACACGGCGTTGGTGGGCGGCACGCAGCCGATGAGCGTTATTTTATCGCCGTACTTTGCCTTGCATTCGGCAAAATCCGCGCAGTCGTCGGGCGGGTACAGGAACGAGATCGCGTCCGGGCGCATATACTCTATCTGCGCGTCGAAATAGATCTTCTGCCCGCAGTTATGTATCATTACCCTTTTGCCCTTGCGACGTATCGCTTCGGCGAGGATGCGGGAATCCTCCCCCTCGGTTTCCCGCCACATGGCTTTGGACATTATGGAGCCGGAGGCGAATAGCGTGTCGAGCATGACGCCGTCGACGCCCGTGTCGCAGACCGCTTCGGTATATTCCGCGAGCGTTTGAGTCATCGCCCGGCAAGCGGATTTCACCTTTTCGGGGCAGTCGTATAGATCCATGAACATCTCCTGCTGCCCGCGGCACATGGAAAGCGTGCCGAGCGGCCCGAAAACGAAGGCGAACACCGGCGTTTCGCCGCCCAAACCTTCTACGATGCGGCGGCAGGTTTCTACATAAAACCTCATCCTCGGCGATTTTTGCCAGTCGGTTTTTATTATTTTATCGTAATCCTCCGGCGTTTTGATCAGCCGGTCGTCGTAATCGGGGCGCGGCGCTTCGTTTTCCGGGAAGACCACACTCTGACCCCAAGCCGTACATTCCACCGAAAGATCGGTGAGTACCGTCACGCAGTCAAGATCGAACTCTTTTACCGCTTTTATAAAAGCCGCCGCGCAGCTTTCCGCGTCGGTCGACCACACGGGGTAGCTAACTCCCGTGAGCTTGCGGGTGATACCGCACAACAACGGCGAAACCGGGGTGACGCATGTAGGCTCGTGCCTTAAAGTCTTTTCGATAAGCTCTCTTTTATTCATACCGCAGCGAACTCCGCCGCTTTTTCCGCGGCGGTCGCCGCGTCGGGGGTGTAGAGGTCCGCGCCTATCTCGCGGCAAAAATCCGCGTTGAGCGGCGCGCCGCCCACCATTATCTTTACTTTATCGCGTATTCCCGCTTTTACAGCTTCGTCCACCACGTTCTTCATCTCATACATAGTGGAAGTCAAAAGCGCGGAGCAGCAGATGATATCCGCGTTTTCGGTTATCGCTTCGGCGACGAACCTTTCGGCGGGCACGCTGACGCCTAAGTCTTTGACCACAAGCCCCTTGCCCTCCATCATGATTTTGACGAGGTTTTTACCTATGTCATGCAAGTCGCCCTTGACCGTGCCTATAACCACCTTGCCTTTGGACTTAGCGCCGCCGTCGGCGAGGTGAGGTTTTAGCACCGCCGTGGCGCGATTCATCGCCCTCGCGGCGACCAATACCTCCGGGACATAGATAACGTTGTCCCTGAACTTGACGCCGATCACCGACATCGCCGGGAGGAGGGCTTTTTCCAGGATATCCGGCGCGCTCACGCCGTTTTCCAGAGCTGCCGATGTGAGTTTTTCGGCGTCCTCGGCTTTTCCTTTCTGCACCGCAAGGGAAATATCTTCATAAACAGTCATGGCTTTTCTCCTTATATATTAATGATAGTAAAACCGCAGCAAAAATTGTGATCAGGAGTATTAACCGCCGGTCCTGCACCGCTCCACACATTCAAAACCATATTGTAAATAAAGCAACAAATTGTCTATGTACTGTTTTTCGGGAAACGGATATTCCATATATCCGGCGGAAGGACACAAAATAAAACGCCCGCTCTTATTCCCAGCGCTTACGCAGGACCGAATCAATTCTTTTAATCGGTCAGGTTTTGCTTGAATTATTTCCTGAATTTCAATATTCCCTTCCCAGCCGATACCGTCGGAGTATTTTTCAATAATCGATTCCAAATCAATATCGCCGTTTTTGGGGGGTTCCAGAGGGTTCAGTATGTCCACTCCCATTGAAATATACTGTTCGATAAAATTTGCGACTTTTCCGTGGCTGTGCACCCAGACATAGCCGCCTGCGTTATGAATGTCATCGCAAAGAGGTTTATCATATTTGTATACAAAATCGGTAAAATCATCGGGCGACAGCAGCGGAGGAATAAACAGTTCGGGACCTACCCACTGGAACGGGCTTGTTATCCCCAAAGCCGTCACGCTTTTGGTGAATTCTCTGATACGGTCAGAAAACACTCCGATCGCCCGCTCTAATTTATCGCGGCAGTCAATACTGAAAAACGCCATGTTTTCCGAACCGATCAAACGCTCCAGCGCATATCCGGCATGGTCCAGATTCACTAAGACCACCCCGCGGTCCCCCACCTGCCTTTGCCTTTGGAAAAAGCCGTCCGCTTTAAAACCAAACGGCTCATATTCCATCGAAAGGAGCTTTTCAATATCTTCGGGTTCTTTTATCATATGCTCCGTGGTATAAGACGGCTCACCCACGGTCGAAATTCTGTCAATGCCGTGTAAATCTCCCTTAGGGGTGTGAAAGATGACGTGCCTGTCCTTGGACGTCGGCTCGGGAGTGTCTTTTATTATATATTCAATCTGATCTTCCGATTTTTGACCGCAATAAATATTAAAAGGAAGGTCAAAGCCGATAAACAAATCGCTTTTACACGCCGCAAGGTCCCGAACGGGGCGATATGCCGGATGAAGGAGATACGTTTCGTCGCTCGCCCCCCATAATTTTAAAGCGGGGCGGTCGATTTCCTTGTTTTGAAATATGCGCATTATGCGATCGTGCGAAGTTAATTTAATGTTCATGCCGTCTTTACCTTTTAATATAAATTTTACTTGTAAAATGACTATAAAAGTTGTAAAATCATATCGGTGATAAAATTGAAAATAACCCTTGAAACCTCCGCCGGAACATTCATTAAAGAATACGCGGGTCCCGTGCTCCTTTCAAAGGTGCTTTCCGATTGCGGCGTCTTTGTCGCTTCCGATTGCGGCGGAAGGGGCGTGTGCGGGAAGTGCCGCGTTAAGGCTGACGGCGTGCTTTCGCCGCTCACCGAAACCGAAAAACTTCTGCTTGGCGATAGCGGCAAGCTTCGCCTTGCCTGCGTCACCACGGCTTACGGGGACGCTCACATAATTTATAGCACAAAAAAAATCGGATTACAAGTACTTTCAGAGGGAATAAAACCCGATATAAAAATTAACGGTGAAAACACTTTTACCCCGGACGGTGTCGGAGCGGCGATCGACATAGGCACCACCACCGTCGCCGCCGCGTCATTTAACCTCGCCACGGGCGTGTTGACCGGTACTTATACTTATGAAAACCCCCAGCGCGCGCACGGCGCGGACGTGGTGACGCGGATGGATTTCGCATCCCGCGGAGGGTTCGGTATCCTAAGAGATGAGATTAACGGCGTTATAACGAAAATCGTCGCGGCGTCAAAAGCCGAAAAGATCGCGGTCACCGGCAACACCGCCATGCTCCATTTCGCGGCGGGGCTTTCCACCGACAGAATGTCGAAAGCGCCCTTTGAGCCTGAAAGCCTGTTCGGCTGTGAAATTGATGATATTTATTACTCGCCGTGCGCCTCGGCGTATTTCGGCGCGGATATCGTCTGCGGAATGGCGGCGTGCGGAATGGCGCCCTGCGGGATAAAGCGCGAAGCTCCCTCATTTATCGCCGACATTGGCACCAACGGGGAGCTTGCGGTTTTCGACGGCGAAAAATATTACTGCTGCTCCACGGCGGCGGGCCCCTGTTTCGAAGGCTGCGGCATAGAGCGCGGTATGCCCGCGTCGGACGGAGCGGTCAACCGGGTGTATTTTGAAAACGGCGCGCTGCGCTTTGACGTCATAGGCGGCGGAAAACCGCATGGCTTATGCGGCAGCGCTCTCGCCGATTACGCCGCCGCGCTCCTCGGCGCGGGAATAATCGACAAATCGGGTTATATGGAAGAAAACCATGTCCTCTGCGAAAACGTGTATCTCACCCCCCGCGACGTCAGGAATTTACAGCTTGCCAAAGCGGCCATACGCGCGGGGATTGAAACGTTGCTTACGGTTAGCGGTACCAGGGGCAGGATAAAAAAGTTTTTCCTTGCCGGGGGGCTTGGCAGTTCGGTCGACGTGCGTTCGGCGGCGACGATAGGGCTTATCCCCGCCGAATTCGTACCCGTCGCCGTCCCGGCGGGCAACGCTTCGCTTTCGGGCGCTTCCGCTTCGCTCCTCGACGTTGAATTTTTAAGAAAAACCAAAGAAATCGCACAAAGGTGCGAAATTATTGAGCTTGCCGACAGCGAGCTGTTCGGCGAGAATTTTATAAATTACATGGCATTGGGGGATTGATTTTATGAAACGGCTGTTTGATATCATCGACTCGCTTTCGGAAGAGTACGTTTCGCTTCTCACGGAAATGTGCGAAATCGAAAGCAAATCCGACGACAAGGCGGGCGTGGACAGGGTATGCGCCTTGATAAAGGAACACGGGCGTCAAAAGGGTTACACTGTAAATGAGCTGAAGCTCGAAAAGGCGGGTGATGTCGCCTCGCTGACCTACAACCCGGACGGCGAGCGGGAGCTGGTCTGCGTCTCAGCGCATATGGACACGGTGTTCGACAAGGGCGAATTCGGCTATCCGCCCGTAAAGCGTATCGGCGACCGGCTCGTCGGACCGGGGGTGATCGACTGCAAGGGAGGGATCGCCGTCGCGCTCATGGTCCTCGACGCGCTGCGCATATACGGCTATAAGCGCCGCCCGGTAAAGCTCATACTCCAAAGCGAAGAAGAGGTCGAATCGGTGCTTTCGGGCGGGAAAACTCTCGAATTCATGATAAACGAGGCAAAGGGTGCCGCTGCTTTCTTCAACTGCGAATGCCGGGCGGCGGGTTATATCACCACCAAAAGAAAAGGCATCATCCGATTATACCTTGACGTAAAGGGTAAAGCAGCCCACGCGGGGGACTATTTCGAAGGCGCTTCCGCGGTGCGGGAGGCAGCTTACAAGATAATCGAGCTGGAAAAAAAGAGCGTCAGAGACGGCATCACCTACAACTGCGGGGTGGTGAAAGGCGGAACCGCTCTCAACGTGGTGCCCGACAGCTGCAAGGTCTTTATCGATGTGCGAATAAACGACCAGGCGGAGTTCGACTTCGCCGTGAACGAGATAAATAAAACCGCGCGCGCCGTCGTCACCGAGGGCACAATCTGCGAAGTCGTGCCGATAAGCGACCGCAAGCCCATGGTCCGCACCGACGCCAACGTATTGCTGTTCGGGCATATAAACCGCGTTTCGCAAAAATACGGTTTCGGTGCGATGCGCGAATTTTTTTCCAACGGCGGTTCGGACGCGGCGTACACCACCCTCGCGGGCATACCCACCGTCGACGACATGGGCCCGGTCGGCGGCAAATACCACACCAAAGAAGAATGGTGCCTGATACCCTCCATCGCGGAATCGGTTAAAATTATAGCCGCGTCAATTATGGAAATGGACAACGAAAATATTTAAGGATGTTATATGAAGTTGCTTTGGAAATTCGGTAACGATGCGATACGTTACAAAACGCATTATATAGTCGCGATAATCTCAACCTTTATGCTCACTTTTTTAAACCTTGCCGCCCCCAAGGCGCTCGCGTCCATGACGGGGATAGTCAAGGACGGAGTCACGCGCGAAAAGCTCGACGACATACTGGCGCTCGCTTTCATTTTATTGGGGATATATCTGACGAGGGTGGTTTTCACCTTCCTCGCGTCCTACCTTTCCCATAAGGCGGCGTGGAATTTGGTGGGTGACGTCAGGGACAGGATGTACGACAAGCTGCAAAGCCTTTCGGCTTCGTTTTACCATGACAAACAGACCGGCGACCTGATGAGCCGCATAATCAACGACACGGACAGCCTTGAGCTGCTCTACGCGCATATCATTCCCGATCTGATCACCAGCTTCGTCACGGTCGCCGGGGTTATGGCAATACTTCTTGCCGTCAACTGGAAGCTCGCCCTGCTCACCTGCGCGCCCATCCCCTTCATACTCGCCATGGGGGTGCTGTTTTCCAAAAAAATTCGCCCCTATTTCCGTAAAAACCGGACCATAACCGGCGAGCTTAACGCCATGCTCCAGGATAAAATTTCCGGAATGTCCGAAATACAGGCGTTCGCCCAGGAAAAAGAGGAGTCCGCCGAAATCCATTCCAAGGTGAAAGAGAGCGTCGCCGCCATGCTGAAAGCGCTGCGGCTTTCGGGCATATTCCATCCCTCGGTGGGCTTTATCTCGGCGGCGGGATCGGTCATAGTCGTCGCCGCGGGGGGGTATCTCGCCTACCTCGATCAGGTGGGCGTGGAGGACATAGTGGCGTTTTTACTGTATTTGTCCCTGTTCTACGCACCCGTCGCGGGCCTGGCGCAGCTGCTCGAAAACGCCCAGCAGGCGTATGCCGGAGCGGAAAGGGCGATGCTCATCCTCGACAGCGAAAACGAGATAAAAGAATTGCCGAACGCCATAACCATGCCGCGCTCCGGGGGGACGGTCAAGTTTGACCATGTTTCCTTCGGCTACCGCGACGGCGAAAGAGTGCTTATCGACGTTTCCTTCGAATGCGCGCCCGGCGAAATGATCGCTTTCTGCGGGCCAACGGGCGTCGGCAAGACCACCATGTCCAAGCTGCTGTCGCGCATATACGACCCCGACGAGGGTCAAATCCTGATAGACGGCGTGAATATAAAAAACTTTACGCTGTCCTCGCTAAGAAAGAACATAGCCCCGGTATTGCAGGACACCTTTTTATTCAACGCCACCATAGCCGAAAATATCGGCTACGCCAAAAAGGGCGCCACTCGGACCGAGATCGAAGAGGCGGCGAAAGCGGCGTATATACACGACGAGATCATGGCGATGCCCGAAGGCTACGAAACCAGGGTCGGCGAACGCGGCTTGCGGCTTTCGGGCGGGCAGAAGCAGCGTATTTCCATAGCGCGGGCGATCGTCTGCGACGCGCCGATAATCGTCCTCGACGAAGCGACGGCTTCCGTGGACGCGGAGACCGAAAAGCGGATACAGGACGCCATAAATTCCCTGATGGGCAGCCGTACGATACTCGTCATCGCCCACCGGCTTTCCACCATAAGAAAAGCCGATAAGATCATGGTGCTGGAAAACGGCAAAATCGCCGAAAGCGGCACCCACGACGAGCTGGTGTCGTCAAAGGGCTTGTATTTCAGGGCGTACGAAATTCAGAGAGCGGGCGCGGATTTTTGATTGCACCTCAGTGAAAAAGCGGTGTTGAATGCGGCGTGCCAATAAAAATAATAGATAAATGGTAATAACAATGAATTTTACGCAAAAACCTCTTATCGGCTTCGCCTGTTCTTACGACGAGGCAAAAAAAAGGATTTTTATTAACGAAAATTACTTTGAAGCCGTTTTGAAATCCGGCGGGCTGCCCGTCGCGCTGCCATATGCCGCGGACGCGGTATGCGCGGCGGAGATCGTTACGGCGCTCGACGGCATTGTTTTTGCCGGGGGCGTGGATATCGACCCCGCGTTCTACGGCGCGGAAAAGTCGGAAAAATGCGGAGAAATATGCGCCTCCCGCGACCTTTCGGAAAGTTTTTACGTCAGAGCGGCGCTCACCGCCGCCGAAGGTTTGGAGCTGCCGATTTTCGGTATCTGCCGCGGCATACAGGCGCTTAATGTTTTTACGGGCGGATCGCTTTTACAGGACATCTCCTCCGAAATGGCTTTATCCGTACCCCACGGCGGGAGCAGGCACGAAATAAGCGTTTTACCGGGCAGCGTTTTGCACGGTATAGTAAAATCCGAAAAAATCACGGTGAACAGCCACCACCATCAGGCGGTTAAACATACCTCCGATATCGCGTTTCCGACCGCTTTTGCCCCCGACGGGGTCATCGAGGCGATGGAATTAAAAGGCAGGAGCAACGCCCTCGCCGTGCAGTTCCACCCGGAGATGACCTTCGGTGCTGATGATTATTCCCGCGAATTGTTCGTCTGGTTTGTGTCCAAATGCGGCAAATATAAAAATAAAAAAAATTTTAAATCATATGAAACTTTTTTCCGTGATCAAGCGTATTAGTTGTCGGAGACAAACCGCGTGATTTATAATCAGACATACGGTTGAAAGGATTGGTCAACATATGAAAAACGGTTATTTAAAGTTTTTGCCGCGCGTTCTCTGCCTGTTTCTCGCCGCGCTGCTTCTTGTGTCCTGCGGGAGCGGGATCATCGACGAAAGCGAAGACGGTGCGTCGAGCGCCCCGGAGGCGTCCACGGTCGATAATTTATCCGACAAAAAAGGCTTCGACCTCGTCGGGGACGCCTATGTTTCCGACGGGCTGGCAAAAAACCTTCCTACGCCGCTGCGCAAGGTCGGCGTCACCGCGGCCAAGGCCGAAGGGAAGCTCATCGCCGCGGATGAATCGTTCATAATACAGACGGACGGCGACATTTCGGCCAATGAACTGACGCAGTATGTCACGCTCTCCCCGGCGGTAGGTTACACCGTGGCAAAGCTTTCCGCCAACAAATTCGAACTTACGCCCGCCGTCAATCTCGCTTCCGGTAAGGTTTACCGGCTGCTCGTCGGCGACCGCGACAACCCGGCGTATTCCTTCGCGTTCCAGACCGAAGCGGCGCTCACGATAAAATCAGTCCTGCCCGCAGACGAGGCGTTTAACGTGCCGGTCAACGCCGGTATAGAGATTGAGTTTTCCGATTCGGTTTACGGCAACGATTTCGGAAAGTATATCACGGTTTCCCCCGCCGTAGACGGCTATTTTGCCCTGTACCCCGACGGGAAAACGGTGGCTTTCGTCCCCAACCGCGGACTGGACGCCAACAAGATTTATATAGTGACCGTAGGCAAGGGCATAACCTGCGCTTCCGGCAAAACGCTCGAGGAGGAAAGGGTTTTCGCCTTCCGCACCGCGCCGAAAAAGACCGAAAACACACAATCGGCGTATTTCAGAATGTCCTCCGTCGATTATACGTTCAGACCGGGCGATTATCCCGTGCTTTACTATTATGCCAACAACATACAGCACACGATAACCGCCGACATATACAAATACGCCTCCGTCGGCGAAGCCGTACAGGCAAAAAAGGACTACGAAGCGGTCGGCGCGGACTATTACTTTTCCGGCAAAACCTACCTTTACCCCACCGACGGGCTTACCAAAGTCACCACTTTCAATAAGAAAGTGCAGAATGAAGATACCTTTAACAATTATTTGGAACTTCCCCAACTCGGCGGCGGGATATACCTCGTCAATTTGACGTTTGACTGCGTGATAAAAGGCGAAAAACAAACCTGCGTCAAGCAGGCGTTGGTCCAAGTCACCGACCTTACGATATATACCGAAGGCTGCGAGGGCAGCTTGTTGGTCTGGGTGAACGGTTCCGACGGCGTCGTTAAAGACGCCGCGGTCAAGGGCGAGTGCTATTCCCGCAGGAATTTCCGGATCTCCGGCAACGGCGGGATAACATTCGCTAAAACCGAAAGCAAAACCAACGCCGACGGCATCTGCTTTATGGACAACGGCAAGGATGATTCGGTTTACCTAACCGTCAAGTCCGGCGCCGACGAGGCGTATGCCTGCGTCTATTCCGGCCCCAAAACCGAATCCGACAGGTATTTCAGCTACGTCTACACCGACCGCGAGGTGTATTTCGCCGACGACACCGTCAACTTTGCGGGGACGATACGCCCCGCGGCGTCTTATACCGAAATTCCCGAAAAGCTTTATCTCAAAACATCATGGTCGGGAAGCGCTTATGAGGAAATCCAGGTGAACGTCGACGGCACCTTTAACGGCTCGCTCGAAATAGAGGGCTATTCCAATCGGTGGATTTATCTTCGCTTCTGCGACGCGGACGGCAAATTGCTGTTTTCCAAAAATATCACCGTGACCGACCAGGATAAACCCGTCTACAAGGCGTCGCTCGCTTTCGACAAGCCCTTCTACTCGTTCGGAGATACGGTCACCGTAACGCTCACCGCCACTTTTTTTGACGGCACGCCCGCGCCCTATCTCACCTTTGACTTTTGCGCTGTCGATTTCCTGAATTCCAAAACCTTAAAGACAGGCGCCGACGGAACCGCCGTCTGTTCCTTTAAAACATATTCCAAATATACCTATTCGACTTATCCGTTTAATATAGTGGTTTGGGCGCAGCTTATAGGCGAGGAGACCACTTCCCTATACGTCAGTAAATCCGTTATGTACTTCAACACCGATATTTATTTTACGTCGCGCCGCGTGGATTTCAATCACAGCGAGATTTATTTAAACAAGGTGGACACCTCCCGAATCACCTGTGCCGAGGACGCTACTTACGAAAATTCCATAGGCGGCCCCGCCGAGGGGGGTGCGGTCGTCAACCTTATCAAGTGCGAATTCAAAAAGAAATACACAGGCACCACATATGACCCCATAACAAAAAAATCGGTGGAAAACTACAATTATTACACCGAGAAAACTGTTGTCAAGTCGTATTACGCGCAATTCAAAGACGGCGTTATAAGTCTCGACCACATACAGACCGAGAAGGGCTTCGAGGGTTACTATATGTATGAGGTGACCTATCACGGCGCCGCAAACGGCTTTGACTACACCCAATCCGTCTACGCCTGCAAGGGCGAGGAACGCGATAATAATTATTACAACTACAACGGCGCGCCCTATTATGTCTTAAAAACCGACGGCACCGAATTTTCGGTAGGCGATGAGGTCGGAGCGTGGGTGGAGTACGGCGACAAGAAGTATGACGGCAAGGTGCTCTACACCGTGTATTCCGAAGGCAGGTTCAGCTATACGCTTGCGAACGAGTATTCGTTCCGATTTGACGATTCGTTCGTCGCGGGCGCTGCGCTTTACGCCACGATCTTCGACCGGGAAAAAGGAATAATAACCCCCTGGTCAGTCAGTTTGGCTTACGATTATGAAGCAAATTCCTCTCTTAACATAACCGTCGAAACCGATAAGGACGCGTATAAGCCGGGCGAAACCGTCACGGCAAAAATTAAAGCGTCATCTCTTATCGGGACGGCGGCGGATGCCACGATAATACTCTCGGTGGCGGACGAAGCCTGTTTCGCGCTCGGCGAACAGACGGTCAACGCTCTGATGTCCTATTATCAATCCGGATTTTACGGCGGAATCAACCGCAACACCCGTTTGAGTGATATATATTACTATAAAAACATTAGAAATGTTTACTTGGGCTACGGTAATGACGTCGATTACGCCGAGGAAAAAGATCTCACTCCCGCCGAGTCGGGCGACGCCGAAGAAGACGGTTCAAACAGCCAGAGCGCCCGGATAAGGGAAATTTTTGAGGATAACCCCGTGTTTATCGTCTGCTCGCTCGATTATAACGGCGAAGCCGTCGTGACCTTCACCATGCCCGACAATATCACCGAATGGCGCGTCACCGCCGTGGCGTTAAACGTGAGAGACGCCGGAAAATTTTCCGGTACCGAAGTCGGCAACTGCGTTTCCGACGTAATCTGCACGCTCCCCTATTTTATAAATGTTTCCTCCAATACGCGGTATATCACCGGCGACGACATTTCGGTTTCGGCGCGCTCCTACGGCTCGTCGCTCACCTCGGTTAAACCAGTGACCTACTCCGCATTGCTGTATGACGACGAGGGAGCGCTTGTCGCGTTGTTTAACGTAAAGGAAAATTCCGACCGGTACGCTCGTTTCAATTTCGGCAAATTGGAAAAGGGCTCCTACGCGGTGCAAATCACCGGCGACGTCGGAGGATACGGCGACGCGGTTAAAAAGTTTTTCACCGTGACGGAAACCGGCGTGCTTATGAACGTGACCAAGGATATATCCGTCGACGAAATCGCATCTCTCGAAGCGCAGGCTTATCCCGTCAACCTCTCCTTCCATGACGACACCTACGACGAGCTTATTAACGTCGCAAGGCGTCTTATGTGGGGGTATTCCGAAAGGAGCGACACCCTCGCTTCGAACTTTGTCGGCGCCGCCGCGCTTCAAAAGCTTTTCGGCTGGGACTATTCCGAAAGCAACGCCAAAACGAAGCTTTCCTCCTACACGGGCTTTATCCCGTTGGTCTCCTACGGCGAAGGTAACGCGGAGCTGACCGCCAAAATCTGCGCGGTCGCGCCCGAAACGCTCACCGTCACCAAAAAAGCCGAGCTTGCCGAAAGGTTTGCCGACTATATTTCAAAAGCGGAATATAAAGACGATGTCGGACTTTGCGCTGCGCTGCTCGGGCTTGCTTCGCTGGGCAGTCCTGTGCTCACCGACCTGACCTATGTCGCCGCCCACTGCGAGGATTTCTCGGCCGAAGCCAAACTGTACCTCTGCGCGGCTTTCGGATATCTCGGCGACTTTTCCGCGGCAAAGGAAATTTACAACGCCCTGCGTGAAAAATACGCCGCGGAAGCCGACGGCGGAGAGCTGTATTTCAACGGCGGCGACACGGAAAAATCCATAAAACTAACCTCGCTCGCCCTGCTTTCGGCGTCTCTCGTATCTAAGCTCGACGCGGAAAAATTAGCGGCGTACCTGATGGAACGGACTTCATATATTGATCAATACCTGCTCGAGCTGGCGTCGTATGTGCGGTATTTCATGCCCACGGAGATAAAAACCTCGTCCTTCACCTACAAGATAGGCGAAAACGAGGAAAAGGAGATAACTCTCAAAGCGGGGAGCGTTTATATTCTCTCCCTTACCAAAAAGGAATTTAAATCGTTTGCCGTGGTTTCCTCAGACGAAGCGGTTTCGGTGCGGGCGAACTACATGGGCACCGCGGAGGAGGCTGTCGGCGGCAAAGCGGAAAGCGCCGAGCTTTCTATCGACAAAACCATCGAGCCTTACGATTTGGAACGCGGGCTTTATATCGTAAAAATCAACTATTCCGGTAAAACCGACAGAAATTACGCCTATTATACGCTCGCCGACTGCATACCCTCCGGCGCGAGGTACTTTTCGTCCGACGGCGGTTATAGCAATAATAACGCGAAGGATTATAACGCTTACGCGTGGCTTTCCAACTCGGCGCAGATGATGAACGGCGGCATTTCGGTGTACAGGTACAACTCCGACCCCATGAAAGGGAACACCGTTTGCAGATTTTCCGGTCAGATTAGTTATATCATAAGAGCGGCGGTCCAGGGTGAGTTTGTAATCGAAGCCGCCGTGGCCGTGGATACCAACAACAAAACGTTCGCCGTCTCCCAAAGAGGCAGGGCAGTAATTCAATCAGCAAAATGGTTGATTTATAAAGATTAAGGCGTCTGCCCGCATAACATTTTACACTGACGTTTGCCTGCATACACTTCTTTGTTTTCCTGTTGTTTCCTCGACAAAAGCCGCTTATGCGGCTTTTGTCGTTATTTTTTGTGTTTTTGGGTCAATAATATATAATTGAATGTTATTTCATATACGGCGTCATTTTAAGCGGATTGTATTTGCCGCTTTCGCCGGACGCGAGAGAGAACACCCGGTCCGCTCTCAGCGAAAACTCAAAGCCGCGTTTTACCGCCCCTCCCGAAAACGCGTAGTCCGCGGGCTTGGTTATCACCGGGAGCGTAAAACTTTTCTTGTTTTGCGAAAGGTATGCCCTGCCCCTCGCGTCTGCGGCGAGTACCAGCGCGTAAGAGGGCTTTGCGAAGCCGCTTCCCCGGCTTAAACCGTATTCTCTGCCCACTCCCATCAATATGCAAAGCAGCGTGCGGCGGACTCGCGCGGCGGTCAGCCCGGGCGACACGCTTTTTTCGCAAAGCTCCTTTGTGCTGGACGAAACGAGCGAAGCCGAATAAATTTTTTTAATGACCCCGGCGTCCGTCCCGTAATAATCCCCCCCGCCTTCCGAAAGGCGGATTGCGGCGAGTAACGCCGTGTCGAGCTTCGCGCCGTCCCAGATGACATCTTTACATAACGAACACCGCGTTGCCTCCGGAAGCAGGGCAAGCCCCGCCTCGGTGTCCGCGTACAGTATTTTCCGTATCTCCAAGGACGAGGAAAACCCCTTTTCCCGCCTGATAAACACGCTTTTGATACCGCATCCCTGCGCTTTTATCGCGTTTAAGTATTCCGCGGCGAGGATATTGTTGGGTTTTTCAATAAGCGCGGCTTTTTCACCGAACTCCGCCCTTAATATTTCTTTGGCGGCTTTGGGGTAGGAGAGCATGGGACGCTGTTTGATATAATTTTTTATCTTTTCCCTGTCATATAGCAAATCCGCCGCCGCTGTAATTTCTCCGCTTTCGGATTCCGCGCCGAACGCCAAATGCGTTCCGCCCAGTGCGTTTGCCAAAAATACCCCGGAATAGGCGAAATCCGCCGCGGAAAGGCTGCAAAAAGGGAAAGGCAGCTCGACAACCAGACTGACGCCGTTATCGACGGCGGTCCGGGCGCGCAGATATTTTTCGGCGCAGGCAACCTCGCCCCGCTGTACGGAATTGCCCGACATGACGCTTATGATTGTCCCGAAATCGCGCCGGAGGGTGTCGATTAGGTATTTATGTCCGTGATGGAAAGGGTTGAATTCGGATATCACAAATACTGCGCCTGTTTCCATATATCCTCCGAAGGTTTTATAAAAACATATAATTCATGCAAATAAATTAAAAAGTCAAAAAAACTTGCATTTTTGCCATATATGAAGTATAATATCCAGGGCTTGAAAAGTCAAGGAAATATTTGACAATTATCCTCGGATAAAAAGTCTGTATTTTTAAAATAAATATTAAAGGAATGGTCAACAAAATGTATATTCTCGTCGTCAACGCGGGAAGCTCGTCGCTTAAATACCAGCTTTTCGATATGGACGCCAAAAAAGCTGTGGCAAAAGGGAATTGTGAACGCATCGGCATCGCCGGGGGCAAGATGCGGCACGAGGCGTTTGGGCGGCGGCACGAAGCCGAAACCGATATCCCCACCCACTCCGAGGCCATGAAAATGGTGGTGGACGCGCTCCTTAACAAAGATTACGGCTGCCTTGCTTCCATGGACCAGATTTCCGCAGTGGGGCATCGCATAGTCCAGGGGGGGCCGTGGCTTCTCGATTCGGTACTGGTCGACGACGATGTTTTGAAAAAGCTCGAACGCTGCAAGGATATCGCGCCGCTCCACACAGAACCGCACCTGTTGGGGATACGCGCCTGCATGGCCGCCATGCCCGGCACGCCGCAGGTTTTGGTCATCGACACCGCGTTTCACCAGACAATGCCCCAAAAGGCGTATATGTACCCCATACCTTATGAGCTTTACGAAAAATACTCCATCCGCCGATACGGCTTTCACGGCACCAGCCACAGATATGTTTCGGGCAAGTGTATCGAATACCTCGGCGGCAGGGCGGAAGGCACCAAAATAATCACCTGCCACCTCGGGAACGGCTCCTCCATAACCGCCGTAAAGGACGGAAAGGTCATCGACACCAGCATGGGTTTTACCCCCCTCGACGGTATAATCATGGGTTCGCGCTGCGGCGGCGTCGATCCCGCGATAATTCCCTATATCATGGAAAAAGAAAACATCGCCCCCAAGGATATGCAAAACTGGATGAACAAAAAATGCGGGCTGCTCGGCGTTTCGGGCGTGTCGTCCGACCTGCGCGAGCTGATGGCGGCAAAAAACGCGGGCAACGAACGCGCCGCCCTGGCGTACGATATCCTCATTTACGACATTAAAAAGTTTATCGGCGCGTATTCCGCATCTCTCGGCGGCGTGGACGCCATAGTATTCACCGCCGGGATAGGTGAAAATAACCCCATAGTAAGAGCGGATGTCTGCTCCGATATGGAATATTTGGGCATAAAGATAGACAACGAAAAAAATGAGATCGGTAAAAAACTGCCCGAACCGGCGTTAATATCCACACCCGATTCCAAAGTCAAGGTGTATGTCATAATGACCGACGAGGAGCTTGTGATAGCCTTGGATACGAAGAAGATTATATTGGGACAAAAATAAACTATTAAAATGAGAACCGGTGCGTAACGTTGCGCCGGTTTTCATTATTTTGTCATTAAATAATTTAAATTACCTTCTGCCCGATCCAACCGTGGTTATTATCGACGAAATCGTAAACGAGGTTGGGATACCTCCGACCGAATAGACATAAGTCCCCGTTTTAAGCTCCGGGCAGCATACCACCACCGATCCGCAGTCTTTCGCCGGGATATAGGTGACGATTACGTTGCCCGCGTTGTCTTTCAGCTCGAAAACATTCCCCGCGTTCACAAAAGTATAGATGCTGACGCTGTACTGGGTGGACGAGGAAGAAGGCGTCATTGCCGTCACGGAGGAGCCGCCCGCGATAAACAGCCCGCCTGTCATCGCAAAGGCGTTCCCGTAATCCGCCGCACCGTCGTCACCGGATGCCGTCCCGTCGATTGTCAGCTTCCCGCCCGACATAACAATTTTATTGTCGGAATAAAAACCGTCGCCGGAGGAATTTAAATAAATATCCCCGCCCGTTATCTCAATATACGCTTCGGATATCACCCCCGAGCCGCCCGCTTGCCCGTCGGCGGAATTTATGCCGTCGCCGGACGCGAAGACATCGATATCCCCGCCTTTTATATAAATTTTAAGCGCTTCCAGTCCCTTGTACGACTTTTTTATTTTTATTGTACCGTCGCTTATCGTCAAAAGCGCCCCCGCGCGGATACCGTCGCCGCCGGTCGAAACCGTCATATCCCCGCCTGCGACGACAATCTCGTTATCGGAATACAGCCCGTCGTCGTTTGCATCGACATTATAGGTCCCGCCGGAAATAAAGACGCCGTTTAACGCTTTTATACCCTTTTGCGACACGGTCGAAGCTTTGGAAGCGACGCCGCCCGGTTTTATCGTCACGTCCGAACCGGACGCGTATACGGACTCGTCGGAGGCTATCCCGTCGCCCGCGGCGGTCACGTTCAAAACCCCGCCGTTCAATATGATTTTACCGTATGCCTGGACGCCGTCGTCGCCCGCCGCTACGGTGACGATGCCGCCGTCGAGCCGGACCGCCCCGCCGTCGGACTTGATGCCGTCGCCCTCGGCATCGACGTTGATTATCCCGCCGCTCACCGCGACATCTTTGCCTTTTAAACCGCTATTTACCGACGTTACGCCGATGCTCCCGCCGGTTATTTTCAAATTTTTTTTGGATTGTATGCCGTTTTTGAAATTACCGATCACCGTAAGGGTACCGCCGCCGTTAACGGTGAGGTCGTCTTTTGCGAATATACAGGCGGAAGGCTCGTCCGCGTCACCGCCGAGCGTATAATCCGCCGGGTCGGCGAAGGAGTTGAAACTCCCTTCCGCGAGAATAAGCTCGATATCCCCGTTTTTGCAGTACAGAGGGGACGAACGGGAGCAGTTCACCGCGGCGCCGTCGAGTGCCAGCCGCACCGTGCCGCCCGCGCAGTCGACGACAATTTGCCCGTCGGATAGGCTTCCGCGCAGGATATAACAGCCGGATTCGGTTATGGTAATAATATCGCCGTTGACGGTCAAGCCGTTTCCCGCGGCTACGGACGAACCGCTTTGTGCGGTCGTGGCACCGTCGGCGAGCGTCAGCGTAACGCATTCGCCCTCTTCGTATCCGGAATTTATGTCCTTTTCTTTATACTCGGTCCCTGCGGCGGATTTGATTGTTTCCTGCGAAGAATTACCCTCCCCGGCCGAAACCCCGCCACTCGGCGCGGCGGGGAAGCAGGCGACAAGCGTTGAGAGCGTCAGGCAGGCGAGGATGAGCGCCGTCTTGCAAAAACCCATACGTAACCATCCTTTCGGCGGCGGCTGACGGATATTTGCGTTTTTAATAAAGCATCCGCCGCTTTTATATTATGTTATCAATATAGCGGGCAGCTTTTAACCATTGTTAATGATTTTTTACCCGCGATTTATGAATATAAATGTAAATTTTATAAAAATTAATTTATTTGACTTTACAGTAAGTTTTTGCCGTAGTATAATACCTTAATATCGGTGTTGTCCGCTTTCATTTTATGTACTTGTATATAGATTGCCGTTTGCATATATGTTTTATACCAAAGCGGAGGACATGGATTTAATATAAAAGGAGGATTCAAAAATCTATGGGTCTCGTGGGATACCTGATTGTTTCGGCAATCGTCGTCGCCGTGGGGTTGACGGCGTTTTACGCCGGAATTGTTTTCAGAAAAAAAATAGCGGAAAAAACTATAAAGTCCGCGGAGGTCGAGGCTAAGCGCCTTGTGAGCGAAGCCGAAAAATCGGCCGAAACCAAAAAGAAAGAAGCGCTGCTTGAAATAAAAGAAGAAGCGTTAAAAATCAAAAACGAAAACGAAAGGGAGTTTAGGGAGAGAAGAAACGACATACAGCGTCTGGAAAAGCGCGTGAACCAAAAGGAAGAGCACCTCGACCAAAAAATCGAATCACTCGATAAAAAAGAGGACCAGCTCAACGAAAAGTTGAAACAGAACGACGCTATCAGAGCGGAAATAGAAAGCATTAAGGACAAGCAGTTTGCTGAATTGCAAAAAATAGCATCTCTTTCGCAGGAAGACGCCAAAGCCGAGCTGCTGCGCCGAGTCGAAGACGAAACCCGGCACGAGATGGCGCAAAAACTGTCTGAAATTGAGAAAGAATACAAGGAAAACGCCGAGGAAAAGGCGAAGGAGATTATCACGACGGCGATACAGCGCTGCGCTTCCGACAGCGTGGCGGAAGCCACTGTCTCAGTGGTCGATCTTCCCAACGACGAGATGAAGGGCCGCATCATCGGGCGCGAGGGGCGCAACATACGCTCTATCGAGACGCTCACGGGCGTCGATCTCATCATCGACGATACCCCGGAAGCCATAACCATATCCACTTTCGATCCGATAAGGCGCGAGGTGGCTCGGCTGACGCTCGAAAAGCTCATCTCCGACGGGCGTATCCACCCTTCGAGAATCGAGGAAATGGTCGAAAAGTCCAAGAAAGAAGTGGAAGCGGTCATCAAGCGCGAGGGCGAACAGGCCACTTTCGAAACCGGCGTCCACGGCATCAACCACGAGATGGTCAGGCTGCTCGGCAGGTTGAGATTCCGCACCAGCTACGGTCAGAACGTTTTGAAACATTCCGTCGAGGTCGCCCAGATTTCGGGCATGATCGCCAGCGAGCTGGGGCTTGACGCCAATCTCGCCAAGCGCGCGGGGCTGCTCCACGACATAGGCAAAGCTATGACCCACGAAGTGGACGGCAGCCATGTCGCCATAGGCGTGGATATCGCCAAAAAATACAAGGAAAACAAGGAGGTCATCCACGCCATAGAATCCCACCACGGCGACGTGGAACCCTCCACATATATCGCGGTCATCGTTCAGGCGGCGGACGCCATTTCAGCGGCGCGTCCCGGGGCAAGGCGTGAAAATCTCGAAAACTATATCAAGCGTTTGCAAAAGCTGGAGGAAATCGCCAATTCCTTCGAGGGTATCGAAAAATCCTTCGCCATCCAGGCGGGGCGCGAAATACGCATCATGGTCAAGCCGGAGGAGGTCAGCGACGACAACATGGTCTTCCTCGCCAGGGACGTTTCCAAAAAGATCGAATCCGAACTGGAATACCCCGGGCAGATAAAAATCCACATCATACGCGAGACCAGGGCGTTTGAATATGCGAAATAATTTAAATTTCATCCGTATCCTCGTTCTGGGCGATGTAGTGGGCAAATCGGGTGTCGCCCGCGTGGCGGACGAGCTTCGCCGTATAAAAACGGAACTGGAAGCGGACTTTGTGCTGGTCAACGGCGAGAACGCCTCCGATTCGAACGGTCTGGACGTCTGGTCGGCGGAGACGCTTATCGCCTGCGGCGCGGACGTGATAACCGGCGGCAACCACACCATAGCGCTGAAAGAAATCTATACAGCGCTCGACGACAATGTCCGCCTGCTGCGACCGGCAAATTTCCCTCCGCTGTGCCCCGGGAAAGGATACGCCGTCTATGATGCCGTTTTGGGGTTGAGGATAAACGCCGCCGGGCAGGTGTTCATGAACCCCTGCGACAACCCTTTCGTATGCGTGGACAGGATACTGAGGGAAAACGAGGGCAGATATGACCTCGCCGTCGCCGATTTCCACGCCGAAGCAACGAGCGAAAAGACCGCTTTCGGGCTTTGGTTCGACGGCAGGATCCAGTGCATATACGGCACCCACACGCATATACCCACCGCCGACGAGACGCTCCTGCCGAAAGGCAGCGGCTATATCACCGACATAGGTATGTGCGGCGTAAGAGAGGGCACCGTCCTCGGCGTGAAGGCCGAAACGGTGGTTAAACAATTTGTGACCGGCGTCCACGAGCGCTTCGAGCGCATCGCGGGCAGGGCGGAAATCAACGGGGCGCTGTTCGAAGTGGATGTTAGTTCCAAACGCTGTGTTAATATTAAACGAATAAAATACCTTTAAGAAAGGAATACAGTATGACCGATATTATAAAATTGCTTGAGGAAACCTCCAACGCCGATAAATCCAGCTCTTCCTTGTGGTCGGTATTGTCCATGCTCGCGCCGTTTGCCATACTCATAGTCGTCTTTTATTTCTTTATGATAAGGCCGCAAAAAAAGCAGCAGCGCGAAACCGAAGCCATGCGCGGCAGCGTCGAGCGCGGCGACGTCATCACCACCTTGGGCGGTATCGTGGGCATAGTCGTCATGGTCAAGGACGATAACATCTTAATCGAGACCAGCGGCGACAAGACCCGTGTGCAGATACAGAAATGGGCGGTGCGCTCGGTCGAACAGAAGGCCGAATAACGCCCGTAAAACATCAGGTAAACAACAAGAAAGGCGCTTATTGTTATGAAAACCTATTTAATCCCGCAAAAAGAAATCCCCGTGCGTTTTTCCGCCGACATCGTGGTGTGCGGCGGCGGCACCGCCGGGGTCCACGCCGCGGTCGCGGCGGCGAAGGAGGGTTTATCCGTCATCCTTATAGAGCAGTTCGGTTCGCCGGGCGGTTCGGCGGGAAACGCGCTTGTCACTCCGGTAATGCATTCGCATATTGCGGGAGACCCCGCCTGCTCATATGTGACCGGTCTTTTAAACGAAAAAATGAGTCAGCTCGGCAAGTTGGATGAGTCCGGACGCCTTTTCGACCCGCTTATCCTGCGGATAGCATCCGAACAGCTCTGCCTTGAAGCGGGCGTGAAGCTTTTGTATTACCATTTCGTCACAGGCGTCATTAAAGAGGGCAGCGTCATTAAGGGCGTCATAACCGCTTCCAAATCGGGCGAATACGTCGTCGAGGGCAAAATGTTTATCGACTGCACCGGCGACGGCGACCTTTCCGTGTTCGCTGGCGCGGAATACACCAAAGGCAACCCGGAGACGGGGGTGTGCCAGCCCATATCTTTGAGATACACCGTGTCCGGCGTCGACACCGCCGAATTCGGGGAATTTATAAAAGCGGAAATCGCCCGCACGGGCATCGGCAAGGGCGCTTCCTACGACGGCGTCAGGGTTTACGCCGCCTGCACCGCTTCCGACGACTGGGCGATGACCGGCGTCTTCAAAGCCGCCATCGCTGCGGGCGACCTCACCGACGAGGACAAGGCCTACTGGCAGGTGTTCCAGCTCCCCAACCGGCGCGACACCCTCGCTTTCAACAACCCCGAAATGTTTGAGTATGTAGACGGCACCGACGCCGAACACCTCACAAAAGCCCAAACCGACGGCAAGGCCGCCATAGTCAGGCAGCTTAAATTTTATAAAAAGTATATGAAAGGCTTCGAGAACGCCTATATTTCCGAAATCGCCCCGATGGTAGGCGTGCGCGAAACCCGCAACATCACGACCGAATATGTCCTGACGGGCGCGGACCTGCTCGGGCGGAAAAAATTTGCCGACGCGTTCTGCCAGAGCAGCTACCCGGTGGACATCCACGGGAAATCGCTCAAATGCGAACAGAACGTGACCCCCGTGAACGACGGCAAGCCCTGGTACGAAATCCCCTTCCGCTCCCTTGTGGTAAAAGGCTTCGACAACCTGTTCGTGGCGGGACGCTGCCTCGGCGCGGAGTTTCTTGCCCAGTCCTCGCTTCGTATCCAGCAGTCTGCGCGTTCCTCCGGGGAAGCCGCCGGCATAGGCGCGGCGACGGCAATTAAAGAAGGTTTAAAAGCCGGGGAAGTGGACGGCGCGCGCGTCAGAGCGGTGATGGAAGCCAAAGGCGCGGTTTACGCGAAATAGCATGAAAAAAACATATACCGTTTCCATGGATACCCCGGTGGGAAAGCTCGAAATAATCTCCGACGGCGAATATATCACCGGAATCAATTTTGCGTCCGAGACGTCTGAGACGTCTGAAACTGATAATACGGAACACGCCTCCGGCGACGCCGTACCCGTGCTCGCCGATGCCGAAAAACAGCTTAACGAATATTTTTCCGGTATCAGGAATCGGTTCACGGTTCCCGTAAAAGCCGAAGGTACGCCTTTCCAAAAAGCCGTCTGGCGCGCCATGTCCGAAATCCCGTACGGTGAAAAACTCACCTACAAGTCTCTCGCGTCGGCGGCGGAGCGTCCCGGCGCGTTCCGCGCGGTGGGGAGCGCATGCGGCGCCAACCCCGTACCCATAATCATCCCCTGCCACAGAGTTGTTGCGTCAAACGGCGAAGGCGGCTTTTCGGGAGGGCTTGATATAAAGAGGGCTCTTTTGGAGTTGGAAGAGAGCATTGTTTCGGGATATCAACGTAAAACCGATAAATAATAAAACCGGCGCGAATGGACGCGCCGGTTTTTGTTTTTATGCAGAGTGAATTTCAAGCGTCGTCAGGGCTTTCATTCATCCAGAACAACGCAGATCCCTTCTCTCGGGGCGACCGTCAGATATACGTCTCCCGGAGCGGTTTTATGGCATACCGTTATATCCTTCGCGGTAAGAGAGTTGTAGGATTCGGCGTACGCCGCCGCGGGAGTGTTGTTTTCCGCCGAAAGGTGCGCCAGCGCAAAGGCTTTTACTCCGCGGCTCACGAGATAAGGCAAAAATTCGGCGCAGGCCGTGTTGGAAAGATGTCCGTAGTTGCCGAGTATCCGCTTTTTCAGCGCCAGGGGATAGGGCCCGTTTTTCAGCATATTTATATCGTGGTTGGATTCGATTATCACGGCTTCGCAGGACGAAAGCGCGGCGGCGACATCTTTTGTGATATACCCCATATCGGTGGCGACTCCGGCGCGTTTACCGCCAAAGTCAACCACATATCCGCAGGACGAAACCGAGTCGTGGGGCGTGCGGAAGTGCTCGAAGGCGGTTTCGCCAAAGCAGACTCCGCCGTCCTTTTCCAAAGGATTAAGGCAAAAACAGGCGCGCTCATACACCCGCCCTATCGCCGCACAGCAGAGCGAGGGCGCATAAATCGGGATTTCATAACATTTCGATATGGTTTCCAGCCCTTTAATATGGTCGGTGTGCTCGTGGGTGATAAAAATAGCGTCGATATTTGCCAGAGAGGTGCCGAGCGTTTTCAAGGCGTTTTCTATTGCTCTCGCGGAAGCCCCCGCGTCTATCAGGTATTCCTCTCCCTTGTTCTTAATATATACGCAGTTCCCTCCGGAGGACGAAAAGAGAGTGCAGACAAAGCTGTTTCCCGTCATTTGCTTTTTTGTTCCGTTCTTGTAATTAAACCTGTTTTTATTGCCTTCACTTGACGGCGGCTCCCTTTTGATAAACGCCGTCCGTTTCGAGAGTTACCGCGCCGAACGGGCGTACGCCGAGGAATTGACAGCTTCCCTCACCGAACACGCTCTCTATCACCCGTTTAAATTCGTCGGTCTTGTCAAAGCTCACCCAGGCCTGCACCGTCCCGGCAAACCCCCCGCCGTGGACGCGGGATATGACGCCAAGCCTGTCGCAGAGCGCGAGGGCGAGGGAAAGCCCTTGTTCATCGGCGTTTTTGGCGCAGAACACGTTTTGAAGGTATTTGAAGGATGAATCGCCGGATTTAGATACATTTAAGAAAAACGCATCGTAATCACCGTTCTTGACAGCTTCACGCTGTGCCTCGACCCGGTCGTTTTCGTCGAAATAGTGTATCGCGCGGAGCACAGCCCGATCGCCGAACTTCTCGCGCAGTACGGGTATGTCGCTATAAAAATCTTTTTTGTTGACCGTTCTGAGGGTGGGTTTGGAATAGTGCGAAGCGACCGCTTTCATCTCGCCGGGGAGCGAGGCGTATTCGTCCGTCAGCTTGGCGTGGTTACCCCCGGTGTTGACGATACAGAGCGAATAGCCCCGCGACGCTGGATCGAACGAAAGCTTTTCCACAAAGGGATGGTTTTGATCGGCAAAATCCATATAGCAGAACCCGCCGACGACGCACGCGGTCTGGTCCATCAGCCCGCAGGGTTTGCCGAAAAATTCGTTTTCGGCGTATTTCCCCGCTTTCGCCAGCTCGATAGGAGATACGTTTCCGCTGTTGTAAAAGTAGTTTAATAAGCTGCCTACCATGACCTCGAACGCCGCCGAGGAGGAAAGTCCGCTCCCCATGCCGATGTCGCTGGTGGTATAAGCGCATAAACCGCCGATTTTATGACCGTTTTTTACAAAGTAATCCGCCACCCCGGCAATTAACGCGGAGGAGTTGCCCTTTTTGGCTTTTTCCGCGTTTAGTCCGGCGGGGGATAGCTCTACCACGCTTTCGCGGTAGCCGTCGCTCTTGATTTTTATTACCGGTTCGGGTATGACGGATGAAGCCGCCACGACGTCGATGTCCAAAGCGGCGGCGATAACCTTGCCGTTGTTGTGGTCGGTGTGGTTGCCCGAAATTTCGCTCCTGCCGGGGACTGAAAAGAGCTCGGTTTCGCGATCCCCGTACAGGGAAAGGAAGCTTTCGGCAAGGCGTATGTAGCGTTCGCGCCGTTTGTTTACGCGGTCTTTTCCGTAAAGCTTGGCGAAAACGGCGTCATACGCCCCGTTTGTTATTTTTTCGGTGAGTTCGGAAGTTTTCATATATAAATGCCCATGCCTTAAATTTGCACAAATAGAGATGAAAGAGAGCATGGGCTCGCGCCTACCTTTCTTTATTGTTTTTTGTTCTTTCACGCTATCATTCCTTTTATGAAAAGCGTCAATTTTTGTATAATATTTTTTCTATTTCGCATACATACATGGTATGGTAATCGTCGCGGTACCATTGGCCGGGATTTACGTTTATAAAACATTCTTTTTTGAACTTATCGGCGTATATCTTCCTGCCTATGACGGCAAGACGGCATTCCTCGTAATAAATTCCGCCGCTTTTTAAAGCGGTGAAGCCGCATTCTTTAATTTTATCGACATCTCTTCCGGAAACGTTCCCGCAGAACGAAAGCTTTTTCCGGTATTCTTCGTCAAAGAAGCACAGGGAAATATAGTCGCTTTGCTCGGTGAAGCTGAAGGTATGCCTTTGCGGGCGGACGAAGCAAAAGAACACGTTCTTGTTCCAAAGCACTCCCATCCCTCCCCAGCTCACGGTCATGGCGTTTATGACGCCGTCCGGCTTTTCGGCGGAAAGCAAAGCCCAGTCCCTGCCGATATATTCAAACGGCGTTTTTTCCAGCTCGTAAGGCGATATTTCCCTGAACATAAAGCATCCTCCTTAAAATATTAAAGCATTATACCACATGTATTCTGAAATTGAAATAGCTTTAATTATTTTTCATTTTTGGTTTCTCAATATTAGCAAAAAATTCATAATGCGTTCGTTATTTAGAACAAAATAATTGATATTATATTTTATGTTTAAAATTTTATAAAACCGCAAACCGAAAGGAAAAACCCGTTATGATCGACATTAAAACCTACCGCGACAAGCTTAAAGCCGCGTTTTTGGGGAGGGCGGCGGGCTGCACTCTCGGAGCGCCCGTCGAAGGCTGGACTCTTTCACACATGGAGGAGTACGCCGCCAAACTTGGGATAGAATATCCCTGTACCGGCTATTGGCCCTCGATACCCAACCCCGACGATAAAAGGTATATCATCCAGACCTTCAAGGACTACACCCTGCCCGGCCTCGCCGGCAACGGTATCCCCTGCGACGACGATATCGGCTATACTCTGCTCTCGCTTTTTATCGCCGAGGAGGGCGGCGGGCCGGACTTCACATTGAACGACGTTAAAAATGCTTGGCTCAAATATATCACCGAATGTTATACCGCCGAAAGGGTCGCGCTCGACAACCTGTTAAAGGGCGTCCCGGCGGAGAAGGCTGCGGAAATCGACAACCCGTACGACGAGCTGATCGGCGCCGATATCCGGTGCGACGGTTACGCCTATATGTCCCCCGGCAACCCCGCCAAAGCCGCAAAAATGGCGGAGATCGACGCGTTTATCTCCCACAGGAACAACGGTATTTACGGCTCGCGCTATTTCGCCGCCGTCATTTCCTCCGCGTTTAAAACAAACGACGTCAAAGCCTCGCTATACGAAGGACTGAATTATATCCCCGCGGATTGCGAACTGGCTTCCGGTTTGAAATGGGCGCTTGAAATTTGGGACAAAGTCGGCGATTACAGGACCGCCGCCGCGCTGGTGGACGAAAGATACCCCGGGATGCACATTGTCCACACCATAAATAATGCCTGTCTGACCGTCTTCGGCTTGGCGCTCGGCGGCGGGGATCTGGGGAAAGTGATATCAAACTGCGTCGCCATGGCGCACGACTGCGACTGCACCGCCGCCACGGCGGGATCGATAACCGGGGCTGCCTACGGTATGGGCTGTATCGACGAAAAATGGTACCTGCCGTTCGGCGACAGGGTCAACTCCTTCTTCAACGGCCCCAAAGCCTATAAAATAAGCGATATATTGTCGCGCTTTGAAGCGATGGCGTTAAAATCAGGTTCTTTAAAAGCCTGACACCTTTACCGAGCGGTAATAATTAAAGGTAAATAAGCATAGAAATATTCCGAACGGACTACGCTTTGCGCCAAGGGAATTCCTTTGGCGCGCCGCGGACTGAAAGGAATGAAGCTCTCTATGAAAAAAATTATTTGCCTGCTTTTAGCTTTTACGCTCATTTTTGTCCCGCTTTCAAGTTATGCCGACGATGAGGTCGACGCCGAGCTTTACGCGGACGCGGAAAATTTCGACGACGAAAAAGCGGAAATTTACCCCTTCTCCTACGCATTTGAGGAATTTTGGTACACCGAAACGGCGACCTTCGGCGATACTCTCCCCGTGAGAGCGGCACTTTTGATGGAAGCCGACACCGGAATAATTCTTTACGCGCAGGACGAAAACTCCCATTTTCCCATAGCGTCGGTGACAAAAATAATGTCTATGCTGCTTGTGATAGAGGCTATCGACGCGGGTAAAATAACCTTGGACGATATCGTGACGGTGGGGGAAGCCGCCGCGGGCATGGGCGGGAGCCAGGTTTATCTTGAAGTCGGCGAACAGATAAAGGTTAACGAATTGCTGAAAGCCATGATAGTGGCGTCCGCCAACGACGCGACCGTCGCTTTCGCGGAACATGTCGCCGGCA
>CAYOGQ010000005.1:0-19024 GCA_964403645.1 uncultured Ruminococcus sp.
GTAAACAACGGTACAAAAATTACCGTTACGTTTCAAAAGTGATGAAAATTATGAAAAAACCAAAAGTGGCTTTTATATGCACTCATAATTCCTGCCGATCCCAGATAGCGGAAGCATTAGGTAAACTTTTAGCCGGTGATGTGTTCGAAAGCTATTCGGCAGGAACGGAACCTAAGCCTAAAATAAATATTGATGCCGTCAGGCTGATGAAAAAACTTTATAATATTGATATGGAACAAACTCAGCATTCAAAGTTATTGATAGAAATACCTCCGGCGGATATTTATATTACAATGGGTTGTAATGTAGAATGCCCATTTATTCCGAATAAAATAAACGAAAACTGGGGGTTGGATGACCCGTCGGGAAAATCCGATGAGGAATTTATCAAAGTAATAAAAACGATAGAGCAAAATATAAACATATTACGTTCAAAACTTCTTATATATTAAAAGTTTCATCAACAAACCGTAAAGAACAATTTGTTTAGAAACAAAAGGGAAAATGCCTACCGAAGAGTCTTCTCCGGCAGGCATTATTTTTTGTGTTAGGGTAGTATGACAGAGGTTCTCGTACCGACCCCGGCTATTAACAAAGAGCCAACTTTTACTTTTGCTCTTTTTTTTGCGTTTTTATTTCATTTTAAATGTAACGTCCCCAGACGCTGTATCAATTTCAAAAATCGCATCACCGTTTCCGCAGGTGTATGTTTTGTTCTTTCTTACCGTGGGAAAATCACAGTCGAAATCTCCGCTCGCCGTATCAAAATTTAATTTGAACGAAGCGTCCTTCGGCAGAAAAACCATCACGTCTCCGGACGCGGTTTCGATACTGCAATTATCGGGAGAAGCGGCAAAATCAAGCGTGATGTTTCCGGAAGCCGTATCGACAGAAACCTTATCCGTTTCGTCAAGGTTCATCGTTATGTCTCCCGACGCGGTATCAATTATCACGTTTTCTATTTTCGGAGAAAGTATTTTCACTTTTCCGGACGCCGAATCGACATTAACCTTATTCGCTTCTTCAAGAGTCAACGTAATGTCTCCCGACGCGGTATCGACTTCGATATCTCCGACCTTGCCCTTTGTTGTAAGGTTTATGTTGCCTGAAGCGGAATCGAATTCGGCTGACGAGAAGTCGCAAAACGACGCGGTCACGTCACCGCTTGCCGTGGCAACTCTCACGTTTTTTGCCTTTGTCTCGGGAATACTGACTTCAGCCGACGCAACGGATACCTTAAAATTGTCAAACAAAAGGGAAGAAGGAAGCTCGACCTTAAGCATTTTGCTTAGATTGATTTTCCAATGCCCGGACGCGGTAAATTTGATACGGAGCGTATCGTCGTCAAACCAGTAGTGCACCGACAGATCGTCTGTAAGGTCCTTGTTTGATGTTTCGGAAATTTTTACGGAAGCAATGTCGGAATATACTATATCGACTTTTCCCGAAACCCAGTTGATGTCCAGGTTTTTGACGTCGCCCGTTATAACGGCGGCACCTGCCGAATATTTATTTCCGTTCGCATATGTGTAATTCAACATGTTGCACGAGCAAAATATTAAACCCGTTGCAAGAATCAGTAATGCGGTAATTATTTTTTTCATTTCGTTTTATTCCTTTTTTGCGGCATACGCGTTACCGCTTTTAATTATTCTTAGTTCCGCATTCTATGCAGTATATGCCGTAAGGCACAAATTTTTTGCAGCCTACACACCGCATCTGACCTTCGGGAACGGCTTCCTGGAATTTCTGGAAGGGATTTTGGCCGGAAACCACTATATAATACTGCGCTCCCTGTATGGGGGATTTGTATTTGAGGAGGGGGACAAGGTATTTATCCGAATCGGGGAACATAACTTTTTTAAATTCCGGATACCAGTGAGCCAATATGTAATTGCCAGAGCAGTAGTGCACATTATTATTTGTTAATTGAAACTGGTAAGGATCATTTATCGATAAAAGCACAATTTCACCTATCTGCAGCGGGCTGTTGATTTTATAGTCTTTTAAGTAGGACCCGTCGCAGGGAAGATAAATTATGTCGTCGGTGATAATGCTGCTTACAACTTTGCTTTGAGTGCCTGTCGGATAATAACCGCTGGCGGTAATATAGGTTGAAAACCCGGGAACGCCGAGTATATCCAGGTCCGGAACTCTTATGGTATTGACATCCTGGCCGGAAATGCTTGACATATATTCACGTAAGACTTTGTACCGATTTTCTTTAATGCTTTGCCCGTTGCAAGGGATAAAAGATTTTTCCAACATATATCCCTCGGGGGGGTCGGGGAGGATTCTGATTTCCCCTAAATAGATAGAGCTGCTGATTATATTGAAATGTTCGGTTGAAAAATAATCCATTTTCGGGAACATCCGATAAATTATGACCTCAACGTTGTCTGAGCCAAGCTGTAAAGAGGACTCTTCGCTATCGCCAAACAGATCAGTCAGAAATGCCGGGGGACTTATGGCAGTTGCAATAATTGCCGCAATTAAAAGAGTAAACACAACACCGGTAAAAAAGCCGATGACGGATGATTTTCTTTTAACAATCATTGTCTTAAATTTTCCGCTCATACAAATAAACATGCTTCTTATAAATAAAGCAAAGCATGGATAAAACCTTCCTTTCATTATAATTTTAAAGCTGAATATTATGATAGAATTGACATTCTATCGGTTTATTTCATTATACAATCTAAAATACCAAAATGCAACAAGAATTTAAAACACAACATTTTTGTTTGTTTATTAATTTTTTCGTTTCATTCAATGGTCTGTATTGCACGGAATCTTCTCCTGTCTTAACGGCGAAGATAAAGTGGTTGGATAATCTTTCTGAATTACTTGCTAATGAGGAATTAAAAGAAAAGCTTCCCGTGGAAATTTTGGAAATATTGCAAAAGCATTATGATAATCCGGGATGGTGGGATGACGAATAATTTAAATTTTATCCGGTGGAAAATTAATTGGAGCTTTAATGCAATCGATCCAACATAGTTTACGGCAAATGCGCTGGATTCAATTGCGCGATAAACACAAAGCCGTCAAAAACCTGAAAATTAAGGTTTTTGAAGGCTTTTTATTTTTACCGTTTGTCGGGTGTATAAAAATTTTTTGCGGCAAAATCTTCAAGCAGCATATTGCTTTTATCTTGATACTTCTTTGAAATATTTTCATTTGCGACATTTTTAAATTAAAAAAGAAATTTAAAAATTTTTTTTGCATCCAAATTTTAACATAATAATTGAATACCCCAAGATATAATAACATCACTTTATCACATGGAAGGACTTCCCATTTCGGCGAAAGGACAATAAAGCATGACGGTAATAAATTATTTTAAGAGGAAAGCCATCAAAATCAGGGGTTTCAAGAAACATAGAATAAATAAAACTTTAAGGATTGTATTCAGTATTTTTTCTTTGGTTGCTTTCCTGTTTTTAGGACTGGTTGTTTATTTATCTTTGCAAAGCAAATCTACGGGAGAGGTGCTGAAATTCGGTAAATATCAGGTATATTCGGTTGTAGGCGGCAGTATGGAGCCGAGCATCCATAAAGGCGCAATCATTATTATCTCATATCCGGAAATGCAAAGTCTTAAAGTTAATGATGTTGTTACCTTTATCAGTCCGAGCGATAAGAAAACGGTTGTAACCCACCGTATTGTAAAGATCAATACGGGCAAGGAAACCACTTTTACAACGCGCGGGGACGCCAATGAAAGGGATGATATCGAACCTTTGCCCGCCAATTATATTTTAGGTAAAGTTCGCATATCAGTTCCCTTAATCGGGAATTTGATAAACTTTTCCAAGACGAGGGCGGGACTGATTGTTTTGGTAATCGTACCTGGGGTATTGATTATATTTTTTGAGATGCTTAATCTGAGAAAGGCTTTTATGCAGATTAAAAAGCATAAAGAAGCGCTTATGTTGGCTAAACTGAAAGAAAGTCTCATTCAGAAATCATCTGAAGGAGGTAATACAGTGACTTAGCATAGAACAGCGAATATCCTGTTGTTCATTTCATTAAAACCCTGTCGGTTAAATGGCCGATAAGAGCTGTTGGGGAGCTCGAAAACGATGGTAGTAAACTACCGAAAAAATTATTAATTTTAGGAGGAAAACAAATGAAAAAAAGAATTCTGTTAAGTATCATGGTAATCGCGATCGCGGCTACAATGGTAGCGGGGGCAACAACTGCTTATTTTTCGGATGTTGAAAGAAGCAACGGAAACACATTTACAGCCGGAAAATTAGACCTTCAAATTGACGGCGGTGATGTTAATGTTGTAAAGTTCAATGTTACCAACATGAAACCCGGCAGCCAACCGACCGGACACTACACATTAACAAACATCGGTACCATCGACGGATATCTCGACATCACCAAAGTAACTGTCACGGATTCAGAAAATGATTTAACCGAACCGGAAATAGAGGCCGGTGACACAACCCCGGATGTCGGTGAACTCAGCAGCTTATTGAATATCCGCCTGTATTTTGATAATGATAAGGACGGCTATATAAGCAACGGCGACACGATGATTTACAACGGTAAATTGAACGTCATGCCCACAAGCTTTAACCTGGATAAATTGATTCCGGCAGGCGGCTCCGTTACTATCATCGGCAATGCTGTTATCGACTGGTGGCCGTCAAACTCCGACAACGTTGCCCAAAGCGATACCTGCACCTATGATCTGGAATTCACTCTAAGCCAAGTTCAGTAATTTTGCTTGATATAATTTATATGAAAGCAGCAGAAGGAAAACCTTCACAAAACTAAATCGCTGCAAATTGATCTAAAAGAGCCGCGATCGAAAGTCGTGGCTCTTTTAATTAATGAATGTTCAATCATTAATTATAATTGCGGGAAAGGAGGAATTCGGTGTTTGAAATGATTCAGTCTTCATATTATACAGATTCGTATGCGTATGGTAAAACCGCAACACAATCTGCGGCGGTCGCTCTTGAAAATCTGAAAAAAGACAATGATAAGACGACCGACGAAATTTATACGGAAAACGAAGCGAATGAGGGGGAAGTCGTCAGCGCGTTTGCGGTACGGCTTGTCAATTCAATTATTAAGGAAGCGGTTTCGTTGAGAGCGAGCGATATACATATCGAGCCTTCCGAAAAGACGGTAAGAGTGCGCTACAGGATAGACGGAATGCTTTCCGAAAAAACTCAGTTTTCAATCGAATCATATCCCGCAATTTCCGCTGGATTGAAGATAATGTCAGGCATGAACATCGCCGAAAGACGAGTCCCGCAGGACGGCCGCATGAAAATGTTAAACAATAAAACGGAAAATGATTTCCGCGTGTCCGCCCTGCCGACGGTTTACGGCGAAAAGTTCGTCATACAAACGCTTGATAAAAGCGCGTTTAATCTTAATAGAGAAGAGCTTGGGTTCACAAAAGAAGCGAACGTTCTTGTGGATAAAATGCTTGCGAATCGGCACGGAATAATTCTTATATCAGGTCCGGCAGGGAGCGGTAAATCGACAACGCTTTATACTTTTCTGCGCGAGGTTAACAAACCGGAATTTAATATAATGACCGTGGAAGACTCTGCCGAATATACAATACCGGGGATAAACCAGACTCAGATAAATAACAAAGCGAACCTGACGTTCGCGTCTGCGCTGCGGAGTGTCATGAAGCAGGACCCCGATATAATAATGATCGATGAGATATGCGACGGGGAAACGGCCCGGACAGCGATAAGAGCGGCTGTAACGGGACGTCTTGTATTATGTACCATATGTACCAACGACGCGCCCGGTGCGCTGACTCGGCTGACGGACATGGGCGTTCCAAGCTATCTTGTCGCCGACGCATTGATAGGCGTTGTTTCACAGCGCCTTGTAAAAGCGCTGTGTCCCAAGTGTAAAAGGCTTGATAAAACAAATAAAGCAGAAACGGCAATGCTCGGACTTGGCGAAATTGTTACTGTGTATCGCCCCGAAGGCTGTCGGTTATGTAATAATACGGGCTATAAAGGGCGTGTCGCGGTGCATGAAATTATGTATCTTAATAAAAATATCAAAAACGCCATGACTTCGGATATTACCGCAAAGAAATTGCGGGAAGTTGCATATACGAACGGTATGGTGCCTTTGTGGGATAACTGCCGCGATTATGTGCTGCAAGGAATAACGAGCCTTCAGGAGCTGATGTCTTTATACATGGAATAAAATAATAGATAGTAGGATGATGGACTATCACTCAGAATTCCTCGCCGCCTTCGTCACGCCAATGGTCGTAGTAGGATACGCCGCGCCAGCGGTTTTCCAACATCGCCCGGTGGGTGGTTTCGGCGCAGCACCACTCGTCCATTCTGGAAAGCCCGAACTCCCTCCAATCGTCGAAAAACTTGTTGATCTCGGCGTTGTCGTGTATGTTTTGCAACATCGCTTTGCGTTTCAGCCTCACATAGCGTATGGAAAGCCTCACTTTTTCCACCCTGAAAAGTCTCAGCGGATCGCCCTTGACCTTTTCCGCCGCTTGGTCGAACAGAGCGTCATAGATATCGAGCATATCTTCCGCGAGAAAGCCGTGGATCGGGTTGTCATTGAAGCCCGCATGGATATTGTCGTTTTCCGCCTTGTCGCAGAGAGCGTCGATATACTTCTTGATTTCGGGCGCGGCGTCGCCGTAATAATAGCCGAGAAATTCGTCCGTATGGCGGTTAATATCCGCGTCGGCGTCCCACATCAGCTTGGAATACAGGTATAACCTAAGCTCGTTCAGATCGGTCCCGCCCTTGGCGCACCAGTTTGCTTCCTCGTACACACCCTTGACGTTATTGTCACGGAAAAGGCGCATATTGGGCTGCAAGCACCGCCAGTTGGGATGCGGCGTGGGGTAATGGGCAAAGCAGGTGGCATAGTCCCATATATATACTCTGTCGCAAATCTTAGCCCAGTCGGCGAGGTCGTCCGTAAAGGACGCCCGACCGCCGTCGGGGCGGGTAATTTTACGAGTTTCATCGTCGCACTTGCCGAAAGGATGAGAAAAGCAGCATTCGATTGAACAGAGCCTGACGCACACGTTTCTGCGGTTGCGGGTGACGGCGGGAGCGGTGCGCGTGTAGCGGTAAGCGAGGGTGTCGAAAACGACGTGCGGGAATTCATCCTCAAGCCTTTCCGCAACGGCGTTGACAAACCTCAAGAGCGTGCCGGAGGGAGAACCTTCCTCCGCGTCGGCTTGTTTGCAGCTTTCGCATTGGCAGTTGCCGCCCCAGTCGTTTTGGGAGATGGATATTATCCCCGCTTCCGGGTGCTTTTGCAATTCCTTCCGGATGTTTTCTGTGCAGATATCGAGCACTTCCGGGTTTGTCAGGCAAAGCTGGTGCCGCCCGTTGGAGGTGAATGTGCGTTTGCCGTCCACCAACGAATAATATTCGGGGTGAGACGCAGCGTATTTTTCCGGAGGGAGCATATATTCAAACGAATGCACGAACCACGCGTAGGAAATATTACCGCCGTATTTTTCTTTTATCGGATGCTTGCCGCCGTTGAAGCGGCATTTCACCGCGAACCGGGGATTTGCCACCGCGTCTCGGTAGTCGTGCTCGCGGTATTCAAAATCCGGTGAAAAAACCTTGTTAATATCTTCTATTACGGGGTCGGGATTATCGGGCACCTTTTCGCATTCGGGGGTGAAAAAGCGGCAGCCGAGCGTTTCGAGCAATTCATACACCGAATAAATAACCCCGCGTTTGCCGCCGGAAAGCCTTATGACGCCGTCATCGGAAAAGATGCGGAAGGAGTCGCAGCCGATGTGTTCATCCTCTTTTATGTAAATGCCTGCGCCGCCTGCCGACGAATCCGCGGCGACGGGGAATACTCTGCCGGTCATTCTGTCCAAATAATAACGCAGCTCCGACGCGGCGTATTTTTCATGCTCGTTGGCGTTATCAGGTATGATTATTTTGATTGGTTCCGTACCGACAATAAGCCGTACCATATAAAAATCCTCCTAAAAAAAGGAAACAGGTATTATCCTGTTTCCGTATTGTTAACTGTATTTAATTATTTTGGTGAGTATGCCGTGGACGACATAACGTTCGTCGGGGTTGGATTTTACGTTGGTGCAGGTGGAAAGTGTAATGATGCGGGTGTTGACGTCATACGGCATACCGCGCTTTAATACGGATTTGTTGGCGATTTTTTGAAGGAAAGAGAGATAATTCGAATTGTTTCGGAAAGAAACCGTGGTAAAATCCGCCCCCACCGAGCGGTAAGCCGCGAATATTTCATAGATATAAACCGCGTCGGGAGTTATGACTTCAATGGTGATCTGTTCCGCCATGGTGTTGCGCGTGGGTGAATTGTACCAGACCGAAACCGCCCCGAACATATCGCCGCTTGACATGTTGTGCCCGTAAAATATGGTATTGTAGTTGTTGCTGTGTGTGAAGGAGTTACGGAAATCCGTAAAGATCGAACCGCTCGGCGAGGTGCTTTTATAAATGTTTTTATCGAGATAAAAACTGTTATCGGTGCTTTTGACTATTGGGTAGTTGATATTCGCCATGCCGCCTTTGCAGCGGATCCAACCGTATATTTCTTTGTTTTTGTTTTTCAGATCCATGATGGTGTAGCGTATATTGTCGTATTTTCCGGTGGCGTCGACTTCTATGTTTTTGTAATCGTTTTCATATTCGGTGACGCCCAGCGCGTCGTACAACGTCAGGGTGGAGGGCGTGCCGCTGACTTTTGCAACTCTGGAAACCACGGACTTCCGCTCGGTCGTTTCGATAAGGTTATCCATAAGGCTTTTGCTTTTCATATCGGCTATGACGCGGTCCGCTATCGAAAAAACGCAGTACATGAACATGGAGGCGCAGGCGACGAGCAATAACAGCCTGACGACGAACACTCCGTTGATTATGGAGGTTTTTTTACCGTTATAAGTCGGTTTTATGCGCGCAAGATTATATTCTTCGACAGTTTCTTCAAAACTGGCTTCGGGCAGACCGGTTTTACGGGCAGCGTCAGCCGTTTCGGGCGTTTGTTCGTATATTCCGACTTCCGTATTATCCGTATTATCCGTATTATCCGTCGTATCGGACGGATAAACCTGCTGGCCGGACGTTTCGTTATCAAACAAGCCTATAAGCTCTTCCCAAGCCGCGCTTTTATTTTCCTCTGCCATAAAAACGGGTTCCTCCTTTGCGAGTTTATGCCGTTATTATATAAATTCTGTACAAATTTATCAAGGCATTTACTTAAAAATTTTAAGATTCGTTACAAAAGACACGAATTCTGAAAAATCTGTTGACAAATCGCCGTTTTGGTATAAAATAATATAGATATGATATCCGTCATACGGAAAGGCTTGGGCATATAAATGGAAAATGTAAGCGTTAAAGAAATCGGCAGCAATTATAAAGAGCTAGCCATACAAATCGAAAAACCGGTATTTGACGAAGCTGTGATGAAAGCTTACCGCAAAAATGTCGGTAAAATAAGTGTCCCCGGATTCCGGAAAGGCAAAGCTCCCAAATCTATTATAGAAAAAATGTACGGCTCGTCTTTCTTTTATGACGAAGCCCTCGACATGATCCTGCCGGAAATTTATTCCAAAGCGGTCGAGGACGCCGGGCTGGAAGTCGTCTCCCGCCCTGAAATCGAAATGGTATCGGCGGACGAAAACGGCGTGAAGCTTACGGCGAAGGTTTATACCAAGCCGTCGGCGGTCGTCGGCAAGTATGTCGGGTTAGAAGCTGAAAAAGAAGAAGTTGAAGTCACCGACAAGGATATCGACGACGAGATAATGCAGATTAGAAAACGCAATTCAAGAAAGCTGACCGTCGCCGACCGCTCCGCCGAAAACGGGGACGAAGTCGTCATAGATTTCGAAGGTTTTGTCGACGGCGTGGCGTTTGAGGGCGGAAAAGCCGAAAAGCACAGCTTAAAGCTCGGTTCCGGTTCGTTTATCCCCGGTTTTGAAGAACAGCTGATCGGGCATAACGCGGGGGAAAGCTTTGATATTACCGTAAAGTTCCCGGATAAATACCAAGCGGAGCAGCTTGCCGGCAAAGAAGCGGTGTTTAAGATAACCCTCCATGAAATTAAAACGGAAGAGATACCCGATCTGGACGACGATTTTGTCAAGGAGGTTTCCGAAACCCTCGACACCGTCGATGAATACAAGACGGATATCAGGGCGAAAATAACCGAGAGACGGCAAAAAACCGCCGACCGGGTTTTTGAAGAAAACATTGTCGACGCTCTGCTCGCTCAAACCGAGGTCGAAATACCCGAACCCATGATCGAATCCGAGCTGGATACGGAAATGCGCGACTTTGAATACCGTTTAAGGCAGCAGAACGGCAGTCTCGAAATGTATTACAAATACGCAGGCACAAACGAAAAAGCCATAAAAGAATCCTTCCGCCCCCAAGCGGAAAGACGCGTACGCACCCGTTTGGCGCTCGAAGCGATTATAAAAGCCGAAAACATTGTCCCCTCCGCGGAAGAGATTGAAGCGGAATACCAGAAGATCGCCTCCGGATATAACATTGAAGCGGAAAAGGTCAAAGCCTCCCTCCGCGAAGCCGACATAACCGAGGATATCGCTTTACGCAAAGCGATGGATTTTATCATAGAAAAAGCCGTGGCGACAAAAAAACCGCTTGAGGCGTAATAAATAACCCAATCAGCTTATAAATAATTTACGGAAAGAAGGTCGGATTATGCCACTGGTGCCGATGGTTATCGAACAAACCAACAGGGGCGAACGCTCCTACGACATATTTTCAAGGCTGTTGAACGATAGGATCGTTTTTATCGGCGACGAGATCAACGACGTCACGGCGTCGCTGGTGGTCGCGCAGCTTTTATACCTTGAAGCTCAAGACCCCGACAAGGACATTTGCCTGTATATCAACTCTCCCGGCGGCTCCATAACCAGCGGCATGGCGATATACGACACCATGAACTTCATCAAGTGCGACGTATCCACCATATGCGTGGGGATGGCGGCGTCCATGGCGGCGTTTCTGCTCGCGGCGGGGGCGAAGGGCAAGCGCATAGCGCTCCCAAATTCCGAAATCCTGATTCACCAGCCCTTGGGCGGGATGCAGGGCCAGGCGACGGATATCAAAATCCACGCCGAACGGATTATCAAAATCAAGGAAAAGCTGAACCGCATACTCGCGGAAAAAACCGGCAAACCCTACCAACAGATTTGCGCCGACACCGAAAGGGATAACTTCCTCGATCCGTTGCAGGCGCTGGAATACGGACTGATAGATAAAGTTTTTGAAAAAAGGCAATAATTAATGGAAGGCAACAAGACTACCGGTAAGAACTGCGCGTTCTGCGGCAGATACACCGAACGCCCCGTGCGGCTGAAAATAGAAGGCCGCGATATGGAATTCTGCGACGAATGCATATCCATCTGCACCGCGATAACCTATGAATACGAGGATATGATTTCGGACAAAACCGGCAAGGGTTCCAAGCAGAAACCGATACCGCTGCTTAAACCCGCCGAAATCAAAGCGAAGCTCGACGAGCATGTGGTCGGTCAGGACGAAGCCAAGATCGCCCTGTCGGTCGCGGTTTACAATCATTATAAACGCATAAATACCCTGTTGAAGCCCAAAAAGAAGGGCGAAGAAGAAGGGGTCAAGCTCCAAAAATCCAATATCCTGCTGCTCGGTCCCACCGGGGTGGGGAAAACTCTGCTGGCGCAGACGCTGGCGGAAATCCTCGCCGTGCCGTTCGCCATTGCGGACGCCACCACGCTGACCGAAGCGGGTTATGTGGGCGAAGACGTGGAAAATATCCTGCTTAGGCTGATACAAGCCGCCGATTTCGACGTTTCCAAGGCCGAAAGGGGTATTATCTATATCGACGAGATTGACAAGATTTCCCGCAAAAGCGAAAATCGCTCGATCACTCGGGATGTCTCCGGAGAGGGAGTGCAGCAGGCGCTCTTGAAAATCCTTGAGGGGACAATCTCAAATGTTCCCCCTCAGGGCGGCAGGAAGCACCCGAACCAGGAATTTATACAGATAGACACTTCCAACATCATGTTCATCTGCGGCGGAGCTTTTGACGGGTTGGAGACGATTGTGGAAGAAAGGCTGGGCAAGCAGTCCATCGGTTATTCGTCCAGCGTACTGACCAAAGAGCAAAAGGTTAAATCCAAGGTGCTGCGCGAGGTCATTCCCCACGATTTGGTAAAATACGGCATTATCCCCGAGCTGGTGGGGCGCGTGCCGGTGGTCAGCGCTCTCGATCCACTCGACAGGGAAGCCCTGGTCAGGATTCTTACCGAACCCAAAAACGCGCTCGTCAAACAATATACCAAACTGATGGAAATGGACGGCGTTAAACTGGAATTTGAAAAAGAAACCCTTGAAAAGATCGCCGACCGGGCGATATCGTTAAACACCGGCGCAAGGGGGTTGCGCAGCATTATCGAAAAGGTCATGACGAGCTTTATGTTCGACATCCCATCACAGACGGACGTCAAGGAACTTACAATAACCCCCGACATGATCGGTTAAGCATTATAAAAAAGCGGAATTTAAAACTCCGCTTTTGTTTTTTATGTAAAATTTAATGGCCGAAGACGATATAGGTCAGCTCCACCGCGTCGCCGGCGACGATATCGGTCAGAACCCCGCCGGACGGCGTTGTACCGTTGACTTTTACGATCCAGGCGCGGGAATAATTGTTATCAACGGAGTTGAAATAGGTAAATCCGTTTATTGAAATAAAGCCGCCGTCATAATAATAATTTATTTTTCCTTCTTTCGTGAGCGCGTTCAACAACCCGTCCACGGAGGGAGAGCCGAGCGTATATGGGTAAGAGAGGTTTTCATACAGCGTTCCGCTGTAACCCGTTTCCGAATCCATAACGGTTATTTTTACCGAAACCGTTATTTTTGCGGAACCTCCTCCGCCGGAACAGGAACAGACGGCAAGCGTCAAAGCGGAAACAAGCAGCAGGGCGATTAACTTTTTCATAATGATAAGGCACACCCCATTTCAATATGTAATTACAGCGTTTAGCGTTTAGCGTTTAACGTTTAGCGTTTAACGTTTCAGCAGTCTCATCACCAGGTCGGTGAGACTTATCATCGCGGGGATCGTCAGCACCGATAACAATGATGAAACCCCCACGCAGGAAGCGGCAAGCGGCGAATTTGTTTTATAAATTTCGCTGAACAGGGCGGTGTTGGCGGCGGTGGGCATGGACGCCATTATAACGCATAAATAGGTCAGCCCCTTGTCCACATGGAGCACGGCGCAGACGGTCAGCACAAGAAACGGCAGGAGTATCAGCCGTGCGAACGAAAAAACATAGATTTTGCGGAAAAAAAGGTTCTTGAACGGCTGGTTGCAAAGCAGGCTGCCGACGACAAGCATCGAAAGCGGGAAAGTCATGCTCCCCATGATGGTAAAAGTGTCGGAAACCACCGCCGGCAGGTTTATCGAGCAGACGAACATAAATATGCCTATCACGGACGCTATCGTTCCGGGGTTGATAAATGCGGAGCGCAGGGCGTGACTGTTCTTTTTCCTTTTGTTAAGCAGGTAGACGCCGTAGATTCTTATGTAAATATTGAACACAAGACTGAACACCGCTCCGTAAAACAACCCGTTTTCCAAGAAAACCGCCGCCAATACGGGGAACCCCAAAAATGCGCAATTGCCGAATATCAGCCCGAATTCCAGCGTGGCGCGATCGTTTTTATCAAATTTTTTAAACAAATACCTTGCGAGAAAGGAAAACAAGACGTGCAGCACGATTGAAGCGGCGATGATTTCGACCGCCACTATCAGCTTGTCGGAATTTACTTTTGTCTGAAAAGATGCGATTATCAAAAACGGATGGGTTACGTTCACGACAAAAGACGAGAGCTTTTTGGTGGTCTGCCAGTCGATAACACCGATTTTCCTTATCACAGACCCCAAAATCAATATAAAAAACAACGGCAGTATGGCGTTTACAACGGATGAAACACTAACAATCATATCAAATACCTCGTATGGATAATATCATGTTCGTCGCGGAATGTCAATGAATGTCGAAGCTAAAATTTAAAAAACGACATAAAAACTGTTGCTATACTAATAAATAAAGTGTATAATAGCGACGGCAATAATTGTCGTATAACGTTTTAACGGAGGCTCTGACGTAATGAAAAAGCTGTTAATAATCCTGCTCGTCGCGGCGATGATACTGCCGTTATGCCACGATTTGATAATCGTGCCAGCGTACGGCGAAAAAGCCGCTTATCAAAAAGGGGACATCAACGGCGACGGCGAAATCGACACGAACGACTACATTATGATGCGCCTTTGCATACTCGGCTTAATCACCCTTTCCGGCAATGAAAAAAATGCCGCGGACGTCGACCGCAACGGCATCATCGGCGTCACCGACTATATAAAAATCCGACTGCACATACTCGGAGCGGCTCTCTTAACCGACAATCAGACCGCCCTCGGAGTGGACGCGTTGTACGACGGGGTGACCGACAGGACCAAAAAAGCCGTCAACGCCATGGAAGGAGCTTCCTACACTTACAGCACACCCCCCGCCTCCTCTTACCCTGATGACGACCGTGTCAAGCTCACCGACGGCAACGCTACGACAAGCTTCAATAAAGACGATTGGGCGGGTCTGTACCAGCAAAGTAACGCGGTTATAACCTTCGACCTCGGTCAGGTGATTTCCGGGCTTGCCGATTTACAGGTCACGTCTATCCGTCAGCTTTCATACGGCATCGGGCTGTCGTCCAAAATGGATTTATTCGTTTCCGACGACGGCGTCAGCTATACCTATATAAACACAGCGTTCGATTCCGACAACGCTTCCGACAATGAACCGTACATTTACCGGCTTTTGTTGCCCAACACCCTATCCGCGCGGTATATAAAGCTTTCTTTTGCCAAAGCCGAAACCGTTTGGTTTTTTATAAGCGAGGTGGAATTTATGCGTTATACCAACGTCGAAACCAATTATTACGGCGTTTACGGGTCCGAAAAAATTACCGAACAGTCCTATTGGCAGGACACCGAAACGGATTTTAACGTGTCCCGCAACATGATAAAGGGACTTCCGTACCGGATGAAACCGCTGTCATCCATAGCGGCCGCGCACCAGACGGATTATTACAACACCCCCGTAACCAACCCAAGCCTGACCGACGGCGTCCGCGCCGGCTCTTCCAATTATTTGGACGCCGCGTATTTCCATATGACTCAAGCGGACGGCAGGTTCATATTGTTCGACCTCGGCGCGCTCTCCACGGTCACGTCGTTTTCGGGCGAATTCCTTAAACAAACCACCACGGGTATCGCCCCGCCCGCCAAAATAGCCGTTTACGTTTCCGAAGACGGAGTCGTCTACGGCAAAGCGGGGGAAACCTTATTTTCTTCCGACGCCGCTTCGCAAAAAATACAGATATCGTTCAATTTTGATAAAAAATATAAGGCGCGGTATGTCGTCATATTCCTTCAGGTTTATTCCCATTCCTGGTGCAGCGAAATAGAAATATTCGGCACCAAGAAGGTGCAAAACGACGCGGTTACGGCGGATGAAATAGATTATTACAGCGACGCTAAAAAGAGCGGCGGCGGTATGGGCGATAAGGACAGCTACCTTATGCCGGAGGATTTCGGCGGCGTGAACAACGTTATGCTCTCATACCACTGCCTTACGGACGCAAACGGCGGGCACAACGAAAACGGGCTTATCACGGTGGACGAATACCTGCCTTATGTGGGCTATTACGATAAGAACGGCAGCCTTAAAGACACCTTCATGGACGGTTTCCTTTATCTCCCTTACACCGCCTTCAATTATTCCGATTACGCCAAAACCCATGCGGGCTGGAAGTTTTATATCGACAACCAGTTTGCCGCCAACCGCAACGCCGCGGCGCTCGACACGGCGGTTTCACAGGTTAAATCCGCTCTCGGCAGGGAAGATTACAGGGTTTCGGTGTTCTTCTCCATCCTTTACACCTTCAAGACTCTCGAAGAAAAAAAGACGAACAGTTTCGGCGACGTCGACGGCGACGGAGTCAACGAGGATTTCAGCACCCTCGCGGGGCGTAAAAAAGCCATCAAATGGATAATAGACGAACAGGTTTCCCGGTTCCTAAGCGGTAATTATGTCAACCTCGACCTAAAAGGCTTCTATTGGTTCGAAGAAAGCGCCGGTTCGGACCCTCAGGACGCCGCTTTAATAAAATACGCTTCCGACTACCTCCACACCAAAGGCTACGTGCTGTTCTGGATCCCCTGGTACAGAGCGGCGGGTTATGAAAAATGGGAGGAGTACGGCTTCGACGCGGCGTGTATGCAACCGAATTACGCTTTCAACGACTTAAGCGTATCGCGCTTGTACGACAACGCGGAATACGCCAAATCGCTGGGTATGTGTGTCGAATTCGAATCCAACGGCACCAACTACGCCGCCGTGAAGAAGATTAAGGAATATCTGGTCGCCGGCATGGAGACCGGATATATGAAAGCCGTCAAGATGTATTATCAGGGGGGAGTCCCGGGCGATATCTACAATGCCTATAAATCGACCGACCCGTATGTCCGTTCGGCTTATGACGAAATATACCTTTACTCCAAGGGAATACTCACGAAAAAAGACTGCTATGAAGCGACGGAAACACCGGAACCCTATTTGGCTTCATCCGAATATTCGGCGGGGAAGTTTACCGGCAAAATAAAAGCCGACAGCGATTTGACTTATAAGGTGATATTAGCCGAATCCCCCAAATACGGCACTCTTAAGTTGAATATCGACGGCACGTTTATATATATCCCCTTCGCAGGTTTCGGGGGCGCGGACAGCTTTACGGTTTACGCCGACTACACCTTCAAAACCGCCGGCTCGCTAAAAATCGATATTAATATAAATTAAAACAGTTATGGACGAATTCGGGATAATTGCCGGCAAATACGATATCTACAATTCCGCCGACTACGACGCTTATGCGGCGTTTGTGAAAAGAACGTTTTCGGAAAGCGCCGTAAGCGTAAACGAGGTGCTCGACCTCGGCTGCGGCACCGGCGAGCTGACGGTTCGGCTTGCCGATATGGGTTACAGCGTAACGGCGGCGGACGTTTCGGAAACGATGCTTTCCGTTTTGGCGGGCAAGGCAAAATCGGGCCAAAGAGATATCCGCATAATCCGCCAGGATATGCGCGAACTGGACCTGTACGGCACGGTGCAGGGCTGCGTGTCCTCCTTCGATTGCTTAAACTACCTCACCGCTTCCGAGGATCTAAAGCGCGCGGTGGCAAAGGTCGGCTTTTTTATGGAGCAGGGAGGGATATTCGTGTTCGACGTCAACACCGATTACGCCTATAAGACCGTTTACTCGGACAACAGTTATGTCTATGAGGAAGGGCAATCAATGCTGATCTGGCGCAACTGTTACCGCGAAAAGACAAAAAAGTGTTATTTTTACCTCACCTCGTTCGAAGAGGACGGCAAGGGCGGCTATGTCCGCCGTAACGCAATGCACGTCCAAAAGAACCACACGGCGAAGCTGATAAAAACCGCCGCCCAAAAAGCGGGTTTCGATATCGTCGGCATTTACGGAAACACCGACGGCAAACCTTTGGAAAGCGCCGATGCCAAGGCATATTACGTTTTAAAGAAAAACAGGCGGTTATGACGTTCGATAAAAACTAATTAACAACGAAAGGAATAGTTAATATGGTCAAGGGCAGGCAGGTTTATGAAAAAATCTCAAAGCGGGCTAACGCCGCGGTATTTTTCGACGAGGTTTCCTCGTATTGGCTGACCGGTTTTTATTCCACCGACGGGGTGGTCATAATCGGCGCCGAAGCCGCAAAGCTATGTGTCGATTCGCGCTACGCGGAAGCGGCGCGCAAAGCCAAGGCGCAGGGACTGCTTTCGGAAGACGTGGAGGTCATTACGCTCGATAAAGGCGTGATCGAAGCCATAAAAACCCACGCGAAAGAGGGCGAATTGGTATTTGATTCCTCGGCGGTCACGGTGGCTCGGCTGGAAACGCTGAAAGAAAAACTGCCCGGTTACAATTTTGTTCCCGAAAACAATATCTGCGGTGAATTCCGCATGATAAAATCTCCCGACGAGCTGGAAAAAATAAAAACCGCTCAGTCGATCACCGACGCCGCATTTTCGCATATACTCGGTTTAATAAAAGAAGGCGTCACCGAACGCGAAATAGCCGCCGAGTTAGAGTATTTTATTAAGAAGCATGGCGGCGACGGCATGGCTTTTGACACCATCGCGGTTTCGGGCGCGAACTCCTCGCTCCCGCACGGCGTGCCCGGAGACGTAAAAATAACGAAAAACTCGTTTATAACCATGGATTTCGGAGCAAAATACAGAGGGTATTGTTCGGACATGACACGCACAGTGGTTTTCGGCAAAGCGGACGCAGAGATGAAAAAAGTTTATGCCACAGTGCTCGAAGCGCAGGAAGCGGGCGTCGCCGCCGCGCGGGGAAATGTATCCGGGAAAGCGATAGACGCCGTCGCGCGGGACATAATAACCAAAGCGGGGTACGGAGAATGTTTCGGCCACTCGCTGGGGCATTCGCTCGGCATTGAGATTCATGAAGCGCCGAGTTTTTCGCCGAAATATGAAAACGCCGTACCCTCCGGCGCGGTCATGACCGTCGAACCGGGAATATACATCGAAGGCAAATACGGCGTGCGGATAGAAGATATGGTTTACCTCACCGATGAGGGCTGCCAAAATCTCACGCATTCTCCCAAGAATTTGATAGAACTGTAAGTAATTTTTATAAAAGCCATTGACAAAACGGAGCGTTTAATGTAAAATCCCAATAGACCTCAGGAAAGAAGGATTATTTTATATGGTAACAGCGGGCGATTTCAGAAACGGCCTGACTTTTGAAATGGACGGGAACGTAATGCAGGTCATTGAATTCCAGCATGTCAAACCCGGTAAAGGCGCAGCGTTCGTCAGGACCAAACTGCGCAACGTCATAGCGGGCAGCGT
>CAYOGQ010000005.1:19034-32765 GCA_964403645.1 uncultured Ruminococcus sp.
CTCGAAATGACCTTCAACCCCACCGCCAAATTCCCCGCCGCGGTTGTTGAAAGAAAAGATATGCAGTTTTCTTATGCCGACGGCGAATTGTATTATTTTATGGACACGCAGACCTTCGACCAGTTACCCCTTAACGCGGAAAAGCTGCCGGACAGCTTTAAATTCGTCAAAGAAGGCGATATCTGCCGTCTTGTCTCCTACAAAGGCAATGTATTTTCTGTCGAACCCCCCACGTTTGTGGAACTGGAAATAACAAAGGCCGACCCTGGCGTCAGGGGCAACACCGCCACCAACGTCATGAAGACGGCGGAGGTGGAAACCGGCGCAAATATCAGAGTCCCGATGTTTATCAACGAAGGGGACAAGATTCGGATAGACACCCGTACCGGCGAATACCTCGAAAGGGTATAAGCCATACATATACATAAAAGAAAGGAATCGTTAAAAATGAACGTATCTGAAAAAGCCGCTTATATCAAGGGCCTTATGGAAGGCATGAAATTCGACACCGCCACCGACGAGGGCAAACTGATAAAAAATATCGTCGACCTTTTGGAAGACCTCGCTCTTACCGTATCGGACCTGGAGGACGAAACCGCTTCTTTGAACGATTATGTTGACGAAATCGACCAGGACCTCGCCGACGTAGAAGAAGAAGTTTTCGGTTTCCCCGGTGAACGCGGCTGCGACGAATGCGACGCCGAATGCGATTGCGACGACGAATGCGACGATGACTGCGAATGCGAATGCGACTGCGCCGACGACGAGTGCGGTTCCGGGAAATAAAATTTAATTAAAAGGTAAAATTAAAGAGCTGTTCGGCCGAACAGCTTTTTTAATGATGAAAAGGATTAGCAAAAATTGTTATCTGAAAGAATTATTTACGATATACATACTCATATATTCCCCGAAAAAATCGCCGGGAAAGCCGTCGCCAATATAGGCGCTTATTACGGTATTACCATGAAATGCCCCGGCACTCCCGCGGCGCTTGAGGAGAGTCTGGAAAAGCTCCCAAATATTAAATTTTTTGTTTCCTCGGCGGCGTTAAAAGAGGAATCTATGAGAGCGGGTAACGATTTTTTATTGGCGGAGTCGGAAAAAAGGCTTTCTTTTATCCCTTTTTCGTCGTTTTTTCCTTACATGTCGGTTAATGACGCGGAAAAAGAGCTGATACGGGTAAAAGAGCGCGGGACACGGGGAATTAAGCTGCATCCCGATTTCCAAAAATTTTACCTTGACGACCCACACTTGATGGAAATATATAAAATCTGCGAAAAGCTCGATTTACCCGTTCTCTTCCATGTAGGCGACGTCAACACCGATTATTCCACGCCCCGTCGCGTCCGCAATGTGGCTGACTCCCTGCCGGGGCTGACGATTATTGCCGCCCATCTCTGCGGTTATTCGGTTTGGGACGAAGCGGAAAAATATTTGATCGGCACCCGCGTATATACCGAAACCTCCGATGCCCTTTTGGGGTTAAAGCCGGAAAAAGTGGTCGAATTAATAAGAAAGCACGGCGTTGATAAGGTCATGTTCGGCTCGGATTACCCGCTCGACACCCCCGCCGCCATTTTTGCCAAATTTGACGCTTTACCGCTTGACGAGGAAGAAAAGGAACAAATATACCGTAAGAACGCGGAAAAGCTTTTCTTTTCATAAAAAACGTATAACAGGTGATATATGTTTAAAATAGGATTTGACAACGATTTATATTTAAAGCTGCAATCGGGGAAAATACAGGAACGGATAGCGCAGTTCGGCGGCAAGCTTTACCTCGAATTCGGCGGTAAGCTGTTCGACGATTACCACGCTTCCCGCGTATTACCCGGCTTTCAACCCGACAGCAAGCTGCAAATGCTGACGGTTTTAAAAGATCAGGCGGAAATTGTCATCGTCATAAACGCCTGCGACATAGAAAAAAACAAAATGCGCGGGGACCTCGGCATCACCTATGACGCCGATGTTCTTAGGTTAATCGACGCTTTCCGGCTCGCCGGATTTTACGTCGGTAGCGCCGTGCTGACTCAATATTCCGCAAAACCGGCAGCGACCGCGTTTTCCGCCCGGTTAGAAAAGCTCGGAGTAAAAACCTATCACCATTATAACATAGAGGGTTATCCTTACGACGTACAGGGTATAGTATCGGACGAAGGCTACGGCAAAAACGAGTTTATCGAAACCAGCCGTTCGCTCGTCATCGTCACCGCTCCCGGTCCCGGCAGCGGTAAGATGGCGGTTTGCCTTTCCCAGCTTTATCATGAAAATATCAGGGGCGTTATGGCGGGTTATGCGAAATTTGAAACCTTCCCTATCTGGAATCTGCCGCTGAAGCACCCCGTTAACATCGCTTATGAAGCCGCTACACTGGACCTCGGCGACGTAAATATGATAGACCCGTTCCACATGGACGCCTACGGAAAAATGGCGGTCAACTACAACCGCGACATCGAAATATATCCCGTGGTCAACGCCATGTTTGAAAAAATTTACGGCTCGTCGCCGTATAAATCCCCCACGGACATGGGCGTGAACATGGCGGGGAGCTGCATCACCGACGACAAGATCGTCGCGGACGCGGCACGCGATGAAATAATCCGGCGTTATTACGCCTGCGCCTGCGCCGAAAGGAAGGGACTGGTCGAAGACCACAACCAAACCGACAAATGCGAGTTGCTCATGCGTCAGGCAGGGGTGCTTTTGGAACGCAGAAAAGTGGTCGCCGCCGCTTTGGAAAAGGAAAAAGCCACCGGCGCGCCCGCCGCGGCAATCGAACTCGACGACGGCAGGATTATTATCGGCAAAACCACGTCGCTGCTCGGAGCATCCAGCGCCATGCTGTTAAACGCCCTGAAAGCGCTCGCTGGCGTGGACGACAGCCAATACTTGATTTCGCAGACCTATATCGAACCGATTCAAAAGCTGAAAGTCAATATCTTAGGCAACCGAAATCCGCGGCTGCACATGGACGAGGTGCTGCTGGCGTTATGTATCTGCGCCTCGACCGACGAAAACGCCGCGAAATGCGTCGCCCAACTGAAAAACCTTAAAAACTGCGAAGCCCATTCAACCGTCATACTCTCGCAGGTCGACGAAAATATTTATCGTAAACTGGGCATCAACCTCACCTGCGAACCGGTGTACCAAGCTAAAAAGCTTTATCATAAATGAAATGAGAAAAGGCCGATATGGCGTTGCCTGTTCCCGAAAACCAGGTTTAAATAAACCAAAAGTTTTTATCGGAAACCGCGCCGCGGCACGGCCTTTTTCATAAGGTTATCTTCCAAAATCCGCCAAGCGGGACAGGATATAATATTGTATATCCCGATACCGCGAGGGGATATGGCACAAAACAGTTACCCGAAAAATCACAGATCTTAAGGGCTTTGTTTACAGATCGTCGGCGTCCTGAACAGGTATGCCTCCGTCACGGGGTACTCCCGTATAGCTTCCCTGGGGATCCGTATCGTTGTTAAACGAATTATCGGTTACCTGTAAAGCTGGGTCCATACCGACCAATCCGGGTATTCCCATAAAGGTACGTCTTTCAGATTCCGGATAATAAAACCTATTAGCTCCGGTCTGAGAAGGATATTCTTTTCTCCTTCTTTTTTTCATAACCAATAACCTTCATCCTTTCCGGACGCTAATATTATACCGCGATAAATTATTAATATACGCTTAAAAAACATTCATATTTTTTCAAGAAGAGGTGAAAAATGGTTTATATCGGCATCGATTTCGGCGACAGGCATATAGGTATCGCAAAAAGCGAGGGCGTTCTCGCCACGCTCGTCTGCACGATTGCCGTAAGCGGTATGGCGGATGCCGTTTTAAAAACCTCTTTAAAAATTAAAGAGTTGTGCGGGACATCGGTGGTGATCGGGCTGCCGAAAAACATGGATGCCACAGAAGGCCACAGAGCGGAGCGGACGCGGCGATTCGGCGCGGAATTGGAAAAAGCCACGGGAATAACACCCGTTTACTACGACGAGCGGCTCACCACATCGCAGGCTTATGTCTACATGAACGAAACCGGCTTCAAGTCCAGAAAACGAAAAGGCGTCATAGACGCCCTTTCCGCTAAAATTATTTTGCAAGATTATCTTGATTTTAAAAATACCTTGTAACCATCGCAGATATAAATTTTATACCATGTTATAAAAGTGAGTATCGCCCATATCTGATGGTATAAATCGGCTTTTCCCTTGCGGTGAGCTTCCAGCAGCTTCAACGCTTCCGACGTGACGATATAGTCCGTCGCGGCGTTGTTTTTTATTATATCCGCCGCCCAGTCATACAGTTCGTCTTTCAGCCAAACTCTCACCGGGACAGGGTAACCCAATTTCGGACGCATCACGGTTTCTTTGTTTAAGATATCGGCAAAAGTATCGCGCAGAATATATTTGGTGGTGTGGTTATGAATTTTATCCGTATCGCAAAGCAGGGAAGCGGCTTTGAATACTTCTTTGTCGAGGAAGGGAACCCTCGCTTCCAGTGAATTCGCCATGGAAAGACGGTCGCCCTTGACAAGGATATCTGATTTAAGCCAGGTGTTCATGTCGCAATGCTGCATCTTTAAAAGGGGAGAGCAGCCGACCGTTTCGGCATATATGGCTTTGGTGCGGTCGGTAAAGTGTACCGAAGGGTCGAATGTTTTTAAAAGGGGCTTTTTCGCTTCCTCCGAAAACACAAAGGAATTGCCCACGAAACGCTTTTCAATAGGGACGCAACCGCGTACAAGGAAATTTTTGCCTTTTACGCCGTCGGGAAGTATTTTGCTTATTGAAAGCAGGGGATATTTCATAAAACCGGGAAGATGCGTTATATAAGCGGAAGCGCGCGCCGTATCGTAAATGCGATAACCGCCGAACAATTCGTCGGAACCTTCTCCGGTGAGCACAACTTTGACGTGTCGCGCCGCTTCGCGGCTAATCAAATAAATAGCCACCACCGAAGGGTCCGCCACGGGCGAATCAAGGTGGTATATGACTCTTTCATAATTTTTGATAAAATCGTTAAGATTGCATTTAAGCTTTATGTGGTCGATATTCAGGTGAGCGGATATCTCCGCGGCGTCGTCAAGCTCGGAATAGCCCTTGACGTCGAAACCGACGGTGAACGCCTTGATACCCGGTTTAAGTTTTGAGGCTACCGCCGTGATTATGGCGGAATCCACTCCGCTCGAAAGAAACGCGCCGACCGGCACGTCCGAAAGCAGATGGTATTCCACCGATTTTTCCACCGCGTCGCGGAGCGCTTTTTTCTTTTCGTCATATTTTAACGTCTTGTTTGGGGAAAAAACGCTTTTATAATAGCAAGTCATGCCGTTTTCCGCGCCGCGGGTCATATAATGCCCGGCGGGGAGCAGCTTGATATCACCGGTTATGGTGTCCGGCTCGGTGACATATTGAAATGTCATGTAATGCTGGAGCAGGGTTTTGTCGACCTTGAACCCGTCATATGATGAGTCGCCCAGATAAGCTTTCATCTCGCTTGAAAAGATTATTTTTGTCCCCGTTTCACGGTAATACAGCGGCTTTATGCCGAACGGGTCGCGCCCGGCCATGATTGATTTATTTTTTTTATCATAGATAAGAAAAGCGAACATCCCGCGAAGGCGGCTGATAAAGGACGCGCCGTAAACGGAATATAGTCTGACTATAACTTCGATTTCCGACCTAGTTGAAAAGCTTTCGCCGTTTTTTATAAGTTCGTCGCGCAGTTCAAGGTAATTATAAACCTCGCCGTTATAGACGGCGGCGTACCGTCCGTCCGGGGAAACGTACGGCTGGTCGCCGCCGCTCAAATCTATTATGGAAAGCCTTTTAAAGCCGAAGCCCGCGTTGCCGTAAAATGCACAGGCGTCCTTGTCGGGTCCCCGGTGGGCGATAAGGTCCGACATGCGCGCTATATCGCGCTGGTCATCCCCGGTAAGGTTGGCTCCGCGCCTGAACATTCCTATGAAGCCGCACATATATATATTTACCTCGCGTGATTTTATTTATTCTAATTAATCTAATGCTCCAACGATTCGGAATATTCGTCGTAAGCGGAATAATAACGCGTTATCGTTATGACGACAAAAGCGGAGATAAGCGCTGTTCGCGGGAACAGCAGCGCGGCGTAAGCGGTCGGAAGCGCGGTTCCGGCAACCGTCAGGATCAGATAAAGGGCGTACACGATCAGAAGCTTATTCAGCTTTGAACGCAGGGTAGTATCGCTTTTGTTTTGAGTCGCTTCCGCAAAAAAATCAAACGCTTTTGAAATGAAGAAAAAACAAGCCGAAGCGTAAGCCGCCGATACAGCCGCGAGTATAACCGCGTTTTTTACGGGGAACGCTGAAAGCTTTGAAATTTCGGTATAGGCGTAAAGCTTAAAGCATACGGTGTAGGCTGTTTGGCAAATGAGTGCCAGCACGGCGGGGAGCGCCAACCGGGAAACGGCGGTTTTACGGCTTTTAAGCGCCCGTGCACCCCACCATATCAATAAAGTAGCCGCCATATCCGGCAGTATCGGGATTTTTCCCACCGTGATATCGAGTAAAAACACAAAGCCCGCCGCTGTCAGCAAAAATGAGACGCGGATAGAAGAAATGGCAGAGTGCGATTCGGCGTCAGCGGCTTCTTTGGCGTAAACTTCGTTTATCTTTATATTAAAGCCTTCGTCTTTTTTAATTGCGGAAAAATATTTGCGTGTTTCGTTATACCACCAAACTCCGAAAATCAGCGTGACGGTAAAAAACAATATGACCGCGTAGGGCTTGAACGCCACGATTTCGGTCAAAACCGTCGAAGCGGAGATGTCCACAATGGCTTCCACTTCGGCTATCGCAACCAAATTCGGGACCACGCAGAGGATGATTTTTACAAGATAGAACACTAAGGATAAAAATCTTATGTTGGAAAGACCGGACAGCGCTTCATAACCGCCGTACCTTTGGAGAAGGTATTCAAAACCGCCGAAAAAGTCGTTTAAAAATACGGATATCAGCAAAATTTCGGCGACGCCGAAAGTGAATGTAAGCATAAGAATCATGCTGGAATCGGATCCCAACGTCAATACGAACGCCGCGAACCGTGCGAAAGACAGGATTGCCAAATAGATAAGCTTTTGGGAAGCCAAGGCGAGCCTGTCGTCCAGCCTTGCCAAAACGGAAACCCCGGAGTAAATAAGGAGGTAACCTATAAAGTCGGGGAGCAGATCGAGCATATCAATATAAGGGTTCGCCAGAAAAACAAAACCCGCCGCCAAGAGATAAAACTTTATCAGTCTTTTGCTTTTACTTATACTTTTACTGCTGTTGCCGTCATTCATGCTTGCCGTTCCCCCTTTTTGTATTTTTTTCTTTTTTTGCGGTCTCGTCGTCTAAAAATTTTTGTACTTTTTTCAGTTCGGCGGCGGTGGTTATCCTGGTAAAACAGGTGTATAAAAACCAAAGGTTAAAAAATCCTACGAAATATCTGAATATAATGAGCAGTATGCTCATGGTCCCGGCGTTGATCGAAGGGATAAATATGATGATAATCGTCCACAGGTAAAACACTTCCGTCAGGTACAGCCGGCTCAACGCGCCGTTGGCGAGCTTGGCGGAGCCGCCGCGGCGCGCAGTTTTAGAAATCGCAGTCATAAACGCGAAATGCAACGACGCTATGACCGCCAGATATGCGGCATAGCTCACCCTGTAAAGCGTCCCTTCGCCGGATATATACCCGAATATCGTCATCAGGTTTATCACCGAATAAACCAGAGCGGCGGCCGACAGGACGGAAGCCGTTTTAAAATTCTTGTTAACCGAAGACAGTTTCCAAAATCCGTAGGCGAGCACCGGCCAACCGATAACGCCGCCGCCCATCGAATCGAATATTATCATCAGGTAACCTATAACGCAAAGACCGAAACCCATCGGCTATACCTTCATATCCTTCGCCATGCAGCATTTTTTATATTTAAGCCCGCTTCCGCAGGGGCAGGGGTCGTTGGGTCCCACCTTTTTCTTTTTAACCACCGTTATTTTCAGCTTTTTGTCGCCCCCGCCCACAGACATATCGTTGGCGGCGGAAAGCACCTGCTTCCTTTCCAAAGGCTTGCGCGGTGCGACGGTGAGGAGCATCCGAACCGTGTCGTTCCTGATATTGGTTATCATTTCGTCGAACATCTGGGAGCTTTCGATCTTATACATGGAAACGGGGTTGCGCTGAGCGTAGGCGTTTAATCCCACTCCGGTTTCAAGGTCGTCCATGGCGTCGATATGCTCGACCCACTTGCGGTCGACGTTTTCGAGCAGTACAATGCGCTCGATTTCGCGGAAACGTTCCGGAGTGAAGGTTTGCTCCTGGAATGCGTAGCGCTTTTTTGCCCTGTCGATCAGCATGTCGCGTATCGTTTCGGTATTCAGCGAATTCAGCTCGTCGGGGGTGTAGATAAAATCGTCCCTGCCGCACAGAACGCCGAGAAAATAGCTCCTAAGTCCGTCGAAATTCCATTCGTCCGGGATATCGGAAGCGCAGTATTCGCCGAGCGCGCCGTTGATGTAGCCTTCGACCATGTTCCAAAGCGTATCTTTAAGATTCTTGCCGTCGAGCACGTCGCGCCGCTGGGCGTATATAAGCTCCCTCTGCTGGTTCATCACGTCGTCGTATTCGAGGACGCGCTTGCGCCTTTCAAAGTTGGTGGATTCCAGCCTTTTTTGGGCGGATTCGATGGAGTTGGCGAGTATCTTCGCGTTGATGGGCTGGTTTTCGTCCAAGCCGAGAGCGGACACCACTCCGATTATCCGGTCGGAACCGAACAGACGCATGAGGTCGTCCTCCATGGAGAGATAAAAGCGGCTTTCGCCGGGGTCGCCCTGACGCCCGGAACGCCCGCGCAGCTGGTTGTCGATACGGCGGCTTTCGTGCCGCTCGGTGCCGATGATAAATAGTCCGCCCGCTTTTTTGATCTTTTCGGCTTCGGGGAGGATTTCAGCTTCAAACTGCTTGACCAGCTCGCGGTAATGGTTCCTGAAACCGATAATCTCCGCGTCTTCGGTATGCGCGTAACCGGTGGCTTCGATAACCTGCCAATCCTCGTAACCTTCGGAGCGCAGCTTCGCCTTTGCCATAAATTCCGCGTTGCCGCCGAGCTTTATATCGGTGCCGCGCCCCGCCATGTTGGTGGATATGGTGACCGCGCCGACCTTGCCGGCCTGGGCGATAATTTCGGCTTCTTTTTCATGATATTTCGCGTTTAACACATTGTGCTTTATACCGTTTTTGGATAAAATATTAGATAATATCTCGGACTTTTCAACCGAAACGGTGCCCACGAGCACGGGCTGACCCTTGGATTGGCACTCCTTGACCTGTTCGAGAATATGATTGAATTTGCCGTTGACGCTCTTGAACACCACGTCGGTGTGGTCTTTCCGTATCATGGGACGGTTGGTGGGTATCTCGACGACGTCAAGGTTGTAAATTTCACGGAATTCGTCCTCCTCCGTGAGAGCGGTGCCGGTCATGCCGGAAAGCTTGGAATAAAGGCGGAAATAGTTTTGGAAAGTGATAGTCGCCTGCGTTTTGTTTTCGCGCTCGATTTTTACGCCTTCTTTGGCTTCCAGCGCCTGATGCAGGCCGTTGGAATAACGCCTGCCGTACATGATACGCCCGGTGAAGGAGTCCACTATCAAAACCTGCCCGTCCTTGACGACATAGTCGTCGTCCCGCTGCATCACCCCGTAGGCGCGGATGGCGTTGTTTATATAATGCATATATTCCTGGTTTTCGGCATCGCCGAGGTTTTCCACACCGTAAAAGCGTTCGGCTTTTGCGATCCCGTTTTTGGTGAGCACCGCGGTCTTGGCCTTTTCGTCGACTATATAATCGGCGTCAATATCGTCGTGGTCCTCCTTGGCGTCGATCTCTTTCATGCGGAAACAGCTCATACGCCTGACCAGCTCGTTGGTCTTTTCATATAAAGGGTCGGACTGCTCCCCGGAACCGGATATGATGAGCGGCGTCCTCGCCTCGTCCACGAGTATGGAGTCGACCTCGTCGACAATGGCGAAAACGTGCCCGCGCTGTACGGTCCTCTCTTTGTAAATCGCCATATTGTCGCGGAGGTAATCGAAACCCATCTCGTTATTGGTGCCGTAGGTTATGTCGGCGGCGTAAGCGGCTTTCCGCTGTTCGTTATTCAGACCGTGGATAATTAATCCTACCGAAAGCCCCAAAAAGTTATACAGCTTACCCATCCATTCGCTGTCGCGCTTGGCAAGGTAGTCGTTTACCGTGACGATATGCACGCCCTTGCCGTCAAGAGCGTTGAGGTACGCCGGCAGCGTTGCGACCTGCGTCTTGCCTTCGCCGGTCTTCATCTCGGCTATGCGCCCCTGATGCAGCACTATCCCGCCTGTAAGCTGCACGCGATAGTGCCGTGTGCCGAGCACGCGGTCGGCGGCTTCTCTCACAAGCGCAAAGGCATCCGGGAGTATATCGTCCTTGGTTTCGCCCGCCGCGAGCCGATCTTTTAATACGGGCGTCACCGCCTGAAGCTCGCTGTCGGTCATTGCTTTGTATTTGTCGGCGAGAGTTTCTATTTTATCCGTCAACGGCTCTATTTTTTTAATCTGTCTTTCGCTGTATGTGCCTATGATTTTTGTGATAATTGACATTCCCGCGCCTGCCTTCTTAATAAATATGAAATATATACTTATAACATGATAACATATAATATCAAAAAAATACACCCCTTTTTGTAAAAATAATTGAAAAGCGGGAAAAAATGTGGTATCATTACAGTGATATAATGAATTGAAAGACGGATATCGTATGCCTTTGATTAACATAGTGCTGTTGGAGCCCGAAATACCTCAGAACACCGGGAATATTGCCCGCACCTGCGCGGCGACGCGCTCGGCGCTGCACTTGATAAAACCCCTGGGCTTTGAAGTGACCGACGCCAAACTCAAGCGCGCGGGCTTGGATTACTGGAGCGAGCTTGACATAAAATATTACGACAATTTGGAACATTTCCGAAACGAAAACCCAGCGGCGGTTTGCCGTTATTATACGACAAAAGCCGAAAAATGTTATACGGACATCGGTTATCCCGAAAACTGTTTTTTATTTTTCGGCAAGGAGACTAAGGGACTGCCGGAAAACCTGCTTGCCGAAAACGAAAACGACTGCGTGAGGATACCCATGTTCGGCGATATCCGCTCCCTCAACCTCTCAAACTCCGTGGCGATAGCGGTCTATGAGGCGTTGCGGCAACACGGCTTCGGCAAGCTAAAAAAAGCGGGAAATTTCCCCAAAAAATAACGAAAGGGCAAAATAAATGGACGGATACACCGTCGCCGCCGTCTCCACCCCGAAAGGGAAAGGCGGCGTGGCGATGATCAGAATAAGCGGCAATGACGCGATTCGCGTGGCGTCGAGGGTTTTTAAACCTGCGGGCAAAAGCGGCGCCGTAAATATAAAGGAATTATCATCATATAAACCCAACACCGCCGTTTACGGCAGATTTTTTGACGAAGACACCGCTTTCGACGACGGGATTGCAATACTTTACAAAGCTCCGGCATCCTTTACCGGGGAAGATACCGTCGAGCTGTGCTGTCACGGCGGGCTGCTGGTTACGTCAAAGCTGCTGACGGCGGTGCTCGCCGCCGGCGCTGTTCCGGCGGGTCCGGGAGAGTTCACCAAACGCGCTTTTATCAACGGCAAGCTTTCGCTTTCGGAAGCGGAAGCCGTCGCCGGTATCATCGACGCCGTATCGGAAAAGCACCTCGGCGTGTCGCTCCTTCAGCTCGGCGGCTCGCTCAGCCGCAAGATCGGCGGCATATATTCCAAGCTGGCGTTTTTGGTGTCTTCGGTATATGCTTATATAGATTATCCCGACGAGGACATGACCGATGTTTCGGCGGACGAGATGAAAAACGAGCTCGCCGAAATATTAAAGGAGCTGGACGCGCTTTATGAAAGCCGCAGGTACGGCAAAGCGATAAGCGAGGGCGTAAGGGCGGTTATCGCCGGAAGGCCCAATACCGGAAAATCATCGCTTTTAAACCTGCTTTCCGGGGACGACAGGGCGATTGTCACGGATATCGAAGGAACGACGCGCGACGTGATCACCGAAAAAATCACCGTCGGGGATATCGTGCTGAATCTTTCCGACACCGCCGGCATAAGGGACGGAAGCGATTTGATAGAAAAATTGGGTATCGAACGTTCGGAGGAAGCCATTAAAAACGCGGAAATCATCATCCTCGTGCTGGAAAGCAAGCTCACCCCCGGAGACGAGAAGGTCGTAAAGCTGATCAAAGACGCGGGCAAGGCCGACGTCACTGTCGCACTTTATAATAAAACCGACCTGCAAGACGCCGTTTTCGGCGGTATTTTTAAAAACGAGATAGCTTTTTCCGTAAAAACCGGGGAGGGCAGAGAAGAGCTGGAAAAACGCTTGGCGTTATTATGCGGCGAAGCCCAATGCACCGGCGACGGCGAAGTAATCGTATCCGCCCGCCAGTTTTCCGCCGTAAAAAAGGCGCGGGAGAGCGTCAGAGACGCCATAAACGCTCTCGGCGCTTTCACACAGGATATCGCCGGGATGGACTTGGAAACCGCGCTCGCTGCTTTGGGAGAGCTTGACGGCAGAAAAGTCACCGAGGAAGTGGTCGACGGTATATTTTCGCACTTTTGCGTAGGCAAATAACTTTTGCGTAGGCAAATAGCTTTTGCGGGCAAATAGATTTAGCGTAGATAAAAGCTCAAAGCGTAAAACCAAAGGAAAAATAAAAGTAATGGATAATTTAAAATTCGATATATTGGTGATAGGCGCGGGACACGCCGGGATAGAGGCCGCTCTACGTCCGGGCCCTCATCGACAAGGGCGGCCGGGCCGCTCTCGCCGCCGCCCGGCTTGGCTGCAAAACCGCCGCGTTCACCATGAACATGGATCTGGTGGGCAATATGCCCTGCAACCCCTCGATCGGCGGGACGGGGAAAGGGCATCTGGTTTATGAGATAAACGCCCTCGGCGGCGAGATGGGCAGGGCGGCGGACGCGGTCATGCTCCAATCGAGGACGCTCAACGAATCGAAAGGCCCCGCCGTGAGATCGCTGCGTATGCAGGCCGACCGCGTAAGATACCGTAATTACATGAAAAAAGTTTTGGAAAACACCCCCAACCTGCTGCTTGTCCAGTCGGAGGTAACCGAGATCTGCGTGACAGACAGCGGTATATCCGGCGTAAAAACAGCTTTCGGAATTTTTTACGGAGCGAAAGCCGTCATCATCGCCACCGGGACCTCCTTGGGCGGTAAAATCATCGTCGGCGAAACCTCCTACCTTTCGGGACCCGACAACACTCTGCCCGCATTGAAGCTGACGGCTAATCTTATCGGCCACGGCGTCACCATCGCGCGCTTCAAGACCGGCACGCCCTGCCGCGTCCACGCGGACAGCCTCGATTACGACGAAATGGAAGAGCAGCCGGGGGACCAATACCCGCGTTTGTTTGCGTCCGGCGAAAGCGGCGAAAACCTCAAAAGCTGCTATATCACCTACACCAACGCCGAAACCCATGCGATCATAAGGCGAAACCTCCACCGTTCGCCCCTTTTCGGCGGTGTTATAAAAGGTACCGGGCCGCGTTATTGCCCCTCTATCGAAGACAAGGTGACGCGCTTCGCAGACAAGGACAGGCATCAGCTGTTCATTGAACCGATGGGTATAGATACGAAGGAGA
>CAYOGQ010000006.1:0-1631 GCA_964403645.1 uncultured Ruminococcus sp.
GTCCCGATTGTCTGCTTCTCAATTTTAACGACGGTCAGCGGGATTTTAGGACACGCTCAAATGAGGGCAACGGTCAAAATTTACACCCATATAATAGAAGATACAAAGAGGGAAGCCCTTAACATCATGATCGGCATTTTACAAACCAAAAGAGGCAAGTGTGACATAAGTGTGATATAAATAAAATTCAGCAAAACAAAAAGCCTTGAAAACATAGTGTTTTCAAGGCTTTTCTTGGAGCTGGTGGTGAGATTCGAACTCACGACCTGCTGATTACGAATCAGCTGCACTACCCCTGTGCTACACCAGCAATTATGCGCCGCCCGTTGTCGTTGCCTTTGACGGGCGGCGGTTTTATATTTAATACGGATAATTTTGCGTTGCGACCGCGGTATCCCCGCGGAGCGCCCGCGGTGTCCCCGCGAAGCGTTTATGGTGTCCTCATGGAACTCCTATGGTATCCGCGCGGTGCTCTTTTTAACGCCCGCTCATTATATCACACGGGTTTGGCTTTTGCAAGTGTTTTTTAATCCTTTTTCTTGCCTTTTTTACCGAACAAATAGACCGCAACCACCGTCGCGGCCGCCACGGCGATACAGCCGCCCGCGTAGATCCAGGGCGTGATGCTTTTGCCATTGCTCTTATTATCCGAAGGCAGCGAAGATGCGGCGCTTTCGGACGTTGCTTCGGAAAATTCCCCGGAGGTGTTTTCGGGCGAGGAAACTGCTTCTTCCGAACTCTCCTCGGCGGGTTCGGCGGCTAAGCCGTGCAGGTACGACGAGGCGACGAGTATCCATCCCGCTTCGGTGTTGTAATACGGGTAATTATGCCCCGACCGTATACATCTGCCGTATATAACCGAAATAAAACGCTGCGCTATCTGATAATCGCCCATTTCCACGGCCGCCTGAACCAGTATGCACCACGGATAGGTGTTGCCTTCCAAATCGAAGGCCGACCAGTCCTTGCCGATAACGCCCTGTTTGCAATAGTCTTTCTTAAACCTCTCATAGACCGTCACGGCTTTTTCGTCGTCGGGTTTTATCACGCCGAACAGCACCGGGAAAAGCTGGCAGGACCCCTGCGGATAGAATTCGGCGAGATTGATTTCCCCGGCGGGCTTGCCGTCGGTGAACAACGCCGCTATAAAGCAGGAATATTCGTCCGACCACATCAAAGTTGTAAGAGCGGTTTTGACCTTTTCGGCATATTCCCGGCAATACGCCTCTTTTTCGGCGTTTTTAAGATATTCGCTGTAAATCTGCGCCGCCGCTTCCAAACCGCGGAAAACCTCGCAGTTGTCCATCAGATAGCAAACCGCATAGTTCGGCTTGGCGTAGGTGAGGTCGATTTTCTTGACATAGGTTGCCATAATCACGTCGACCAGAGCGGAGACGATCTCGCCTTTGTCGTCGAGGAAGCTGCCGTCGAACACGCGGGTGTACTCATATAGGATTTCGAGGAACATCGCCGCGTAAGAGTCGGTCGAGTCGTAGTCGTAGGGGTTGCTGGTCGGGTATTTTTCGGCGTAGGCGTCGTGAAGATTTACCTCGACGGTTCTGCCGTCGGGATTATTGAAAATATAATAGTCATATACGGTTCCCGCCACGCCGTTGATGTCGCTTTGGGCG
>CAYOGQ010000006.1:1641-21822 GCA_964403645.1 uncultured Ruminococcus sp.
CCCGGTAAGACTCACGGTCACCGGGTCTTTCCGCACGGACGAAGCGCTCCGGATGACATAGGCGGATTCGGCGCAGCCCCACTCTTTCAGGAGAGCCTCGATATAGTTGAGCGCGATTTCCTTGCCGTCGTCAATACCCAGCGCTTCGCTCCCTTTGATGACACCCATCACCGCCGAATCGGAAAAATAGGGGATCACCCGCGCCGAAGGCCACGAGCGGTATTCGTCGGGCGAAACGCCGTCCGCCGCCGGCAGCGGGACATCGGAATAGCTTTCGACCGAAGGCACATACATCCCTATCGCACCGTTGGGAAGCGCGAGCGACGAAATGAATTTGATTTCTTTTTCGATAATTTTCGCGTAATAATCCTTGTTTTGAAGATACTTCATACCGTTTTCCTCCTCGGCGGACACCACGAGCGGCACCGATGCCGTCAATAACAACGCCACCGTTAATATTAATGTAAAAGTTGAAATTATGCGATTGATAAATCATCACCGTCCTTGACTTTTTATGGAAAAATATTTATTATATATATAATAGCATATTATTATTAAAAAGTAAACCGGAAAGGAGCGTTAATTTTGAAAAAAACCATCGCTTTAATGTTAATATGCCTGTTGCTCACCTCCTGCGGCATAATTTGGGGCAAAAATCCCGAAACCTCAGAAAACAACGGCAGGTCGGATTCCGACACGGACAAAAGTTACGGAAGCGGGGAGGGAAGTCATTTGGAAAGCAACGAGAACAGTAAATTAAATTATATCAATATGAAAGCCGTTTGGGTTTCCCAGTTCGATATGGCGGACGTATATTGCTCGGGAGGGGTCCAAAGGAACGAGGAAAGCTATACCAAACTGGTTAAAAAGATAATCGGCAATATCAAAAATCTCGGCTTCAATACCGTGATTTACCAGATACGCCCGTACGGGGATTCCATGTACGACAGCGCTCTTTATCCGACCTCGCGTTTTGTCACCGGAGATTACGGCGGAGTTCTAAAATACGACGCGGTGGGTATATTCGTGGACGCCGCGCACGAAGCGGGGCTTTCGATTCAGGCGTGGATAAACCCCATGCGGCTGATGACCGCCGAGGAAATTAAAAAAATCCCCGAAAACAACATACTTAAAAGATGGTTCGGCGAAGGGCTTTTGCCGGAGGTGAACGGCAGGCTTTACCTCGACGTTTCGCGCCGAGAAGCGCGGGAGCTGATTGTGGACGGAGCGGTCGAGGCGCTTACGCAATACCCGTTCGACGGGCTGCACATGGACGACTATTTTTACCCGACCTCAACCGCGTCCTTCGACGCCGCTTCATTTGCCGACAGCAAATATACCGATTTAACGAAATTCCGCAAGGACAGCCTGAACGAACTGGTTTCGTCGCTGTATTCGGCGGTCAAAACAGTGGACGAAAACCTGATATTCGGCGTCGCTCCCGCCGGGAACCTGAAAACGGTCGTGGACAATTATTACGCCGACGTCTATGAATGGTGCGGAAAAACGGGATATCTCGACTATATCATGCCGCAGGTGTATTTCGGCTTGCTCCACGGGAGCTGCCCGTTCGGGCAGACCGTCCGGGACTGGGCGGGCATAATCAAAAACGGCGGGACACGGCTTTATGTCGGCATGACTCTCGGCAAAGCGGTGAACGGCGAAAACGGCGTCACAGACACCTACGCGGTGACCGATGAGGGCAAAAACGAATGGATTAATCATAAGGACGTGTTAAAACGCTGTCTCGAATTTTTAAAATTGTATAAAAGCGCTTCGGGTTATTGCTTTTTTTGCTATCAGTATTTCTATGACCCCGTTACAGGTGAAGCCAACGCCTATTCAAAAGCGGAAGTGGAAGCGTTTTTGCCGGTTATGTGATATCTTACTCGGCACTCGTCAAAGCTCCGCGCCCGTTCTGAACTATCTTGTCATAATACCCTTCATCCGTTCATACAATCTAATGAAAATTATCGGAATGGAGAAGCGGGATATGAAATTTGACATCAAAAGCGTATTTTTACCCGAAATAACGCTGAACGACACGTTTTCCAAGGATATGGAGCTGGACGGAACGCTGCCGGAAAACGCTCCCGATATAACCAAGCTGGTGCGCATCGACGCCAAGGTCAAAAAGCCGGAAATAATTGTAATTGCCGGCAAAGCCGACATAACAACCCGGGTGGATTTCGGCATACTTTATGAGAGCGATTACAAATCCAAGTTGGCTTATGTGGTGGTGCCCGGAACCCTCAACCAAAAAGCGGACTGCCCCGACATAAAGGGCGAAAGCTACACCTCGGCGGCGACAAGCTGCGCCTATCTGACCTGCAAGCTGCTCGGTCCGCGGAAATTTGTAATCCGCGCAAAGATGAACACCGATCTCGCGGTTATCGAAGTCCGCGAAGTGAAAGCGGTGGACCCGGATTCCTCGCAGGTGAACGCGTTTTACCTGACAAGCAAGCTTGCCGCGAAAACCCCCTGCGGCGAATATACCCAAAGCTTTAATTACAGCGAGACCATACCGATCGACTATATCGCCGACCATGTGATTTATACCGAAGGCGAAGCGGGCGTACCGGAGGTTCAAGTTGCCGAAGGCAGGCTCACAGCCAAATCCAATGTCACCCTTAAACTCTTTTATGAAACCGATGACGGGTTTTACGATTTGGCGACCCAGATATACCCGGTGACGCTCACGCTTGAAAACGAAAATATCATGCCCGGTCAAACTTACCGCGTCGATCTTATGGTGAACGAGCTGGAAGCCGCTCCCGAAGCCGATGATTACGGCGACAACAAGCTTTTAAAGGTGAATTATATCGTCGCCATGACGGCGACCTGCTTTGAGGAAAGCGAGGAGACGGTGGCTTCCGACGGTTTCTGCGGCGACCGCGAAAGCAAGTGCGTCGTCACGCCGATACCCTACAAGTCGCTGACGGGTGTCACGGTAAAAACCTTTTCGTTCGATAAGACCCACGACACCGAAAAAACCGACATAAAGGAGCTGCTCGACACTTCGGTGACGTTTACCGTTACCGAAAAGACGGTCAAGGACGGCGCTCTGAACATCAAGGGGAGCGTCGACGTCGAGGTGCTGGCGCGCACCGACGCCGGTATCGTCAGCGAGGATTTCGGCGGCGAATTCGACGAGACTCTCGCTTTGGAAAGCGAGGGGGATATCGTAACCGGGTTGTCGCTGCGGGCGGTGGAGGTGAACTCGAACGTTTACGGCGGCGAAAATATCGCGGTGCGCGCGCTCGTTTGCGTCAGAGCAAACGTCTACGCGTCGCCTGTCACCTCTGTTTTGACCGAGTTTTCCGCGGAAGACTCCGCGAAAGCGGCGGAAGGCGGCATAAGATTTTATTACCCCGAGAAGACAGAGACGGCTTGGTCGGTCGCCAAACGATACCACAGGAACCCTAAAAAGCTGATCGACGATAACCGTTCCGTTTTTGAAGCCGACGGCAAGCTGAAAGATTCGGCGGTGTTCGTGGCGGTTAAATAATTGACCATAACGGCTAATAGCATAAATTAAATTTAAACCGGTGCGGACGGAAACGCGCCGGTTTTTATGTAAAGGATTAGAGCGGAATGTAAAATGCTAAAACATACGCCGCGTACAAATCACAAATCCCTTTTCTTACAAAAACCGTTACTTTTCGCACGGACGGCAAATATACTGGATTATAAGGAGTTGATTTCTTTGAGCATAAAGTTGGCTATAATCGGCGGAGATCTGCGTCAGCTTGTTATGGCGAGCAAATTCGCCAAGGAGGATGAAATAGAGTGCGCGGTATGCGGCTTCGATTCGAAAGCGCCCGTGCCTCCCGAGGTCACGCGCACCGACAGCCCGGAGGACGCCATCAGGGGCGCCGCGGCGATAATTTTGCCGCTCCCGGCGTCGGCGGATAAGCTGCATATTACCGCCCCGTATTCCGACAAGGAAATATTTTTGGTATCGGTCTTATCACTGCTGCAAGAGGAACAGCTGCTCTTGGGCGGTTTGCTCGACAAACGCGTTTCGGACCTGCACGCGAAAACCTATGATTATTATGAAAGGGAGGAGATGAAGGTATTAAACGCGGTGCCGACCGCCGAAGGGGCTATCGGCATAGCGATGGAGGAGCTGCCTATTACCATACATAACTCCAAAACCTCCGTGCTGGGCTTCGGCAGGGTGGGAAAAGCGTTGAGTTTAAGGCTGAAAGCGCTGGGTTCCCATGTCACAGTGTGCGCACGGAAAGAAGGGGATTTGGCTTTCGCCGAATCGCTGGGTATGCGCGCCGTCAGCATGAGGGCGATACAGGACGCCCTTACGGGTTATGACTGCGTGTTCAATACGGTGCCTTCGACGATAATCAGAGAGCCGTTGTTCGATTTTATCGGACGGGACACCCTTGTCATAGACCTCGCCGCCCGTCCGGGGGGAGTCGATTTCGACTCGGCACGTCAGCACGGAATAAAAGTCGTCTGGGCGTTATCGCTGCCCGGCAAGACCTCTCCCGTCACCGCCGGGGAGATTATCAAAAAATCCTGCGTCAATATACTTAAACAGGAGGGTGTGCTGTGACTGTCGCGTATGCCTTCACCGGCTCTTTTTGCACCCATTCCAACTCGCTCGCCGTCCTGGAGGAGTTGATTAACCGGGGTTGGAATATTATCCCCGTGTTTTCCGGGATAGTCTGCGAAACCTCGACCCGTTTCGGTACCAGCGTTGACCTGGAAGCGGCGGTCGTGCGGCTGTGCGGCAAACCGGTGATAAAAACTATCGCCGAAGCGGAGGAAAAGATAACCCGCGGCAATATCGACTGCGTGGTGGTTTCGCCCTGCACGGGGAACACGCTGGCAAAGATCGCACACGGGATAACCGACACCGCGGTGACTATGTCGGTCAAGGCGCAGCTCCGTAATCTCCGCCCCGTGCTGCTCGCACTTGCCACCAACGACGCGCTGGGTGCGAATTTAAAAAATATCGGCTTATGCAACGATAAAAAACACGTTTTCTTTGTGCCTATGAAGCAGGACGATCCCACCAAAAAGCCCACGTCCCTTGTATGCGACTTCACAAAAGTCGCCGAAGCCCTGTCCGCCGCGCTCGAAGGCAAGCAGCTCCAACCGCTTTTTACATGATGTCTTAATATTAATAAGTCGCCGCTTATATGTTGACAACCCGTTCACATAATATCCGTTTTTTTGGGGTTGACATAATAATTTATCTCTGATAAAATACGTTCAGAAACAAAACGGAGATACATATATGCAGCGATTACCAAAAATTTTATACGCCGCTCTCATCGGCGCCTGTCTGCTCGCATCGACCGGCTGCACCGTGCCGCTCGAAACATTCGGGAAAAATGAAAGCGGCAATGAAACCGTATCGACCAATCAATCCGAAAGCCGGGATACGGACATAAACAACCCCAATCTTGTCGCCGCCGAAAACGTCAACGGCGAATATGTCTATCACATACCCGAAAGGTATTATTCCGAGGGTATTAAAAATATCGTCAGACGCGACAGGCAGATATACGAGATGAAATGGGTGCCTCTCGCCGATCTTACGGGTTTCAACGGCGACTATGTCTTTGCAAAAGGCAGGGAGGTCAAGGGCATACCCTACGGGCAGCCCGTTTACAGCGGTCTGTTCGTGGGCTATGAGGCTACCGTCGACGAATTTTACGCACAAAGCAAGTTGAAAAACGGCTTGTTTTATACCGGGTATTCCGAATACGAGGAAATTTCCACATATTATTCGCTCGACTGCACTACCTTCGTGTGCTACGCCTGGGACACCGAAGTGCGTATGTACACCTCGGTGCTCGTCCGGTTCGGCGACGACATGGGCAATAAGCTTAAAAACCTCCAAGTCGGCGACGCCCTGATCAGGACGGGCGATGACGCGCACGCCGTGCTTATTACCGGGATAGTCGAGGACGATGACGGCAATATTGTCTGGGTGGAGGTTATCGAACAAACCCCGCCCCTCACCAAGCTGACACGCTACGGCAACGGCGAACTGTATTCGCTGGACGAATTCGTCGTGTGGTATCTTGACGACGGCTATAAAATTTACCGCAACACCGACTACCGCGACGCCACTCCCTATACCCGCTCCCGCGCGGTGGCTATTGACGGAGAAACCGGCAAGAACGGCGCTTCCCCGTACAGGAAGCTTGACGTCGATGTTTCAGACGGGAAAGTCAGCATAAGCGGGCTGTTCGCCGGGGACGAAACCGTCAAGGGTTTCAGTTATATGATAACGCCGTATTTTTACGGCTTGGAAAAGTATAAGACAAGAGCGGATTCAAGCCTGCGGTTGAGGTCAAGGCCGACCGACGGCGAAACTTACGATTACATACCTCCCGAAACCGTGCTGACGGTCATGGACATATACATCGACCGCGCCGGCGAGCGCTGGGGTAAGCTGCGTTATAACGGGCATTGCGGCTGGATATGGCTCGAAGGCTCGGAACTGCTCGGCGGTTCGTTGGAAAAGTATGACCTCATTAATATACCCGACGAAAATTGCTATACGCAAACCGTGGACGGTTACAGTTACGTCGGTTTGAAAACAGTCTTTGACATACCCCAAACCTCGTTTACTCAAGACAGCCGGGTAATTATCTGCGCTCATACCACCGGCGGAAACACATATGAAGTCGGAACGGCCTTTATACGCTTGAGAAATAAGTAAAATATATACGATATCGCCCCGGCTGCCGAAGCTGCCGGGGCGATTAATTATTTATTGTAATGACACCGTGCCGTAAACGAGTATATTTTACAGCTTTTTCATGGCCGCTCTCAGCACATCACCGGCGTTTTTTTGCAATTCGGCGCGGGTCAGGGCGCCTTTTTTAAGGCATTTCTTTATCGAACCGTTATCCGAAAAACTTTTATCGCGGCGTGTAAACCCGCCGGGCATGCCTACGTTAACCCGCGCCCTGACGCGGTACGCGTTGTCGTACAAGTTTGGAAATACGGGCGAAGATGCTTTTTCCATCCACCAGTCGGTCAGTACGCAGCCGGTGAAACCCCATTCCTCGCGCAGCACGCAAAGTGCGAGACCGTAATTATAACAGCTCCATACGCCGTTTATTTGATTGTAAGAGGTCATTATATAATCGGGATTCGTCAGCCTGACGCAAATTTCAAAGCCGTGCAGGTACACCTCGCGCAGCGCGCGCGCCGAAACCCTCGAATCATGCTTGCGGCGGTTGAATTCCTGATTATTGCAGGCAAAATGTTTGGGGCAGGCGGAAACCCCGGCGGAGCGCAGACCTCTCACGCAGGCCGCGCCCATCAGCCCCGTGAGAAGAGGGTCTTCCGAAAAATACTCGAAATTCCTGCCGCAAAGCGGATTTCGGCGGATATTCATGCCCGGTCCCAACAGCACGTCGCCGCCGCCGCTTTTCAATTCCGCCCCGCAGATTTTGTAAACCTCTTCAACCAAATTTGTGTTCCAGGTGCAGGCGAGAGCGGCTTCGCAGGGGAGCTGCGACGCCGGCGTTTGAAGCCTCACGCCGGAAGGCCCGTCGGAAGTGACGATAATCGGCACGCCCTTACCGCCAAGCGACTTGGTGAAACCGCCGAATACCCCTGCGTTGCCTTTTGCCGCTGTGGGGGAATCCATTTTGCCCTCCCCGGAGGCGAGAGATTCGAGTTCACCGTCGTCCAGTTGGGAGATAAACGTATCGAGGTCGATTTTCCCCGCTTTGACGTCGGAAAGCTTATAACCTTTATTTCCTCCGAAGGTTATCTCCTTCGGCAGGGAAGCTAAGATTTTTTCTTTTAAAGAAAAATCCCCGCGGGGAACCGGCTCTTTGGAAAAACCGTTTTTCCCGTCCGGAACAATTCGCCAAAAAGGGTTTTTAACCGGGAGAGCGTCTTCGGCGGAGAGCAACACTTTGTCTTCGTCAAGCGTAAAAGCGCCCGATTTAACGCCGTTCGCATAAAAGGTATATTCGCCTTTTTCCAATATATAAGTGTTTTTATGCCCCGTTTTACCGGTGTCGTCGAAAGACGACGTCATGTAATCGGAACAGGTAAGAATCATTTCGGCGCGCTCGCCGGGGGCGATAACCTCCGTTTTGCCGAAAGCGGCGAGCTTAACGGCGGGGCCGCCGAGCCTTCCGCGCGGCGCGGACACAAAGAGCAAAACGGTTTCTTTGCCGGGGTAATTTCCGGTGTTTTTGACTGTAATCCTGACCTTAACGCCGCCGCCGTCATGGATAAAATCCTCCGCGGCAACGGTAAAAGTGGTATAGGAAAGCCCGAAACCGAAGGGGTAAAGCACTTTTTCGGGTGCGAATGCGGAAAAATAACGGTAACCGACGTAAATATCCTCGGCATAGTTGTTGTAATCCTTGCCGCCGAAATTGCTTGACGAGGGGTAATCTTCCCATTTTCCTGCTATGGTGTCGGCAAGCCTGCCGTTGGGGTTTATTCTGCCCGAAAGAATGTCGGCAACGGCGTTACCGCTCTCCATACCGCCCTGCCAAGCCATGAGCAGAGCGGAGATTTTATATTTTTCGACCCATGACATATCTGTTATATTTCCAGAATTTATAACGACGCACACCCGGTCGAACGCCCTTGTCACGATTGAAAGCAGTTTTTCCTCTCCGTCCGTGAGGTAATACCCTCCTTTTTTCAGGGCGATATCCCCGCCTTCCCCCGCCGAACGACCTATGAATACCAGCGCGTCGGTGCTTTCTGCGGCGGCTTCCTCCGCCATTTTTTCGCCGACCGGCATTTCGTCGCGCGCGTTCTTCCACGCTCCCCATTTTCCGCTTTCGGCGGGATGCGCGTCACACCATTTTTCATAGGCTGCGGCGAGGCGTTTGTTTACGGTCAGACCTCCGCTTGCCCTGATACCCTCGATCGGCGACACACAGCGGGGCGAAAAAACCGTGCCGCCCGAACCGTAGCCCGTGAAATAATACTGTATCTGACAAACGCCGAAAACCGAAATAACCCTGCTCTTATCATAAGGCAGGGTTTTATTTTCGTTTTTAAGAAGCACCGCGCTTTCGGCGGCGGCTTCGCGCATTATCGCAATACCGAATGCTTCGGTGGGACTTTTCGCTTCGGTCATTCGTCGCGCCCGCTTTCCAATAGATTATATATTGTTAATCCGGTTTATATTCCGTGAACATGAGCGTCAGGGAGAGCTTTTCGCTTGTGGTTTTGCGGTTTTTGGTGGTGAACCGTGTCACGGTCAACGAAAGACTGCCGCCCGCCGAGGAAGCTTCGATTATTTTATCAAGCTGCGAGCTTTCGGTAATCAGCGTCCCGTTGACGGAATCGATCCTGTCGCCGACCTTGATACCCGCCGCTTCGGCGTCGGAACCGCGTTCCACCGTATAAACATAAGTGCCGTATTCCGGGACCCTGTAGTAATAAACGTAATAATCGGAATATATATCGACAAAGGTCGAGCCGAAGGTTATCCGCCCTCTGACATAGCCGTAATTCATAATATCCTCGATCACCGGCAAAGCGGTTGCCGCGGGTATGGCGAACCCCAGACCCTCGACGTTATCTTCAGAATATTTGGCGTTGACCACACCTATAAGCTGCCCCGCGGCGTTGAAAAGTCCGCCGCCGGAATTTTCCGGGTTGACCGCCGCCGAATGTTGAAGCAGCGTCATCGTTTTACCGTCGATGTTAATCTTGCGTTCGAGCGCGGATATAATGCCTTCCGTGACCGTACCGCCCAGTTCGCCGAGCGGATTGCCTATCGCGATCACGGGGTCGCCCACCTCAAGGCTGTCCGAATTGCCTATCGTGGCGACGGGGAGGTTTTCGGCGTTGATTTTGATAACCGCGATGTCGGTTATGATGTCGGTCCCGACAAGAACCGCGTCGTGCTCGCTGCCGTCGCGCATGCGGACTTTTATGGACGAAGCACCCTCCACGACATGGTTGTTGGTGGCGATATAACCGTCGGATGTTATGATAACCCCGCTGCCCGCGCCGTGGGTGACATATTGCTGCATGAATACGCTGGTGGATATGGTTTCGGTGGTAATTTCCACGACGGTGTCGACGGTGAGAGAGACCACGCTCTTTACGGTATAATAAGTTTCGGGGTCCACCGTTTCAAGGACATATTTCTTGGGATTGCCGTCGGCGTTTGAATTTTCGCCTGATTCGGCCGCAAGCGTGAAACTGGTTTCATCGGACACTGCGCCGCCGTTTCCTGTTTTTCCTTTATATACTACGCCGTAAGCGAAGCCCGCGCCGCCGAACAGCACGCACAGCGCCGCTACAAGCGCTATAAGCGATATTTTCGGCTTACGGCGGTTGTATTTCGGCGGTATATATTTCGGGGGACCCTTGAATTCATAGGCAGACTGCCCTATGTTTTCATTGTTTTCGGAATAACCGTTTTCGTTGTTTTGGTCCATATAATCACATCCCTTCGCTTGCTATTATTAACCGGGACGCTTAAATATATCTTAAATTAAAAAGAGATTACCCCTAAGTGATCCAAAAGCGTTTTTATTCCCAGAGAGACGAGGATCACGCCGCCGGAGATAACGGCGGGTTTTTCGTACCTGTCGCCGAAAATACCGCCGATCTTCACCCCTGCGGCGGAAAACACGAACGTGACGCAGCCTATAAACAGCGAAGACGAAACGACGGGCGCTCCCATGGACGGGAAAGTGACGCCGACGGCGAGCGCGTCCAGGCTTGTGGCGACGGCGAGCGGGAGCATACCCGTCACCGCCGGATCGCAACCGGAATCGCAGGCGGGCGATTTATTCTTTTTGGAAAACGCACCGCGTATCATCCCCCCGCCGATGGCTAAAAGCAACGCAAAGATGATCCAATGGTCGAAGCCGTAAATATATTTATGGAACCTAGACCCAAAAAGCCAGCCCGCCATGGGCATTAGCGCTTGAAATCCGCCGAACCAAAGTCCCGCCGACAAAGCGGCTTTTAAAGAACCGCCCGAATATAACCCCTTGCAGACCGAGGCGGCAAAGGCATCCGCCGAAAGCCCGGCGGCGAGCAAAAACAACTCAAAAAAATTCATGGTAACTGTTACGCTTTCACTGAAAGTGAAAGTTTCACTTTCAGGTAAAAAAATAAAGACGCACGCGCGGTTTGCCCGCAAAGCGAGCGCCCGCACATGAGTCTCGTCTGTTTAAGGCAAGCCAGACCGCGCTTTTTACAAAACCGAGTCGGTATGTTGACTTGCCGCTCCGTCCGCGCCGAGCAAATAAAACGCCGCGGATGTGCCGACTACTCCCCCATGGGTTAGTAAAGGCATGATAACACATAAGGCAAGGCTTGTCAACCGAAAAATTAATAAAAGCCTTGTTTTACGGTTAATGAAGGTATATAATGGGCGGGGGCGATAATTGATGCCGTTTGGTGTATGCCGTCTTTGCCCGCGAAATTGCGGCGTTGTCTTTAATAAAAGAAGCGAAAAGGGTTATTGCGGCGGCGGTGTAAAAGCGCGGGTGGCGCGCGTTATGCTCCATAAATGGGAGGAACCCTGCATATCCGGCAAAAACGGCTCGGGAGCGGTATTTTTTTCGGGTTGCCAGCTCAAATGCGTCTACTGCCAGAACCATATGATTTCGCGGCGGAGCGGAGCCGGCGAAGAAACTGCTTCGGATGAGCTTGCGGAAATTTTTTTGAAATTGCAAAAAGACGGCGCGCATAACATTAATCTCGTAACGCCCGACCACTACGCGCCGCAGATAAAAGAAGCTTTAATTACCGCGAAATCCAGGGGGCTTGACATTCCCGTCGTATATAACTGTTCGGGTTATGTGACTGTCCCGACATTAAAATCGCTCGAAGGTTTTGTCGACGTTTATCTCACCGATTTCAAATATAAGGATAACCTGCTTTCATTGAGGTATTCAGCCTGCGGCGATTATTTTAAAGTCGCGTCCGCCGCGACGGCCGAAATGGTTCGGCAAAAACCCTCCCCCGTTTTCGATCCGGACGGTATGATGACCGGCGGCGTCATCGTCAGACACCTCATATTGCCGGGACATACGGACGATTCCAAAAAAGTTGTCGAATATCTTTACAATACATTCGGCGACAGTATCTATATCTCCATTATGAACCAGTTCACGCCAGTCGGGCTTGAGGCCTACCCCGAAATTAACCGCCGCCTGACGACGCTCGAATACGACAGGGTGGTCGATTACGCCGTGTCTTTGGGGGTCAAAAACGCGTATATCCAGTCGGCCGGAGCTTCCGACGAGAGCTTTATACCCGATTTCTGATAATTATTTTTCGTCATCGCTTTTTAAATTTTATCCAATATTTGCGACCGGTTCGGCAAATTATTCAATATATAGTGATTTTATCGCAAAATGCCCAAATAATTGCCCCGCTTTTCGTTGTTTTTCCTATTGAAAAGTTTTATTAAAATAAGGTAGAATAACTGTATAGTTTTAAAAATTGAAGGGAAGTGGCGTTCGCATGAATTTTGTCGAAAAACGTATCATTTCGGACGGCAAAATCGGAGAAGGCGACGTTCTCAAGGTCGACGGTTTTCTCAACCATCAGGTCGACGTGGAATTTCTCAACGAAATAGGGCGGGAATTTTATAAAATTTACAGCGATTGCGGCGTAAACAAGATCATTACGATCGAAGCATCCGGTATAGGAATAGCTTGTATAACGGCGCAATTTTTTAGTGTTCCGGTGGTATTTGCCAAAAAAGCCAAAACCGTGAACATTTACGGCGACGTTTACACGGCGCGCGCCGAATCCTACACGCGAAGCGGCGAATACGATATCATAATGTCGAAGGAATTCATACATAAGGGCGACAGGGTGCTCATAATCGACGATTTTCTCGCGAAAGGCAACGCTTTGAAGGCGTTGATAAAGCTGGCGGGCGACGCCGGAGCCGAAATCGCCGGGGTGGGAATTGTGATCGAAAAGGTCTACCAGGGCGGCGGCGACTATGTGCGCGGCTTGGGTATTAAACTGACGTCCCTGGCGAGAATTTCTTCCATGAGTATCGGGCAGGGCATACAATTTTGTAAATAATATAAAAGCACGGTTTTATTTATTGAAATTACCGAAGAAGGGTAATATAAAAAAAGAAAAGCACAACAAGGAGGAAAATATGTTTAGCAAATCCGTTCTGCGAGTAATCACGCTCGTACTTATCACGGCGCTGCTCCTTTCCGCCGCCGCATGCGGCACCACCGGAGACGATAAAAGCGAAGGCAATCAAAGCGAAGGCGAACTCCAGGAGCCGGCGAGCTTCGGCTGGTCCAAAACTCTCGACCTCGCCGCGTCCGGCACCGTGAAGGAAGCCGCCCCCACAATCACCGGGGATGTTTCTAAAGTAAAAATAGGCATCATTTTAGTCGGCGACGAAACCGAAGGCTATTCCAAAGCGCATATCGACGGTATAAAAGCGGCGGCTGCCAAACTTGGCATATCCGACGACCAAATAGTCTGGAAAGCCAGCGTCCTCGAAACCGAAGCCACCGTTGAAGCCGCCAATCAGCTCTACGCCGAAGGCTGCAGGCTTATACTTTCCAACTCTTACAGCCATCAGGATTACATGCTGGAAGCGGCAAAGAGCCATCCCGACGCCGAATTCGTAGCGCTCACCGGCGACACCGCGGCTGCCAACGTAGCGGCAAACGTGGTTTCCAACTTCGCCAACGCTTTCCCCGACGTTTACGAATCCCGTTATGTTTCGGGCGTGATCGCCGGACTTAAGCTCAAAGCACTCGTAGACGACGGCACCCTCACCAAGGAAAAGCTTCCCGATTCTTTTGACGCCGACGGCAACATCAAAATCGGGTATGTCGGCGCTTTCAATTACGCCGAGGTCATTTCCGGCTTCACCGCTTTTTTCCTCGGAATCAAATCGGTGGTTTCCAACGTATCCATGGAGGTTTACTACACCGGCTCCTGGTTCGATTTTGACAAAGAAAAATCAGCTGCCGAAAACTTTATCGGCCGCGGCTGCGTCATAATCGGACAGCACGCCGACTCCGCCGGAGCCCCCACCGCCATAGAAACGGCGTACGACGCCGGCAAGCTCGTCTTCTCGGTCGGCTATAACGTTTCCATGCTCGACGCCGCCAAAGACGCAGCGCTCACCTCTGCCACCAATTCCTGGGAAGTTTATTACGAATACGCTTTCGCCACGTTCATCAACGGCGGAAAAATCGCCACCAACTGGTCCGCGGGCTATAAAGAGGGCGCCGTAGGCACCACCGAACTGGGCGAAGCCTGCGCCGAAGGCACCGCTGATTATATCGCGGGTGTTGTCGACCAGATCAAAGCCGGCACTCTCCGTGTTTTCGACACTTCCAAATTCACCTATAAAGGCAAAACCCTCACCTGGGCTTACGCGACCGATTCCGACGGCAACTATGTGAACGACAAGAACAACGTCATTTCCGACGGCTATTACCACGAATCCTACGTTCAGAGCGCCCCCGCTTTCGGCATACTGATCGACGGTATCACCGAACTGAACACTCCGGGTTCGGGCGACTGATTTGACATCTCAGGGGGAGACCAGCTCATGCGTCTCCCCCGTTTATTTTATTTTTGACTAAATTCCGAATAGTTAGTCCGAGGAAGGAGATCACCGGTGCCTGAAACACCTGCGGCAATCGAGTTTAAAAATATAACCAAGACTTTCGGCGAAGTGACGGCGAACGGCAATATAAGCTTCGCGATACGCCGCGGCGAGATCATGTCGCTGCTCGGCGAAAACGGAAGCGGAAAAACCACGCTGATGAATATGCTGTCCGGCATATATTATCCCGACGGCGGCAAGATTTATGTGAACGGCGCGCCCGTTTCAATAAAGTCGCCCAAGGACGCCTTTAAACTGGGGATCGGCATGATCCACCAGCATTTCAAGCTGATCGACGTTTTCACCGCCACGGAAAACGTTGTGCTCGGCTTGCCCGGCAAGGTCGGACTTGATCTGAAAGCCGCGCGTGAAACCGTAGGGGAAATCTGTGCGAAATACGGTTTCGAGCTGAACCCCGACCAAAAGGTTTACGATATGTCGGTTTCCCAAAAGCAGACTCTTGAAATAGTAAAGCTGCTCTTCCGCAAAGCGGAAATCCTGATACTGGACGAGCCCACCGCCGTCCTGACGCCGCAGGAGACCGAAAAGCTGTTCAGAGTGATCCGCAATATGCGCGACGACGGTAAATCCATTATCATAATCACCCACAAGCTGCACGAGGTTCTGGCGGTTTCCGACCGCGTCACCATACTGCGCAAGGGCGAATATGTGGCGACGGTGAACACAACCGACGCCACCGAAATTTCGCTTACCGAAATGATTGTGGGTAAAAAAGTGACGCTCAACATCGACCGCCCCGAACCGGTCAATCCCACGCTGCGTATAGAGGTACGCGACCTCGGCGTCGTCAGACCCGACGGTATAAACGCGCTCGAAGGCGTTTCCTTCGACCTTTACAGCGGCGAAATTCTCGGTATCGCCGGAATTTCAGGTTGCGGGCAGAAGGAGCTGCTCGAAGCTGTCGCCGGGTTGCAAAAAACCACCCCGGGCAGCAGAATCGAGTTTTATCCGCCCGACGACGAAAAAAGCCCCAAGTCCCTGATAGGCAAAACCCCCAAGGAGATCAGGGATTACGGCATCGCGCTCTCCTTTGTCCCGGAAGACAGGCTGGGCATGGGACTGGTCGGCTCTATGGGCATACCCGAAAATATGATGCTCAAAACCTATAACGAGGAAAGCGGCGTTTTCCTCAACCTGAAAGCCCCCGTCAAGAACGCCGAGGAGATTAAAAACGCACTTGAAGTGGCGACTCCCTCGCTGAACACGCCGGTGAGGACGCTTTCGGGCGGGAATATTCAAAAGGTTCTGGTCGGGCGCGAGATATCCAGCGTCCCCACCGTGCTGATGACCGCCTACGCGGTGCGCGGACTGGACATCAACACCTCGTATTTGATATACGATCTAATAAACGAACAAAAAAAGAAAGGCGTCGCCGTCATTTTCGTGGGTGAGGATTTGGATATTCTGCTTTCGATCAGCGACAGGATTTTGGTGCTGTGCGGCGGCAGGAGCAGCGGCATTGTCGACGCGCGCACGGTCACGAAGGAAAAAATAGGGCTTATGATGACCACTTTGAGCGAAACCCCGCGGGAAGCCCCGCTGGAAGGCGGACAGGATGGACAATAATAAAATTACAAAAGCAAACGCAAATGCCTTACCCCGCGAAAAGCAACGCGATCCGTTTGTCCATATATCCAAGCGCATTACCGTCCCGGCGTGGTACGCGTGGCTGGTTCGTTTAATCGCATTTTTGGGTGCGCTGACGTTTATCGCATTGTTTGTATACCTGCTGTTCGGCATAAATCCCGCCGATTTATACCGCACCATGTTCAAGGGCGCGTTCGTCGGCAAAGATTATCTCGCCCCGACACTCAAAGCCGCCGCTAAGCTGCTTTGCCTCGCCGTCGCGATCGCCCCCGCGTTTAAAATGCGGTTTTGGAATATCGGAGCCGAAGGGCAAATGCTGGCGGGCGCGATGGCCGCGGCGTTTGTGATGCACGAATACCCCTCCATGCCCAACTGGCTGTTGCTTTTGGTAATGTGCGTTTTCGGCATAATCGCGGGCGGCGTCTGGGCGCTGATACCCGCGGCTTTCAAAGCAAAATTCGGCACTAACGAAACGCTTTTCACCCTGATGATGAATTATATCGCGGCAAAGGTCGTCGATTATTTCTACAATGTCTGGCGGGGCGCGAAATCGGCGCTCGGGATGATCAACGGCAACGTCTTGCAAAAGGACATATATGAAAAAGGCTATCTCCGCTATTTTTGGTCGGGGGAAAACGACTCGGCTTGGTATAAGAGCGAAGACACCTGGTATATAGCGATAATTGTGCTCATAACGGTGCTAATGTATATTTACCTCAAAAAAACCAAGCAGGGCTATGAAATCGCCGTGGTGGGCGATTCCCAAAACACCGCCCGCTACGCCGGGATAAGCGTCAATCGGGTGATTATCCGCACCATGTTAATATCCGGCGCTATCTGCGGACTTTGCGGCTTTATGACCGTATCGTTTCAAAGCCATTCGGTTTCTTCGGAAATCGCCGGCGGCTACGGCTTCACCGCGATAATCGTCGCGTGGATGTCACAGATGAACACGCTCGTCATGGCGGGGGTTTCGGTTCTGGTAATAGCGCTGGAAAACGGCTCGCAGGCGGTCGCGAACGCCTATTCCACCTCCACGGGCTTCCCCTCAAGCGCGGCGACTATAATAGTGGGGATCTTTTTGCTGTTTATAATAGGCTGCGAATTTTTTATAAATTATAAATTGAATTTCCGCATTAAGAACAAAACGGCAGGAGGGCGGAATTAATGACTACGATATTAACCTGGCTGCATCAGGCCATAGTGTTCGGCGCGTTTATCGCGCTCGCCGCCGTGGGAGAGCTTCTGACCGAAAAAGCGGGAAACCTCAATCTCGGCACCCCGGGAGCGATGTGCGTCGGGGCGGCGGCGGGTATCGCGGGGCTGGACGCTTATAAGACCGCCGGCGGGACGGGAACCTTTATGCTCATCGTTATAGCATTGGGCGCAGCTTTCTCGGCGGCGGCTCTGATGGGGCTGATATACGGCTTGTTTACGACGACCCTCCGCATAAACCAAAACGTGGTGGGGCTGGTGCTCACCATTTTCGGCTTCGGGCTTGCAAAATTCATATCCACCACTTTGGTGCATATACCTTCGAGCGGCAACGTCCGCTTCGACGACGCATATCAGGTTTTCAACGCAAAAATCCCGTGGATTTCCACCGTTTTCGGACCCGTCTCGGAATTGTTTTTCAGCTACGGCTTTATGTTTTACCTGACTCTCGTAATAATCGTCGGAATGTCCTTTTTCCTGACGCGCACGCGTGCCGGACTGTCACTGCGCGCGGTGGGTGAAAAACCCGGCACCGCGGACGCGGCGGGGATAAACGTCATAAGGTATAAATACCTCGCCACCTGCGTGGGCTCGGGCTTGACCGGGCTTGCCGGAATATTCTGCGTCATGGAATTCAAGAGCGGCGCGTGGGCGACCAACGACATATCTTCCATACGCGCTTTCGGCTGGCTGGCGGTGGCGCTTGTCATTTTCGCCATGTGGAGGCCGATTAATCTCATCTGGGGTTCGCTCATCTTCGGCATATTCTATTGGGCGTATCAATATATCCTGGAAATCCCGACCGATCTCACCCAAATGCTGCCCTATATGGTGACGATTATAGTGTTGATAGTGGTTAGCTTCCGTAATAAAAAAGAAAATCAAGGCCCCGCTTCGCTTGGACTATCCTATTTCAGAGAAGACAGATAATATATGCGTCGGTAATTGCCGACGCATATTCATATCATAAAGTATATATCAAACCGTTTTAGCCGCCCGTAAAACTGCCGCGGATCCGTCAATCGGACCCGCGGCAGTTTTTAATATTTTAAAAATCAATTGACAGCGGTTATCCCAAGCAAATGCAGCCGGATCATGATATAGTCGGTCACGTTCCTGGAACCGCTGCCGTTTACATCAGCCGCGGCCTTCTGCGCTTCGGTATAGTCGCCTATCCCGAAAATCATAAGCCTGAGCGAGATATAATCGAGAGTGTCGATCACGCCGTTGCCGTTGACATCGGCTTTGACGGCGATCTCCTTCGATTCTTTAAGCGTTCCGCCGGCGTAGGATTCCAAAACGCAGCCCGTGGATATGAGGTCGGTGCCGGAAAGCGGCGCGCCGTTTTTGGTGATTTTCAGCTCGGTGTTCTTAAAATGGGTAAGCATTTCGACGGCGGTGATGCCGGACAGCGCGCCCGAGACGACATTCCCGTCATAGGTGAACCTGTCGTTTTCGAGGAGAGCGATTTCGCCGAACTTATCGGCGGGAAGTACGCTCACCGTCACGACCTTGGTGCAGAGCGTGTAGGCGGTATTGTTGGGAAGCTTGGCTCCGTAACAGAACATCAACTTGGCGACGCCCTCTTTGACGGCGGTAATTTTACCGTTCGCCACGGTGACCGCGTCACCCGAAAGGATTTTAACGGCGGCGGCGGAGGTGACGTCGGAAGTCGTTCTGCCGAAGGTGGCGGCGTTTACTTTGTAATTATATGTACCCGACGGCATGAGGTAGATATCGTTTAAATCGGTGTTTATGTATTTCACGGTGTTTTTGGTGTACTGCGCGTCGTTGGTGGTCAACCCGCCGTAACCCCACATAAAAGCGTTGGAAAACTGTGTGGCGGCTCCGGAGTTATAAGTCCACGGCCAAATGGTCACGCCTCTGTCGTTAGCGACGTCGCAGAGTTTTTCGGTGATTGCCGAATAACCCGGATTTATTGTTGTGTTGTTGGCGAGTATGGAAGGCATCAGAGCGTACAGAGCGGCGTTAGCCATTCTCTGCGTGGAAGACTGAGCTATGGAGCTGATGAGATAGCCGCAGCTGACGGCGGGTGCGTATTTTTGCATCTCCGCGCACTGGGTGATCGAGAAGGATATGACGCAAACCTGGTCGATCATGCCGGTTTCATTTAAAATGTCGGCGATGTATTTACAAATGATCGGCTTGCCCGATTTTATTTCGATAAAAACCTTTAAATCCTTGCCCTTGGCGTATTCGATCAGTTCCCGCAGAGTTGGGACGCGCTCGTCGGGGTATTTGTTTTTATAGGCGTCGTTATCGCCCCAGAGGTGATAGGATTTAAGCTTTGACAATGTCATGCTTTCTATATTTCCGGTTCCGTCGGTCGTCCGGGCGATTTCGGAGTCGTGCATGATGACCACTTCGTTGTCGGCGGTAAGATAGACATCGGTTTCGACGATATCCGCGCCGTTTTCATAAGCGGTCCGGTAGCTCGCCATGGAGTTTTCGGGCGTGAGGGAGGGGTTTCCGCGGTGACCGATTACCAGCGGCGTGGAGGTGAGCGTGTTGCTTTCAAAGAAAGCGTACGCCGCCTTAACGTTATCGGGATTGGGTGACACCAGACCGTGCGTTCCGAGTACGATGGCGGAAGCGGCGTCTACGGCGGTTTCGCATTTGCCGTATGCCCAAACCGTAACCAAAAGCTCTCTCAGTTCGGCGACGACCGCCTGGCTCAGACAGGAGATATCAAGGAGAGCGGTTTTGGCGAGCGAAGAGTTGACCGAAAGCCGCACCGCGGA
>CAYOGQ010000006.1:21832-32626 GCA_964403645.1 uncultured Ruminococcus sp.
TGAAATCTATAATGCCGCGCAGGGTGTTTTTCTTGGTCCTCGCGTATTTGACCACAGACGCGTCGTCGCTGACAACCGCCGCGTCCACGATGGTTTTACCGGAAAGCAGATTGCAGACCCCGTCCACAGCGGCTTTGTTTTTACAATAAAAGAGGGGTATCACCGACGAGCCCAGCATGTTATAGGTTTCGGAAAGCGCGACTATCGCGGAGCCGGTCGGGGTGGTGATAAATGTCCCGTCGGTATAGACAACGGCGGAGGCGACGTTGTCCAGGCGGTTGAAGGAATCGGATTCCGTGATTTCCGCCACGTTGGTAAAAGCGTTATTTATGTTTTCCACGGAAGCCGCAGTTTCTATCAGGGTGGGGCTGACGTTAAAGTCGGGGGTTTCGGTTTGGAGCGTTACGGTTATCTTATCAACATACATTATGGAGTAATTGGCCTGAAGCCCGATACGCCCTGCTTTATAGGCTTTCGTGTCGGAGTTGTATACGATATCCTTGCCGTTGAAGGACTGCATTATGGTGTTGTCCTTAACCTGCACTTTGTATGTATAATAGGTACCCGTGACCTGCGCCGGTGAATACGACCCGGTGGTGACGACTTCCCACAGATTGGAAGCGTTCCTTATCGCAAACTCGATGCCGCTGGAAGCGGCGGTGTTCTTGCGGACGCACATCTGGTAATACGGAAAGGTGTTGTTCTGGATACGGTACATGACGGAATTCCAACGTGCGGTATCCCTTTCGTCAGAGGAGGAGACCGAGGCGGTTATGCAGTAGTTGCCGAACTCACCCAGCCATTCGGGGAGCATGACGCGGATTAGATCGTAGCCGCGCGCGTCAATTTTAAGTTTGGAATTTTCTACTTTAATAAGGCTGTCCGCTCCGGCCTGTTTGGTCCAGTCGGAAATCGAGGCTGTGTCGGGGAAGTCGTTGTTATAGAGGACATAACTCGTATCGCTTGCGTTTTTGGCGACCACATAAACGTTTTTGGTGCCGCCCGAATAAACCGCGGTGAGCTTATACACTCCGGCGGCGGTCGGCTTGAAGCCGGTTATGGTCGCAGTGCCGTTTTTCCAGGTAATCGAAGCGGCGGCGACGGTCTGGGTCGCCGAAACGCCCACGTTGAATTTGGTAAGGTCCACGGTTTGACCGACGGCCGCAGGGATTGCCGGTTCGTTCCAGGCGATTGTGGTGATCTTATCGGCGGCTTCCGGTGCGATAACGAAAAGGGGGAATATCATAAAAACCGCGAACAATAATGCCAATATGCGTTTTGTCATAAAATAGCCTCCTTATTTTAACTTACTTGTAATGATTATACAGCATCGCTGCGGCGGTGTCAAGCTCCGTATTTTGATATATTGATTTTTGCTTTACTTCTTATTTTTGCTTTTAATAAAGTTTATTGCGTCGGCGGCAACGTAACCGAATCTTTGCAACGCTTCCAGCGCGATGTCTTCGCCGCAACCGGTTTCGTCGGAAATCATCTTTATCGCCCTTGCGACGAGCTTTTTATTGGAAGGCTTCATATAGGTCATGCGGTTGCCGCTGGTGCGCCCGAACCTGATCATCGCTCCGGTGGATATCATGTTGAGCGCCATCTTTTGGGCGGTTCCCGCTTTCATGCGGGTGGAACCGGCGATAACCTCCGGGCCGACCACGGCGACTATCGCCACGTCGGCGAGCGGGATAAGGGAGGAGCGCGGATTGTTGGTGACGGCGACGGCGGCGGCGCCCAAGCCTTTCGCGTATTTCAAAGCCGACTGCACGCATTCGGCGCTCCCGCTGGCGGAAATGCCGACGCACAGGTCTTTTGCCGAAAAATTCAATTGCTTAAGCTGAGAGACGATCGAATCGCCCGAATCCTCCGCGTCCTCGATCGAAGCCCAGGCGGCTTCTCTGCCCCCCGCGATAACGCCCACGACGGTTTCGGCCGTAACCCCGAAGGTCGGCGGACATTCGGAAGCGTCGAGTATCCCCAACCTGCCGGAAGTGCCCGCGCCGCAATAGATTATCCTGCCGCCGTTTTTAAGCGCCGCCGCCGCTAAATCAATGGCTTTGGCAATTTCGGGCAGCGCTTTTTCGACCGCGTCGGCGACGGTCTTATCTTCTGCGTTAATGACTTTCGCAATCTCGTACGATGTCATTTTGTCGATATTCGCGCTGGCTTCCAGGACGCTTTCCGTTTTGTATAAAGAGTAGTTTTCCATAAAATCACAGTCCTTTCTCACCAAATAATAGCATCAAATTTGTGCTATGTCAACAAATTTGAATATTTCTATTGACAGAGCATACGGTATGTGTTAAAATGCACATATTAGATGTCCGGTTCCGCGGGAAAATATACAAAATTATGAACACGGTGTATTTATGCGAAAAATCCTGATAATTCCTTTCACAATTTTATCGGCCGCGCTCTGCGTCGCGCTGAATTATATGCTGACTCCTTCGGTTGATTTAACGACCGATAAAGCCTTTGAAACCAACAGCGTCATCTCTCCCATGGAAACTCTCGGCGGCATATCCGCGGATGATATATATACCGAAGACCCTTTCCAGGTCGCCGCCATCGACAACGGCGACACCGGACCGGCGGGTTCCATTCGCGGGCTTGGGCAAAACAACAGGCTCGCTTCCGCCGCTTCCTACGCCGCTTTTATGGATTCCAAGATAGACCTTTCCAAGGTCAGCGTTAAACTTCAAACCTCAATTTTAACCGATATGATTAATTCTTACAATTACGGTAAGAATAAAATAACCCTTGTCTCCGGAACGGACGGAGGGCTGAAAGGCGATACATCGGCACTCGAAGCGCTCGTCGGCAAGAGCGGCAAAACCGTTTCCTTTATGGCTATAAGATTAAAAGACGGCGCCAGCGTCGGTTATAACGTGGACGACTTCTTCCAGTCCTGCTCGACAATTAAAATTCCCATGACCCTTTATGCCGCCAAGCTGATACAACAGGGCAAGCTCTCCTACAACGACATTTTTACCTATACGAGCGACGCTTATCTCGGCGGTTCGGGGGTTATTAAAAACTACGATATAGGCACCCGCTTCAAGCTTAAAACACTCGTTACATATGCGATCACCGAATCCGACAACATCGCGCACCAGATAATCTGCCAAAACCTCGGTTCCAACAACCTGTACGAATACCTCGACGAAATCGGTTGCGATATAAAAGCCGAAAATTACGAATCCCGCACCTACTGGCCCGATTCCAACGCACGCTCGTCCGCCCTTTGGTGGAGTCAAGTATATCTTTTTAAGGATTCCGGCGACGTGGGGCATTGGTATTGGAACCTGCTCCAAAACGCGCCGTCGCGCATTGACACGGCGTTGTCGCATGCCAAGGCGTGCTATACCAAGAGCGGCTCGTCCTCCTATTGCCTGCACGAAGCGGGGATCATTATGGGTGAGCAGCCATATCTCGTGGTTATCTTCACCAGATCGAGCAGCGCATCGAACAACACCGAATCCTATTTTTATCAAGTGGCAAGAGCAATCGACGCTTTGATATGCAGCTAATTATAGGTTTTTCATATGTAAGGACTTTATCAACGCGGCAGATTTGCAATTAACGGAGTAAAATTGAATGGATGTCACAAAAAAAACCTCATTATTAACGGTGATAATACCGTGCTTTAACGAGGAAGAAGCGATACCGTTCTTTTATAAAGAAATAACCCGCGTGGCGGGAACAATGAACGAAACAGACTTTGAGTTCCTTTTTGTCGACGACGGCTCCACCGACGGCACGCTTTCGCTTTTGCGAAACCTTGCCGCGGGCGACAAAAGGGTCAGGTATGTTTCGTTTTCGCGTAATTTCGGCAAAGAATCGGCGATGTATGCCGGACTGGAAAACTCCAGGGGCGACTATGTGGCGATAATGGACGCCGACCTTCAGGACCCGCCGTCGCTTTTGAAAGAAATGCTCGCCGCTGTTAAAAACGAAGGCTACGACAGCGTCGCCACCAAACGCGGCGACCGCAAGGGCGAGCCGGTCATAAGGTCGCTGTTCGCCAAGCTGTTTTACAAAATAATAAACAAAATATCCAAGGTGCAGATGGTGCCGGGCGCGCGCGATTATATATTAATGAAGCGCGTCGTGGTCGAAGCCATATTGAAAATGCCGGAATACAACCGCTATACCAAGGGTATTTTCAACTGGGTGGGCTTTAAGGTCAAGTGGATTTCCTACGGCAACATACAAAGAGTGGCGGGCAAGACCAAATGGTCGTTTTGGAAGCTGTTTAAATACTCGGTGGAATGTATCGTGGCGTTTTCCACCGCTCCTCTCGCCATCGCTTCGTTTTTCGGCTTTTTATTTTGCCTGATCTCCGTCGGCGGCATTATCGCCGTGGTAATCCGCGACCTGGCGGGGATACAGTCGGCGGCGGGTTGGCCGTCCATGATCTGCATTATGCTGTTTATCGGCGGGGTGCAGTTATTCTGCATAGGGATACTCGGCACCTATCTTTCCAAAACCTACCTCGAATCCAAAGGCAGGCCTATGTACCTGACGGCGGAAACCGAAAAAGACCTTGAAAACAAGGAAAGGAAACGAAATATATGAAATTGGGAATTATCACCGGTCACGACAGAAAGGGAATAAAACAGGTCCGTGAACTCGGCTTGGAATACGCAGAATTCGACGTCAACGGCGACGACGTGAGCTATGTTACGAACAATATAAAGGATATCAAAGCTGCGATGGCGGAATACGGCGTGGGGATATGCGCCGTCGGCAGATGGGGCAGGAACCGCCTGAACGCCGACCTTTCCGTCAACGCGAAGGAGCAAAAGGACGAATTTGACCTTATAGACTTCTGCGCCGCGACGGGGTGCGGCGTTTATATCTGCGGCGTCAACTATGTGGAAAGCTTTTCCTATTACGCCAACGTCACCGCGGCGATAAACTATATTCAGTCGCTTATTGATTATTCCGGCGGGCGCGTGAAAATCTGCACCTACAACTGCCATTGGAACAGCTATATCGACAAACCGCGCGAGTGGGATATCGTGCAGGATCACTTAAAAGACCTTGGCATTAAATACGACCCCTCCCACGCCATTAACGCGGGGCGCGACTATTTATCCGAACTTGTTAAATACGGCGGCAGGGTGTACCACGTCCACCTTAAAGGCACTATAAACGTTGACGGTATCCATGTGGACGATCCCCCCGCGGGGCTGGACACGGTCAACTGGCCCGCATTTTTATCCATATTAAGAAAGTACGGTTATAACGGCGTGCTTTCGATAGAGCCGCATTCGGAGACATGGCAGGGCGATCTGGGTGAAAAAGGGCTGCATTATACCATAAAATACTTCAAATCCCTGCTTTTCCAAGACCAATAAGACATATGAGCATTTTCAAACGGAAAGATTCGCCGCCAAAAGATATAAATTCCGTGGAGTTTCGTCGTTATATGGCGAAAAAGCTCGACGGTCGTAAGGTGCGTTATGTTTTGGAAAGGGAAGCGGATTGCGACCGCGTGATCGGCAAGGACGGTTTTATCTCCGTTTTCGGCGACGAGCTTTCGGTCATTTGCGGTGATAAAACGCTGTTTAGGGCGAAAATTGACAACCTTACCGCCTGTTGGGAATTTTTGAGCTTGGAAGGCGTAACCCTAACCGCGTTCGATATAACAACCGGCAAAGAACGTACGGTGATGGCGTATTATAAATATTACAGGGATTGAATTATGTTTACATAATTCCTACACGCCGTATTTTATTTTTACTCTTTCCAATTTTTCGCCGAAAGGCTTGGCTAAAAACCACAAAAATATGACGTTTGAAACCGAATAAAGCGCGGTGTACGGCAAAGCCGTAACCAGCGCGGAAAGATAAAGCGAGCTGTCAAGATTGCCGTTGTACCACAGCACCGTCCATATGTCCATGACAAACGAATACGCCGCGCCCGCAAATAAGCCGTACGCCAAAAGCAGGGCGCGGCTTTTTTTCAGCGGTTTGGCGAGAAATCCGGCGAACAGCCCTATCATGCCCCAGGCGAACATCTGGAACGGCGTCCAGGGACCCTGACCAAAATAAAAATTCGAGACGACCGCCGAAAGCGAACCGACGAAGAACCCCGTTTCGCTCCCCAAATAGACGGCGGCGATCACCGTGAGGGCGGTTATCGGCTTGAAAAAAGGGATAAACCGTCCGGCGACCGAAAGCGAGGTCAACACGGCGGCGATTATCAGCCGCCGCGCAATCGTCTTTTTAACCTCAAAACCCGCTATAAACAACAGCAATGTGAGGCACGTCACGGCGAGGGAGATAAACGCGTAAAGCTTTTCTCCCGGAACGACAAACCCTAAAGCAATTACGGCGGGTATGAACGCGAAGGGTATGGCTGTCCTCAGCCATTTCCTCAGGGAAGGGTTTGAAATGACAAATAAAGCCACGTTAACGTCAGCCCCCCCTCATTCCGTTCGCTTTGCACAGCCGTTCGGCGTCGCCGACGGTCGTCACGCCGTCGTAATAACCGCGGGTCATGCGGTTCGCGGCGGTGGTGTAAAAGCTGTTTTCGGCGAAAAATTCGGAAGGCACCCCGCATGAGGTTATCGCTCCGCGGAAAAACATCGCGCATCGGTCGGCGCATTCGGCGGCGAACTCGACGTCGTGGGTAACGGCGACGACCGTCATGCCGCGGTTGCGCAGCTTTTTTACGGTATCGCTGACTATCAATTTTGAGTGAGCGTCCAACCCCTTGGTCGGCTCGTCGAGAAGGAGCAACCGCGGCTTCGCGGCGAGCACCTTCGCCAGCGCGACAAGCTGCTGTTCGCCGCCCGAAAGGTCATATGGGTGTTTGCTCAGAAGCGGCGATAAATCGTACGGCAATATGTCCGCTTCCGCTTTGGCGTCCTCCAGCTCCTCTTTTACCGTGTTGCGGAGAAATACCGTCTGCACGTCCTGCGGCAGCAGGGTGAGGCAGTTTTTATATGAACTTTGGCTTTTATATTCATTTATTTTTTTGCCGAAAACTTTTACAACCCCCGAATACGGTTTATTAAGCCCCGCCGCGCAGCCAAGCGCCGTGGTTTTACCCGAACCGTTCCCGCCGAGGACGCAAAAAATTTCGTTTTCGTAAACCTTTAAATCCAACCCGCGCAGCACGTCGGGCAGAGTCCGCGAATAGCGGAAAAACACCTCCGTAAACTCCAAAACTGTCGATGAACTGCTATTTTGATTGACGGCGGGCAGGGAGCGTATCGTATAATTAAAGTTGTCCTCTATAAACTGACGCCCTTCGCGCACCGTTAACGGGCAGGGATAATTTATGTTAAAACGACTGTACAGCCTGACAGCGGCGGGCATTCCCTCGACGAGCGTTTTATGGTTTCGCAGCTTTTCGACGGCGCGCCGCGTCCCGCCGTATTCGATAACCCTGCCGCCGTCCATGGCGAGCAGTTTATTCGCGGCGGGGATGACTTCTTCCAGCCGGTGTTCGACGAGGACGACTGTCAGCGAAAGCTCTCGATTCAGCTTGGATAGGGTGGCGATGAAATCCGACGCGGCGATAGGGTCGAGCTGGGCGGTGGGTTCGTCGAGCAGGAGTATGTCGGGTTGCATGACCATCACGGAAGCAAGATTCAAAAGCTGCTTCTGCCCGCCGGAAAGCTCTGAAACGCTTTTTTCAAACCATTCCTCGATACCGAAATAGCATGCCATTTCCGCGACGCGCCGCGTTATCGCCGCGTTCGGCGTTCCCATGTTTTCCAAACCGAACGCCAGCTCGTGCCAGACTTTATCGGTGACAAGTTGTTGTTCGGGGCGTTGGGCGACAAAACCGATCTTGCAAGCGGAAGTGAGGTTATCCAGTTCGGAAAGCGGCTTACCGTCGTACCTGACGTTACCTGTAAGAATACCCAACGGCGTCAGTTCGCGTTTAAGCATCCGCAGCAAAGTTGATTTGCCGCTGCCCGTGGCACCGCAAACCGCGACAAAATCACCCTTTTCGACAGAAAACGACACGCCGTCCAACGCCCTGCGTTCGCACTGCGGGTATTTAAAACTTAGATTTTCGACAGCAAGAATTTCCATTTCAACCTTTCCCCCGCTTCGATAATAACCGGCAGGAACACGAGAATAAAGTAAGAAGCATAAGCCGTCGCAGCGGTCGCCGTAAGACGGGGCGGCGATACCGCCGGATAAAAAGCGAAGTCGAGCGCCCCGCGGGAGACGGCGAAAATTGTCGGAATAAACAATATAACCGTCAGCGCAAGCAAATAAACGTCGGAGCGGGTGAAGCGGTAAAGGCTGTAAAAGGTACGTTTGCCGGTGCCGTAGCCGCGAGCCGCCATGCTGTCGGCGGTGGTGACGCCGTTTTCCAGCGCCCAGGTGGTCATGACCGAAAAAATTCGCACGCCGCCGCGGATGCCGTCAATGGCGTTGTTTTCCCGATAAAGCCCGAGCGCTCTCTGCGAACGGTTGACTTTTTTCGCCTGTTCTCCGAATAACGGGACGAAACGCAGCGTCATTGTAAGAAGCAGCGCCAGTTTGGGCGAAACAAAGCCGAAAAGGTACATCAGGCTGTCGCTTTGCAAAAGCAATGAAAACGACTTAAACCAGTAAAGCGTCGCGATGATCGCCGCCGAAGAAGCGGCGCCGTAAAAAAGCGCTTCAAGCGTCACGGGATTGTCGTTCATGACGAACAGCACCGTGACGCCGTTATGATAAAACAAAGGGTTCACCAAAGCCATAACCGCAAACATCATAAAAAAAATCAAATGACTCCGCCAATGCTTTTTACCGTTTCGCAGCGCGAAGAGCGAAACCGCTCCCGCCAGCGAAAAGGCTGTGAGCACGGGATTTTGGCAGAACATTGCGACAAACAGGACGGCGAAAAAATATATAAACAGCGTAACCGGGTTATATCCGTCCAGCGTTTTCAAAAAAATCCACCTTTCGTTAAGCTTTAATCCAAATCCGCGCCCAGCTCGGTCGTGTAAAGCCATTCTATAAAATCGCCGTCGGAAAGCGTATAATCACCGCAGCCTACCGACGAATCAACGCCGTTTACACGGTACACCCAGCCGGAAAGGTCGCCGTAATCGAATTCGTATAAATATCCGATACCCGTGATATAAAACAGTCCGGAAACGCCGTCGTTTTCCACTTGTATCGAATATTTTCGCGCCGCTTCAATAAGTATGTCGTAAACGGTTTCGCCCTTTGAGAGATCAAAGCGCGTCACGGGCAGGATGACGCCGTCGGCGGGGATATATTCGTTTTTCCGCTCCCCAGCGATCGTGTCGCAGCGTATGGTCAGCGTAACCCCGCCGATAACATCGGTTTTGGAGAGGGTATCCCCGTAATAACCTGTCGCGCTTTGAAAATCTGAGGTTAATATAAAAATTATCGCGGCGGCGGCTGCTATGACGGGGAGGAAGTAATTTTTTACTTTACGCCGTTTTCTTAAAAACAAAGTCAGGCAGACTGTCATAAGTATAAAAACCACAGCGGCGCAAGCCCGGAGCTTATAGCTTCCTTTATCACTTGCGCTTGCGGGGGAGGTTTCGGAATCGGAAGATGAAACAACCGCGCCGCTTTCGTTCCCGGGCGACAGTTCGACGCTCGGTTCGGAATTATCGGGTATTTCCCCGGATTCGTCGCCGTTCGGTTTGGTTTCGATTTCAAAGCAGTAAAACGGCCTGCCGCCCGACTGAAAACTTTCCAGAGCGACAAAAGCGCAAAACGCCTGAACGGTGGCAGAATAATTAATCTCACCGTTTTCGGTATGGCAAAAACCGCCGCCGGGCAGACGGAATTTTAAGAGCGCGTCGAGCGTGTTGCCGCCGCTCTTGACAAAACGTCCGTCCGCGAGAGGATCGAGCCCCAGCGAGGTCAAAGCGATGATAACCTGCGACACGCTTTCGGCGTTGGACGAGCCGTAGCTCGAAAATCCGCCGCCGGCTTGTTGCTTCGCGGACAAAAGCTCAACGGCGGCGTCAACGACGGCTTGGACGTCGCTTTCGGTCCGATAATAGGGTGCGAGTGCCTGGATTGTCATGGCTGTTACGTCGGCGTCGGAAACCGAACCGGTAACCGCCCATCCGCCGTCGGCCAAGACGAGCGACAAAATCTTGTCGATAACCTCCCGCGCCGTATATTTCGCCGGGTACGGATAAGCGCTGTTGTAAATCAGGTGGAGCCCGAAAACCCAGCTCATAACACCCTGCCCGCCGATTGAATTTTTAAGGGTCTCCGCCACGAAAACGTCGTCGGGGCGCCCCGCTGCGATAAGCGCCAGCGCATATTTTTGACGGGCGATCGTTCCCGCCGGAGGATTATCTGAAAGATATGCGGAAAGCGCGTCGGCGTAAGCGGAAAAGTCGTAATCTTTCCCAAGCCGTGACAATGCTATCACATACCATTCCGACCCGGAACCAATTCCCAACATACCGGTCAGCGTGCCGTCTATCCAATCCCGGACGGTCGCACAGCCTGAAGCTTTTAAATTATAATCGACGATATCCCCTATGAGGCTTATAATACTATCGGATTCGTCGTTTTCGGCGTAAACCGTCAGCCCTCCGGCGATCAAGCCCGCAATTATAAGCAGGCAGATCAGCGCGCGGGCTATTCTATTTTTCATGAACATTCTTAAAGCGGGACATATAAATCGCCGTCGCAAAAGTCAAAATTCCCAAAATCAAGTACAGCATATATTCGGCTTCGGAATTATCCGATGTTTGGGGAGCCGCTTCGCTGACGGTGACAAAGCAAACGGGCGGTACGAGATTCTGATCTTCGGCAAAGGCTCCGATCAAAT
>CAYOGQ010000007.1:0-30745 GCA_964403645.1 uncultured Ruminococcus sp.
AAATTCCGTCACCAAGGTGCTGTACCCGACGGTGGCGAAGCAATATTCCACCACATCCTCCCGAGTCGAGCGTGCGATACGCCACGCCATCGAGGTCGCGTGGGACAGAGGCGACCTCGACGTGCTGAACTCTTTTTTCGGCTACACCGTCCAGAATTCCAGGGGCAAGCCCACCAACAGCGAATTCATCGCCATGATCGCAGACAATTTAAGGCTCAAGAACAAGGCCCTGACGGTGTGACGGCGCAGGGTTCGCAGCAGCAGTTTGGCGTCAGAAAAATCGACATGACATAATATGGCAAATCTATCGGACTGCCGCGGGTGATTTAAAAATACCCCGCGGCAGTTAAACGTTATAAATAAAACATGACAAGTTTGATTGACACGCGGGCCGCGTTGTGGTAGTATTATGTCGTCCGGACAGTTGTCCGGACGGTTGTCCGGACGGTTGTCCCGGTAAATTAATGGAGGGTGTGCCTTTATGAAACTTAACGAATTTTGTTTTTCGGTTATTCCGGCGGTCCGTGCGACGGTGCGCGTGTGTCCCGAAATCCGTTTGTATTCGCAAATTGCCGATATGGCCAGGATAAGCGTCCGCAAAAACAAAGCGGAGCTTAAAAAATATATTTTCGCTCTTGAGCCGGAAACGGTGCGGACGGTCAACATAGACTTGTCGTTCGCGGCGGGAGATATATCTCTTGATTTTGATTTTATGCTCGGTGAAAAGACATTATATTGCGAAAGCTACGCTTATCAAGTCGTCGACACTTGTCTTCCGTCGACGACGCTGATGGACGGCTGCTGGATTTCGATTTATCATTGGAGCGAGGACGAGGCGAGGTTCTTCAACAAAGCCCTGAAAACCATGAAAGACGAGGACTTTAAAGATCATATCAGGGCGATGAAGCCGGTGGGGATCAACGGTATCATTATCCAGAGCGTGTTTGATAACAACGCTTACGCCAACTGCCACGACATGGAAAAGACGGGTTATACCGGAAAAGCCTTTTACCCGTCGAAGCTTTATCCCGGGAGGATCGCGCTTTCGGCGAAGGACCCGGTGGAAGCGGTGCTTTCCGCCGCGGACGAGTGCGGCATGCACGTTTTCGTCGGCGTCGGTTTGTACGCGTGGTTTGATTTTTCGCCCGCGTCGCTCGAATGGCACAAAAAAATCGCCGCGGAACTTTTTGATATGTACGGACATCACAGATCCTTTTACGGCTGGTATATTTCAGAAGAAATATTCGGCGCTCTTTACGCCGAATGGGACAAAGTGCCGTATGAAAAATATAAGGATATAGCAAATTTTTTCAAAGAGTTCAAAGCTTACGCGAAAACTCTCGCGCCGACCAAGCCCGTCGCGCTCGCGCCCAATAATATCAATTTTACTCATTATGAAAAGGAATGGCAGACGATACTCCCGAACGTCGACGTGCTCATCCCCTTCGCTTTCGCGCGCGACCTTGAAAATCTGAACGTGACCGAAATCAAGCGTATCTGCGAAGAGTGCGGGACGCATATGTGGGTGGATATGGAGGTTTTCAAAAACCCGTTCCCCGAAGGGCTGATCCCCAAGGAAACCGATGAGCTTATCAAAGAAATACGCATTTACGACGACGTGGAGCAGATATACGGCTATCAGTTCACCGGGATGCTCAACCCGCCGGAATCTCCCTTCGACCTCGGCGGCAAAAGTGCCAAGCGTCTTTACGCGGGTTATAAAAAGTATTATGATGACTTTATGGAAAAACAAAACGCCGAAAGCAAATCGGAAATATTTGACGATTGAAAATGATATATCGCCCCGACCGCCAAAGCGGTCGGGGCGATATGATATACGGCTGTTGCCGTATGATATGTTTGCGGAGCAAATTTTATAAAGCCGCCTGCTCTTCATCCGGCTTGACCAAGCCTCTCTTTATCAGCTCCCTCAACAGCTTTTCCTCGTTCTTTTCGTCCATGGTGGTGAGCGGGAGCCGGAAACGCTTTTCGCAATAACCCATGTAATACAACGCGGTCTTGACCGGGACGGGGTTGGTTTCGCAAAACAACAGGGTTTCAAGGGGTGTCAGCTCTTTCTGAAGCTCTGCGGCGCGCTTGACATCGCCCGATAAAAAAGCGAGATACAGCTTTTTCAGCTTTTTGGGGATAATATTTGAAGCCACGGAGATAAGCCCGCTGCCTCCGAGGGATAAGAACGGCAGCAGCAGCTCGTCGCTGCCGGAATAAAACCACAGCCTGTCGCGGCAAAGCGCCGCCGACTTTGCGAAAGCGGTAAGGTCGCCGTTGGCCTCCTTCACGCCCTCGATGTTTGGGATTTCAGAAAGCTCAAGGTATTGCTCGGGGGTTATGTTCACGCCCGTCCTCGACGGCACGTTATAAACTATGATCGGTTTGTCGGAACACGCGGCTATGGCGGCGTAGGACTCGACAAGCCCCTTTTTGGTGGTTTTATTATAATAGGGCGTCACCGCCAGCAGGGCGCTCGCTCCGACCGAACAGGCGTATTCGGAAAGGGCACAGGCTGTTTTTATGTCGTTGCCCCCCGTTCCGGCTATCACCGGAACCCTTCCCCTCGCCTGTCTGACCGTAAATTCGATCGCCTGCCGCTTTTCCTCAAAGGACATCACCGGAGCTTCCCCCGTGGTGCCGCAGACCACCAGCGCGTCGACGCCGTTTGACAGTTGGAATTCGATCAACTTGCCGAAAGATACGTAATCCACCCCGTCCTTCGAAAAAGGCGTCGCGAGCGCGGTGGCGATCCCCTTGAACACTGGAGGGTGCAGCATAAGCATAAAATTTATCCTTTCATTTAAAATAACTTGAAATATACCCCAAGGCATATTATAATAGAACGAACTCGCGGACGGTTCGGGTCATAGGTTCGCCTATTTGTTACAGTTTATTCAGGAGATACCCCGTATGCCAAATAAACCCGATTTATTACAACTTTCGTCATACCGGTACGAGCTGCCGGAGGAGCTCATCGCACAGACGCCTATCGAAAAGCGCGACGCTTCAAGGCTTTTGGTGCTCGACAGGGTCACGGGGGCTCTCCGCCACACCGTTTTTTCGGATATCATAAATTACCTCGAAAGCGGCGACGCGTTGGTGGTCAACGACACCAAGGTCATCCCTGCGCGGCTGTACGGCGTCAACCCCAACCATTCCGGCAGGGTGGAAACACTGCTTTTGGAACGGGTTTCGGGCGACATTTGGAATTGCCTTGTCAAGCCCGGCAAAAAGGCGAAGCCGGGGGACGAGATCATCTATTCCGAAAAGCTTAAAGGGTTGGTGGAGGACACCTCCGCCGACGGCGCGCGCGTGATACGCTTTATCTATACGGGAAAATTTTTGGAACTGCTGGAGGAAGCGGGCACCATGCCCCTGCCGCCGTATATAAAGCAAAAGCTCGCCGACCAATCGAGGTACCAGACGGTGTACGCCATCCACGACGGCTCCGCCGCCGCGCCCACCGCGGGGCTGCACTTCACGCCGGAGCTTATGGCGTCGCTTGAGAAAAAAGGCGTCGAAATCATCCGCGCCTGCCTGCACGTCGGGCTGGGCACCTTTCGCCCGGTCAAGGAGAAGAGCATACTCGACCATAAAATGCACACCGAAAAAATAACGCTGACCGCCTCCGCCGCCGAACGGATCAACGAAGTCAAACGAAGCGGCGGCAGGGTCATCGCCGTCGGCACCACCTCGTGCCGGATTTTGGAAACCTGCGCCGGCGAGGACGGCATAGTCCGCCCTTACGAGGGCGAAACCGGTATATTCATTTACCCGCCGTATAAATTCAAGCTCATCGACGGGTTGATCACCAACTTCCACCTCCCCGAATCCACATTGATAATGTTGGTCGCGGCGTTTGCCGGTTACGACAACACCATGAACGCCTACAAAACGGCGGTCGCCGAAAGGTACAGATTCTTCTCGTTCGGAGACGCCATGTTCGTGGGAAGCAGGATTGAACAAATTGAGAACACGTTACCGAAAGATTAAATTTACTTGCAGTCACATGTCCCGTTCAAATAGCGATGCGATGTTTATTGTGCCGTAATGTGTTGAATTATTTATAAAACGGTGTTATAATTTAAAATTGAAAACTTCGGTGTATTGCAAGCAAGTTCTTCATAACGGTAAAATTTTATGGATAAAATAAAAAAAGCGATCGTTTTGGGCGGGCAGACCGCCTCGGGCAAGTCCTCGCTGGCGCTTTGCTGCTGCGAACGGTTCGGCGGCGAGATAATCTCCGCCGACTCCATGCAGGTCTACCGCGGAATGGATATAGGCACCGCCAAGCCTTCTTCGGAAGAAACGGCGCGCGTCAGGCACCACCTTATCGACATACTCGGCATTGAAGAAAAGTTTTCTTCCGCGGATTTCGTCGCCCTCGCGCAAAAGGCGCTCGGCGAGATTGCCGCCGCGGGGAAAATCCCGTTCGTGACGGGCGGGACCGGTTTATATTCCGAAATGCTTTTCAACTCTTTTTCGCTATCCGAAGGCGCCGGCGACATTAAGATCCGGGACGAATTGCGGCGCAAGGCCGAAGCCGGAAAAAGCGGGGAGCTTTACGAACAACTGGAAGCCATAGACGCCCTCGCCGCCGCCAAAACTCACCCCAACAACCTAAAAAGGGTTATCAGATATCTGGAAATATTCCTGACAACCGGGAAAACCCCCACGGAAATGAATAAAATCAACAATTCGGGCGATAAAATATACGAGCCCCTTTATATCTGTCTGTATTCCGAAGACCGGGATTACCTCTATACCCGCATAAACGGGCGCGTGGACGCCATGTTTGAAAAAGGCCTGCTCGAAGAAGCGTACGGCTTGTGGGAAAAGGGGTTGGAACAAACGCCCACCGCGTCCGCCGCGATAGGCTATAAAGAACTTTTTCCTTATTTTAAGGGCGAAATCAACCTCGGCGAAGCCAAGGACAAAATAAAACAGTATTCCAGAAATTACGCCAAGCGCCAATTATCATATTTCAAACGCATAAAGGGCGCGCAGTTTATCGACATAAAAGATAAGGATTACGCCGACAGGGCAACGTCCCTGATAGAAGATTTTTTGAGGTAAAAAACCGTGAGACGCTTTACCAAGCAATTAATAATCGGCATAACCGCGCTGTGCCTGATGGTGTATTCGGCGGTGCAGATCAGCCTGACCGTCGGCGACATGGTGGAGGTGGAAAACGCGGTGTACTCCGCGTCATTCAAATCTTTAAACGCCGACGCTTACATATTCCGCGACGAACACCCCGTGATGACGTCGGGAAACGGCACCGCTTGCTATTTTTTCGCGGACGGCGAAAAGGTCCCGAAAGGCGCGGAAATATTGAAAATCTACTCTCTTGACACCGACGCGGCGATACAGGAAGAAATAAACGTGTTAGGCAAACGGATAGCGGTTTTAAAAAAATCCTCCGTCGCCAAGACCTATTCCACCACCGACCTCGAAACGCTCGATTCGTCGATAGCCTCCAAAATAGATAATATCATCGCCGCCGTGGGCAGGGGCAGCCTGAAAATAGCTTCGTTAAACGAGGACGAGCTGCTCATACTCATGAACCGCCGCTCCTCCGTCATCACCGCATCCGGCGGTTACGACTATGTTATTGATATCTACCAGAACCGCATAGCAGAGCTGCAATTGCAGCTCACAGGCCCTTCCACGGTGATGGCGGCTTCGGAAGCGGGCTATTTCTATTCCTCGTCCGACGGCTACGAAAACATCTTCTCCATGGATTTATTAAATAACCTGACGATGGAGGAATACTACGCACTCGAATCCAAGCTCCCCGACGAAATCTTAATTTCCCGTTCGGAGGGTAAAATGGTTTCATCGGTCAAATGGTATATCACCGTCTGCCTGGACAAACGGACCGTCTCCAAGCTGACAGAGGGCAAGACGGCGACCGACAGCTACGAGGTTAAGTTCCCTTATTCGGACAACGCCGTGGTTTTGATGAAGCTGGAGGAAATCGTATCGCAGACCAACTACGAAACCGCCGTCATGGTGTTCTCCTCCGATTCCCATATAGAAAGCTTCAACTATACCCGCGCCCAACCCGTGGAAATCATAACGGAGCATTACAGCGGGCTTAAAATCCCGGTTTCCGCCATACGCGTGGCGAACGGCGTCACAGGCGTCTATACCTTAGACGGCACCGTGGTACGCTTTAAGACCGCGCGGGTGCTGTACGAGGAAAACGGGTATTGCATCTGCGCCCTGCCCTACGCGGAAGACCTCAACCGCCTTTCCGGCGCCGTTTTGTCGCTGTACGACCCCGTAATCACCTCCGGGACGGGGCTGTATGAAGGGAAAATTATAAAATGACGGAAAATACCGAACAAATAAAGCAAAACATAAAAGATATATTAACCTTCCTCGACGGCAGAGCGACGCTTCTCGCCGCGACCAAGACCATACCGGTCGAAGTGATAAATTCCACTTATGATATGGGGATACGGGTTATAGGCGAAAACCGCGTCGGCGAGCTTATGGAAAAGCTCCCGCTCCTCGACGGGCGGTTTGAAATCCATTTTATCGGAAGACTTCAGCGCAACAAGGTTAAATATATCGTCGGCAGGGTGGCGCTCATCCATTCGCTTGATTCGGTTTCTCTCGCGGAGGAGATTGAAAAGCGGGCGGCAAAGCTTGGCATAACGCAAAGCTGTCTGGTCGAGATAAATTTGGGCGGCGAGGAAGCCAAGGGCGGCATACCGCTTCAGGAACTGGACGGCTTTCTCGGCGAGATTTTGCGTTTTCCGCACGTCGGAATACGCGGACTTATGGGAGTTCTGCCGAAAACGGGGGATAAAGAAAAAAATATTAAACTTTTTACAAAAATAACCCAGAAATTTATTGACATTAAGGGCTTAAATGTGGATAATAGTAATATGCGAAACAATGCGCAGAATAAAGCGCAAAACTTCGTGATGGAAATCCTCTCGCTCGGCATGAGCGGCGACTATAAGGAAGCCGTGGAGTGCGGGTCCAACCTGGTTCGGATAGGCGAGGGAATTTTCGGCAAACGCAAAATATAATAACTAAGATAATTGGAGGTACATATAATGGGTATCATGAATCGTTTGTCCGACCTTTTCAAGGGCGAAAACGAGTATGTGGACGAATTCAAGGAAGGCTATGACGAAGAAGAAACCGAGCAGGACCAAAAAACCCCGGTCACTTCATCGTCCAAAATAAGCGGAGGGATCGCTTCCACCACATCGCTGGAAATGAAGGTCTGCAAACCCGAAAAATTCGAGGACGTGACAAAAATCGCGACGCATCTTTTGGAACACAGAACCGTGGTGCTTAACCTCGAGGAAGCCAACAAGGAAACCATTATCAGGATAATCGACTTCCTTTTCGGCGTAACCTTTGCCATCAACGGGCAGTTAAAGCGCGTGGCTTCCTCCACCTACGTCATCACTCCCCCCCACGTGGAAGTGACGGGCGAGCAGAAGGACGCCGAAACCATGCCCGCCGGCGGCGGAATCGGCGCGGCAGCCAAAAAGCAGCCGAGAGAACTGTTTTAACAATAGCGCATTAAAAGTTAAAACTAAAAGGCAAAAGCTTTCGGTAACCTGACGTTTGAAAGATAATTTCAAACAGTGAGTTTGCGTCCTTGCGGTCGACTGCGATATCTCCTGCGGCGAGACCGCCGCAAACATTATGGTTACCGCGAAAGGCGTGTTTATTTTGTATTTGATTTATCTTATAATGAATTCGGTGCTGCTCTTTTTATCCGCTATAAGCGTAATGATAATAATAAGAGTGCTTTACCCCCTTTTCGCTTTGGAGGAAGGGGCGGCTTTTTCGTTCGTTTACGCGACAACGGAGCCTATCGTCATGCCGGTCAGAGCGGTCCTCGACAGGTCGGAAGTTTTTTCCTCCATACCCGTGGATTTTTCGGGTGTTTTCGCTTTTGTCATTCTTTTCTTAATAAAGGGATTACTGGTGCTTTTCGTTTGATCGCCATTTAAGCCCCATACAAGGAGGTAACTATATGCTCGCCCCGCACGAATTAAAAAACAAGAATTTTACTAAGGCCATGCGCGGTTATAATATCGCGGAAGTGGACGACTATATCGAATTTTTAATCGACACCTACACCAACCTCTACCGCGAAAACAGCGAGCTGGAACGAAAGCTAAAGATAGTCGTGACCAATCTCGACGAAATCCGGGACGAAGAGGAAGCCATACGCTCCACGCTGCTCAAATCGCAGAAGCTGGGTGAAAAGATTATCCGCGACGCCAACGAAAAAGCGGAGGTTATCACTTCTTCCATAAAAGACCGCTGCGATTCCATTATCGCCGATTTCCGCGGACAGCTCGCCGAGGAAAAGCAGGAGATGTGGGTGCTTCGCACTAAGATACTCGATTTCAAAAAGAACGTGTACGACCTTTATCGTTCGCATATTGAGGAATTGCAATCGATTTCCGTCAACGAGCTGGAGGACATCGTCCTCCCCAACGAAACGGATATCGTCAACAAGATATTCGTCGACGTCAAATCGGCGATACAAAAAGAAATTTCAGCCGACGAAAAGCGCCGCACGGACGAAGACCTCAACGCCGTGCCGAAAGCGGTTACTCCGCAGATTAAAGAAGTCTCAAACGAGGAATACATCGAAATGCTCTCTCAAAAGCAATCCGAGCCGAAGCAAAACGAAGCGGGGAAAACTCTCGCTGCGGACGGCGGGGAAAACGTTTCGTCAAACGCCGAAGCAGAAGCCGACGACGAAGCCGATGCCGATGCCGATGTTGAAATCAACGTCAACGTAAACGCTAAATAATCGAAAGGTATATACAGGTCAGGTCATGCGCGATTATAAAAACACCTTGAATTTGCCCTCAACCGGATTCCCGATGAGGGCGAATCTTACTGATAAGGAACCCGAAACCAACCGCAGGTGGGACGACGAGGGATTATACCAACTCATACAGGAAAAAAACCGCGGCAACAAGCCTTTTGTGCTTCACGACGGTCCTCCGTTTTCCAACGGGAATATTCACATGGGCACGGCGCTGAACAAGGTTTTGAAGGATTTTATCGTCAAATCCAAGGAGATGGCGGGCTTCCGCGCGCCGTATGTCCCCGGTTGGGACAACCACGGAATGCCGATCGAGTCGGCGATCATCAAAAAGAACAAACTGGACCGGAAAAAGATGTCCATCCCCGAATTCCGCAAGGCTTGCGCCGACTTCGCCGCAAATTTTGTCGATATTCAGCGCGTCTCTTTCAAGCGTCTGGGCATACTCGGCGACTGGGAAAACCCCTACCTCACCATGGCTCCCGCTTTTGAGGCGAGAGAAGTGAAGGTTTTCGGCGAAATGTACCGCAAGGGTTTTATATACAAGGGCCTGAAGCCTGTCTATTGGTGCCCGAAGGACGAAACCGCTCTCGCAGAAGCTGAGATCGAATACGAGGACGCCCCCTGCACCTCCATTTATGTAAAATTTAAATTAAAAGACGACCGGGGTAGACTTGCCGAATTGTGCGGCGACAACCCTGTCAGCTTTATCATATGGACCACCACGCCCTGGACGCTCCCCGGCAATATGGCTCTTGCTCTCCACCCGAGAGAGACCTACGCCGTCGTAAAAGCTGGGGAGGAATATTATATAATGGCAAAGCCGCTGGTCGGGCGTGTGACGGCGAAGGGTAATATCGCCGACTACGAAATCGCGGGCGAATTCCCCGGCGGCTTTTTCGAATATATGACGGCGGCGCATCCCTTCCTCGACCGCGACTCCCTCGTCTGCTCGGCCGACTACGTCACCATGGAAACCGGCACGGGCTGCGTGCACACCGCTCCCGGTTTCGGCGCCGACGACTACCAAACCGGATTGAAATACGGTATAAAATTCGTTGTCCCCGTGGACGACCGCGGCTATCAGACGGAGGAAGCCGGGCGGTTCGCCGGAATGTTTTACGAAGATTCCAACAAAGCCATACTCGACTATCTCGCTCAATCGGGCGCGCTGTACGCATCCGAAAACATTGTCCACCAATATCCCCACTGCTGGCGTTGCAAAAACCCCATCATATTCCGGGCGACGCCGCAATGGTTCTGCTCGGTGGAAGCGTTCCGCGACAAAGCCATCGCCGCCTGCGAAAAGGTGGACTGGCTCCCCTCATGGGGCGGGGACCGCATGATCTCCATGATAAAGGAGCGGGCGGACTGGTGCATATCGCGCCAACGTCACTGGGGGCTGCCCATACCCGTGTTCTACTGCGCCGACTGCGGAAAGATAATCTGCGACGAGTCGACGATAAATAAGATTTCGGAAATCTTAGCCAAGGAAGGCTCCAACGCTTGGTTTGCCAAAAATGAAAACGAACTGGTTCCCGAAAATTATACCTGCCCCAAATGCGGCGGGAAGCATTTTATTAAAGAAACCGACACCCTCGACGGCTGGTTCGATTCCGGCTCGACGCATTTCGCCGTGCTTGAAAACAATAAAGATTTAACTTGGCCCGCCGACCTCTATCTCGAAGGCGCCGACCAATACCGCGGCTGGTTCCAGTCCTCGCTGCTCACCGCCGTCGGGACGAAGGGCGAGGGCGCGCCGTACAGACAGATACTCACCAACGGCTGGGTGGTGGACGGCGAAGGCAAGGCGATGCACAAATCTCTCGGCAACTCCATCGAACCTGAGGAAATTATCGCCAAATATGGCGCGGACATACTACGGCTTTGGGTCGCCGCGTCCGACTACCGGGTGGACGTGCGGGCTTCCGACGAGATTTTCAAGCAGCTTTCGGAATCCTACCGCAAGATCAGAAACACCCTCCGCATACTCCTCGCCAACCTCGGCGACGGGGCCGACTTCGACCCGGACCGCGACAATGTACCGTTTGAAAAACTTTATCCGCTCGACCGCTGGCTGCTCTCCCGCCTGAACAGGCTGGTGGGGCTGGTCAGCAAATCCTACGAAAGCTATGAATTCCATATAATATATCATGAAATCCACAATTTCTGCTCGATAGACCTTTCCAAAATATATGTGGATATCACCAAGGACAGGATGTATTGCGACAAGAGCGATTCCGTTTCGCGCCGGGCGGCACAGACCGTCATGTACGCGGCGGCGTCGGCGATCATCAGAATGCTCGCTCCAATACTCTCCTTCACCGCGGAGGAGGCGTGGGGCTACCTCCCTCACGGGGCAGGCGACGACGCGCGAAGCGTGTTTTTAAACCGGCTGCCCGAATTTGACGAAACTTTAAGCGTTACCGCCGTGGAAAGCTACGACAAGCTGTTTTCATACCGCGACGCGGTTCTGAAAGCGCTCGAGGAAGCGCGTGCGGCGAAGGTGATAGGCAAGCCTCTCGACGCCGACGTGATAATCGCCGGCGACAGGGACAGCGACGCCATGAGAGTTTTCGCGGAAAACAATGACGCGCTCGCCGAGACTTTTATCACCAGCAAGGCGGAATTAAAGTATTCCGATAAAAAAGTCACCGAAAACGCTTTTTACGACGACGAGACCAAGCTATATATCGCCGTCGTGCCCGCCGCGGGCGAAAAATGCGCGCGCTGCTGGAAGAGGTCGGACGATTGCGAACCCGACGGCGAGGGGCAACACCTCTGCGCCAGATGCCGGGACGCGATATGTTAGCCTTTTACCTCATCTTCGGCGTAGTCGTGCTCGACCAGTTCACTAAGTTTTTCGTGCGGCTGTATATGAACGTGGGCGAAAGCGTCACCTTCATACCCGGCGTCATGAACCTCACCTATGTCGAAAACGACGGCGCCGCGTTCGGGATGCTCGACGACGCCCGTTGGGTGTTCATAGTCGTGTCCTGCGCGGCGATAATCGGGATTATTTGGTTTTTACGCCGCCACGGCAAAAGACATCCCCTGCTCACCGTTTCGCTCTCATTTATCGCGGGCGGCGGAATAGGGAATATGATCGACCGCTTCTTTGTGACCGACGCGAACGGAACTCATGTCGTAACCGATTTTTTTGAAACTGCGTTCGTCGATTTCGCCGTGTTCAACGTAGCGGACTCGTTCATCAACGTGGGGGCTGTGCTGCTCGGGGTATATGTGCTGTTTATAGAACCCAAGGTGGAAAAACGCCAAAAAGCGGCGAAGGAAGCCGCGGCGCTCGAAGATTACAATTTGGAAGACGACTCAAATGAAGACGACAGTTCTGAAAACCGATGAAAGTTCGGCCGGCATACGGCTTGACGTGTTCGTGGGCGAAGAGCTTAAAATCAGCCGTTCCCTTGCTCAAACGCTCATAAAAAGCGGAGGAGTGAGGGTAAACGGCTGTAATTCCGTAAACGGTTACCGCTTGAAAAGCGGGGAGAATATCGAGGTCACCGTACCGGAACCCAAAGCATTGCAGGCGGAACCCGAAAATATCCCCGTAAAAATTGTTTACGAGGACGATTATCTCCTTGTCGCGGACAAACCCAAGGGGATGGTGGTGCATCCCGCCGCCGGGAACGAAACCGGCACGCTTGTCAACGCCCTGCTCTACCGTTGCAAAGGCAAACTTTCTTCCATAAACGGGGTGATACGCCCGGGGATAGTCCATCGGATCGATAAAGACACCTCCGGACTCATCATCGTCGCCAAGACCGATGACGCTCATAACTCCCTCGCCGCACAAATCGCTTCCCACTCCTTTACCCGCAGATACGAAGCGGTGTGCGACGGCACTATAAAAGAAGATACCGGGACAACAACCCTCCCCCTTGGCAGGAGCGAAAAAGACCGCAAGAAAATGGCGGTGACATCCAAAAATTCGCGCAACGCCGTAACCCATTGGCGCGTGATAAACCGATACCGCGGTTATACTCATGTCGAACTGACTCTCGAAACGGGCAGAACACATCAGATAAGAGTGCATCTTGCCCATATGGGGCATCCCGTGACGGGGGACGCCGTCTACGGGAAGGCAAAAAACCCTTTCGGGCTGGAAGGTCAATGCCTGTTCGCGCGGTTTATCGCGTTCGTACATCCGATTACAAAGAAAACCCTCTCGTTCGAGGCTGATTACCCCGAATATTTTATAAAAACACTCGATAAGCTGAACAAGTCTTTTTTGGAATTATAGGGAGCGTTATGAACAGTCAAAAATTAATTTACCTTAAAGAAAAAGCCGCGGAAATGCGCAGCCTGATACTCGACGCCGTTTATTACGGCGGCAGCGGGCATCCGGGCGGCTCGCTTTCGTCGGCGGATATTATCGCTTATTTATATTTTGAAAAAATGAACGTGACGCCCGAAAACCCGCACGATCCCGCAAGGGACCGCTTTGTGCTGTCTAAGGGGCACTGCTGTCCCGCGCTCTACGCGGCGCTGGCGCTTAAGGGCTTTTTCCCGGTTGAAGACATAAAAACCTTCCGCCATCTGGACAGCTATCTCCAAGGGCATCCCGATATGGTGAAGGTGAGCGGCGTGGATATGTCCACCGGCTCGCTCGGGCAGGGCTTTTCCGCCGCCTGCGGCATGGCCAAAGCCGCCAAAATCACCAAAAGCCCCTACCGGGTTTATACGATTATCGGCGACGGAGAGTCTGAGGAGGGTCAGGTTTGGGAAGCCGCCATGTTCGCGGCGCATTATAAACTCGATAACCTCACGGCGTTTTTGGACTTCAACGGTTATCAGATCGACGGCGATATCCGCGACATAATGAACCCCACACCTTTCGACGAGAAATTCAAAGCGTTCAACTGGCACGTCGAAATCGCCGACGGGAATGACTTCAATTCGATCGACGAAGCCGTCCGGCACGGTGAGGAAAACTGTTGCGGCAAGCCCGTGATGATCGTCTGCAATACCGTCAAGGGCAAGGGCGTTTCATATATGGAAAACAATTATTTGTGGCACGGCAAGCCGCCCAAAGCGGACGAATACGAAACCGCAAAGAGAGAGCTTGCGGAAAACCTTAAAAAGATAAGGGGTGAAATCTGATGGCGGACACAGCCACCCGCGCTTCCTACGGCAGAGCGCTTTTGGATTTGGGCGGGCAATATGACTTCGTCGTGATGGATGCCGACCTTTCGGGTTCGACATATACCAATAAGTTCGCCGCGAAATATCCCGAACGCTTTATCAACTGCGGCATCGCCGAGTGCAACATGATATCGGTCGCCGCGGGCATCGCCGCCACCGGCATGCCGGTTTTCGCTTCCTCTTTCGCCATGTTCGCGGCGGGCAGAGCGTTCGAGCAGGTGCGCAACTCCGTGGCGTACCCGCGCCTTAACGTAAAAATCTGCGCCACACACGCGGGCGTCACCGTCGGCGAAGACGGAGCTTCCCACCAATGCTGCGAGGATATCGCGGTGATGCGATCGATCCCCGGCATGACCGTCGTCTGCCCCGCCGACGATACGGAAGCCTACGCGGCGATCGGCGGAATATTGCATTACGACGGACCCGTTTATTGCCGTTTGGGTCGGCATCCGGTACCGGCGGTTTTTGAAAAAGAAAATTATAAGTTTGAACTGGGGAAAGCTCTGCCCGTGCGCGAAGGCGGAGACTGCGCAGTGTTCGCCACCGGAGTGATGGTCTCAAAAGCTATCGAAGCTTACGAAATCCTAAAATCGGAGGGGATAAATATTTCGGTTGTCAATATCCACACCATAAAGCCCCTCGATATCGAAACGGTTATAAAATACGCCGCGAAAACCAAGTGCGTCGTCACCGCGGAAGAACATACGATTATAGGCGGATTAGGCTCCGCCGTAAGCGAGGCGCTGTGCGAAAACCTGCCGACCAAGCTTGTCAGGGTGGGCATGAACGACGCGTTCGGACGCAGCGGCAAAGCCGCGCAACTGCTCGAATACTACCGCTTGACCGGGGAAGGTATCGCCGAAAAGGTCAGAACGCTTTTGGGTACCGCGAAATGAAAGCCCCGGAATTGGATAATAATTTAAGGCGAATTTTCGGCGCAAGCGAGGATTGGGATAACGACGGGATTCAGATCGACTGCGGGAACGAAATCAAAAGAGCGGTTATCGCCCTCGACTGCACGAGCAAAGTCATCGAATACGCAGTCAGCCAAAACGCCGGTGCGGTTATAACCCACCATCCTTTGATTTTTAAACCTTTAACCGATATTTCCGCGTCCGACAGCGCGGGCAAAAGGGTGGTTTCCTGCGTAAAAAACAACATATCCGTCCTCTCTTACCACACTTGCTTCGACATCGCGCCGGGCGGTGTGAACGATTTGCTGTGCGAAGCGCTCGGTATAAAAAACACTTATCCTTTTTTGCCTTTCGGCAGATACGGCTCGCTTGCGGCGGAAATGGATTTTGCCGCTTTCGTCGCGCTCTGCGAGGATAAATTAAAAACGAAGGTGCAAAACGTCGTAAATTGCGGTAAAACGGTTAAAAATATCGCCGTCATAGCCGGCGGCGGTAAAGATTATGTGAAAGAAGCGGCCCGCACCGGCGCGGACACCTATCTGACGGGCGAGGTCAACCACGCCGCGGCAATCGACTGCGAGGAATACCGAATAAACCTCGTTTGCGCCACCCATTTCGCCACCGAAAACGCGGCAATGCCGCGCCTTGCGGAAAAAGCGGGACAATTTGTGCCGGAGGTGCTCGTGTTTGAAAGCTAAACTTTCAAACGGCACTTTTACGCCTTTGCGCTTTTACGGTACACATCGCAGCCCGATATGAAAGGAATGATTTTATTTATGGCGTTTGACGGATTTTTCTGCGCTGCAATGGCGGAGGAACTGCAAGCGACGCTTATAAATTCCCGTGTGGAAAAGATAAACTGCCGCGCCTCGGCCGCGGAATTTACTTTATATGGGGACAGGACAAAAAAGTATTTGTTCATCTCGCTGGCGGCGTCCGCGAATTTTATCACGGTGCGCGACGCCCCCTCGCTCCCCAACGACATCCCCTCTCCCTTCTGCCTGCTGCTCCGGAAACACCTCCAAGCGGGTAAAATCAGACAAATCGAAGCGGTGGAAAACGAGCGGATTTTAAAATTAGTGTTCGATTCCCCCGACGAGCTGGGGCATATTTCCGAAAAGACTATCTACGCCGAGATAATGGGCAAATATTCCAACCTCATCCTCACCTCCGGGGGCAAAATCTTGGGGGCACTCTACCACGCCGACCTGGTATCATTCAAACGCGCGGTGATGCCGGGTATCGCCTACGAGCTGCCGCCCGCGCAGGAAAAGCTTTCCGCAAAGGGTATCGGTTTTGATAAATTTACATCATTATGCGAAAGCGCTCCCGAAAAGCGCGCCGACCGCTTTCTTATCGATAATTTCTTCTGCTTTTCGCCTCTCACCGCCCGTGAGACGGCGTTTGCCGCCTGCGGCTCATGTGAGGCTTCGGTAAGCGAAGCCGGGGCGGAAAGGCTGTACGAAGCGGTAACCGGATTGTATGAAACCATAAAAAATAAAGCTTTCACGCCCACGGCGGTCTACGATAACGGCGAAGCGGCGGAGTTTTCATTTATTGATATAAACTGTTACGGAAAGCGCGAAAAGCGGCGCTTTGAAAACCTTTGCGAGCTGACTTCCGCATTTTTCGGAGAAAAAACGCAAAAAAATTTGTTAAAAGAACGAACCTCCGATCTGCAAAAATTAATCTGCGCGCGGCTTAAACGTATCGAAAAAAAGGAAGCCCTCCAGCGGGAGGAGCTGGAAGACTGCAAAAAGAAAGACGGCTGTCGGCAATACGGGGAGCTTTTGACCGCCAACCTCTACCGCCTTAAACAGGGCGACGCAAAATGCGTTTGCCACGACTGGCAGAGCGGAAGCGAGGTGGAGATAGCCCTCGACACGCGGCTTTCGCCTTCCAAAAACGCCGAACGGTTTTTTAAGAAATACCGCAAATACGCCAACGCCGAAAAAGCGATAAACGAACAGCTTGCGGAAAGCGGGGAAGAACGGCGTTATCTCGAATCGGTGCTCGACTGCGTCAACCGCTGCGAAAACGGCGAGGAAGCCGAGCTTATCCGCGACGAGCTGGCGGTCGTCGGATATATTCGGAAAAAAGAAAAAAAGCTCCAGCGAAAGCCCTGCAAGCCGTTTGAATACAAAACCTCCGGAGGGTTTACCGTGAGAGTGGGCAGGAACAACGCCATGAACGACACTCTGACCAAATCCGCCGACAAGAACGACATTTGGTTCCATGTGAAATCTTTCCCGGGCAGCCATGTGATTTTATATACCGACGGCCGCGAGCCGGGCGACGCCGACTGTCTTGAGGCAGCCCGCGCCGCCGCTTATCATTCGTCCGTCCGCGGCGGCGCGAACGCACAGGTCGACTATACGCGCGTCAAAAACGTCCGCAAGCCGGCGGGCGCCAAGCCGGGATATGTGATCTACGAAAAGCACCGCACCGTCATAGCCGACGGTCCCAAGCCGCCGTTCCGATAAAATTTGTTACTCGCAACGCCCCCATCCGTCTCGGCAAGCGGAGAACGCCCTCTTCCCCTACGGGGATGGTGACAAGGTATTTTATTTATACCCCGTTTAGTACTCCATCGACTCAGCAATACCTTCCCGAATCACCAAATCGGCGCGGGAGTCGGCACAGGTGGGCGTCTTGTTAATCAGCACCAGCTTGTTGCCGCAGAAGTAATCGACAAACGACGCCGCCGGATAAACCGTGAGCGAGGTCCCGCCGACGATCAGCACGTCGGCTTGTGCGATATACCTCAACGCGCTGTTAATACAGCCGCAATCAAGGCTTTCGTCATAGAGCACCACCTCCGGCTTGACAATACCGCCGCAGGATGCGCATCTCGGCACGCCTTCGGAGGACAATATATAATCTAATCCATAGCTTTCGCGGCAATCCATGCAGCGGTTTTTATACACCGTGCCGTGCAGCTCGCACACGCGCTTGCTCCCCGCCGCCTGATGCAGCCCGTCAATATTCTGCGTCACCACGGCTTTGAGCTTGCCCTCATGCTCAAGCTTCGCCAGCGCAAGGTGGCAGGCATTGGGCTTGGCGTCCGTGTAGATCATCTTTTCGCGGTAAAATTTATAAAACATCTCGGTGTTTTCCATAAAAAAGTCGTGAGACAGGATTTTCTCCGGAGGATAGGGGTATTTTTGACGGTAACGGTAAAGCCCATCCGTTGAGCGGAAATCGGGTATCCCGCTGGCGGTGGAGACCCCCGCGCCGCCGAAAAATACGATATTATTGCTCTGCTCGATTATTTCCATAAGCCGCGGATCCAAAAGCATCACCTCCCGTATCGAGTATGGCACGCTAAAAATTAAAAATCAACGCCGGCATTGTTCAATATTTGAAGCGCTTTATAATATATGTCGGTTTTCCTTTGGGTTTCGTTTTTCCACCTGCCCGAAAAACCATAGGACGCTTCTATCGCTTGAAGGGCGGCTTCGGACAAATTGTCTGTCAAAGAATCATCACTGACGCGCTCGGCAAGTTTTTCGGCTTGCCTGAAATAATACGGGAGCTTTTGGATATCGCATATCAGGCATAAAAAGTTATAATTTCTAAGCCAAAATATAATCGTGCCTTTTGGCATATCGCAGCAGTCGGTATAATTATCGAATTCGCTGTAACCGCAAATCGGACCCACATAATGATTGTTATAATAATCAAAAATGGGAGGAATGGGCGCAAGGCGAGCCACGTTTTCCATGGCGGTTGTTATTATGGCGGCCGTCTGCGGCGTTTTCCAATTTAAAGAAGATCCGAGCACAATAAAATCGCTCACCCACGGGAAATCCTTTTCAGGTAGATACGCCCTTGATCCGGGTGAAAATTTTGCCGATTTGATCTCTCTCGAAACCTCGTCCAATGATTTAATTTGGGAAGCCCTTTTATATTTATCCAGTAAATAATTTTGGAATTTTATCAGCAATCCGTCGGTTTCCTCGAATTTGATATGTAAATTGGCAAGCGTTTGCGCCCGACTGAAATTGTATTCCTCGACAGGCGGATATGAACGTTTTGCTTTTGTGGGATATTCGTCGGCGTATAACGCCCATTTCGCTTTCCTCATAAATTCATGATGAGGTTCCACACCCAATTCGCGAAGCCTGGAGACGCTGCCGTCCATGGAGTCCCCCGCGCCGCCGTGAAGGTATATTCCGAACCAACCGTTCTCGTTCTGCTTGCTTAATATTTTCTTTACTTCCCGTAGATTTATTATCTGTTCCTGTAAAGCGAGCATTTCGGGACTGTTTGTGTCAACCGATAAAATATCCCGGTATATGACATATTTTTGCGTCGGACTGCCGTAAGACAGTATCAGGTCTATTATTTCGCGTTTTTTCATTATGGCGTTAATGCCTTTCTCAACGATTACAAACATCGTTTTACGTAAAGATTATACCACGCGGATAAACCATATTCAAGAAATATTACTATAAATTTAAAAGAGGTGAAGTTTAAAGTGACCGCACTGGTTTCGCCGGCGGGCGACGCCGAATGTCTGAAAGCCGCGCTTTATGCCGGCGCCGACGAGGTGTATTTCGGGCTTTCCGATTTCAGCGCGCGCAAGAACGCCGGGAATTTCACCCTTGACGAAGCGGTTGAAGCAATAACCCTTTGCCGACTTTACGGCGTCAAAGTCAATATTGCCATCAACACTCTGCTTTATTCCGGGGAATATGCCGCCGCGCTAAACTTGGTTGAACGCTTGGAAAGCGCCGTCGCCCCGGATTCTTATATTATTCAGGATATCGGGCTTGCTCACGCGCTTTCGGAACGCTTTCCCGGCGTTTCACTCCACGCGTCCACCCAGATGCAGGTACACGGCTCGTACGGCAACGCTCTTCTGAAAAAACTCGGCTTTACCCGAGTGGTGCTGGCGCGCGAGCTGACGCGGGAGGACATACAAACCTTCGTTTCCTCCGGTATGGAAACCGAGGTGTTCGTCCACGGCGCGATGTGCGTCTGCCGCTCCGGAGGCTGCCTGATGTCGTCGATGATAGGCAAACGCTCCCGCACCCGCGGCGACTGCGCCTACCCCTGCCGCATGAAATACAACGGGGGATATCCCCTCTCACTAAAAGACCTGTGCCTTGCGGGAAGAATCCCCGAACTCACCGCCATGGGCGTGGGCGCGTTGAAAATCGAAGGCAGGATGAAATCCCCGGAATACGTTTACGGCGTCACGTCCGTTTATCGGCGGCTGCTTAACGAAAACCGCGCGGCGACACAAAGCGAAATTCTGCACCTCAAAGATTTATTTTCGAGAAGCGGCTTTACCGACGGGTATTATTCGCGCCGCCGCGGGAAGTCCATGTTCGGCGTACGCACCGGTGACGACAAGGAAAAGACAAGGCTTTTACAAATAAAAATCGAAGAAAGAAAAATCCCCCTGACCCTGACGGCGTCTTGTAAAATCGGCGAACCGGCGGAGCTGACCCTTTCCGCGCGGGGAGCGACGGTCACGGTCAAAGGCTTCACCCCCGAAAAAGCCGAAGGCGCCGTCTCCGGCGAAGCGGATGTCTTAAAACGGCTTACCAAATTGGGCGGCACCGCGTTTTTTGCCGAAAAAACCGAAATTTCTGCTTTCGAAACGGGGTTTTACCCTGTTTCCGCGCTTAACGCGCTCCGCAGGGACGCGGTTTCTAATCTTGAAAAGGTGATTTTACAAAAAAGCGCGCCGATTAAAACAGAACACGCTCCGTTAAAAATAGCCCTCCCGGAAACATGCCCGACCGGGCTAACGCTTCGCTTTGAGGGTAATGAAATAAATAAAGAAATACTCGGCGGGGCAAAACGGATCGAAATCCCTGTTTGGAAAGAAAATCTATGGCGTGACCTCTCGGCTTTCAACGACCTGCTTTCCCTGATACTGCCCGGATTTATATTCGAATCCGAAGCCGAAAATATAAAAAGCCTAATAAAAAAAGCGGCGTCGGCGGGGATAACGCAGCTCACCCTGCCTAACCTGACCTTCCTGCCGTTTTGCGAAGGTTTCACCCTCCACGGCGACTACGGCTTGAACTGCATTTCGGATAAAACGGCTTCGGTATTGGAAACACTGGGCTTTACCACAGTCTGCGCGTCGCCGGAGGCAAAAATCTCAATTTGGCGCAATGCCGAGCTCTGGCGCAATGCCGAAAAGCTTATCTACGGCAGGGTCCCGCTGATGAACACCAAAAACTGCATAATAACAAACTGCTCACCCTGCTCCGACGGGCGCGGCTTTTCGCTCACCGACCGCACCTCGGCGTCCTTCCCCGTTTTTTTGCGGATACGGCTGCTCGAACATTATATACAATTCTCTGCCGCTTTGGCTTTTGGACAAACCCTGCTCCTGTTCGCCGGTGATATTGTTCACCGACGAAAGCTGCGAAAGGCAGGGGGAGATAATTACGGCATATAAAACAAAAGCCGCCCCGGCGGCCGGCTTAGCATTCACAAGAGGATACGGATAAATTATAATATATAAAAAATGATACAAACCGCTTGCAGCAGGCTGCCGAGGATGACGAAGATATGAAACACCGAATGAAAATATTTCATCTTTTTTCCGATACCGTACAGCACCGCGCCCACGGTGTAGGCAATCCCGCCCGCGAGTAACCAGACAAAACCGTCCCGGCCCATGGCCTGTACGGCGGGTTTAATTGAAAACACCACCATCCAGCCCATGACGATATAGCACACCATGGAAAATTTGTTGTATTTTTTTAAATCTATCGCCGTCAAAGTGGCGGCGACCGCCGCCAGAACCCATTCTGCGCCGAAAACCACCCACGCCGTGACGGGATTTTCCAATCGTATGCCGACGAGCAATATCGGCGTATAAGACCCGGCTATAAGCATATATATGGTACAGTGGTCGATAACCTGCATCACGCGCTTGCCCAGGTTTAAATTCAATCCGTGATAGACGCTCGAAACGGTGTAGAGCGCCACCATGGAAAACCCGTATATCGCCGATGAAACTATCGCCCACGGGTTCTCGCTCACGACCGACACGGCGACGGCGGCAACCAGGATAACGATACCGACGGCGCCTCCCACGATATGAGTGACCATGTTCATGATCTCCTCCCCGCGGGTATAAACGGGCATTTTTCTGTCTTTTAAAGGGGTCCTGACCATATTGACGCTCCCGGCGCAACCTTTGCCGATCACTTTATGCCGGCAAACGGCTTTTTCATTTATGCATAACAGTTAACTGCTTATATTATAATGGCGCAAAAACTAAAATTCAAGTAACGCCGCCTTATAAATTCCTTAATGTTTTATTAAGATTTTTTAGCTACAGATAAAATTGTATATTTTATGAAAAAATCTTGACAAAAGCACTCGGCCGCATTATAATGTTAAAGCTATATTTATTAAAAATATAATAAGATACAGAAAGGGCGAAATTCATGAAAAAATACTTAGCGATCATTTTATCCGTCTGCCTTTTGGCGGTAATCGCAAGCGCGTTCGCGTTACCCGCAAGTGCGGAAACCGCTCCCGACATCAGCGGCTACGTCACCGACGGGCTTAAGGCTTTCTACACCGCCGCATATCATTCCGAAGACGGCAAAACCTGGCTCGACGCTTCCGGTAATAACATCAGCATTGATCTTTCCTCCTATAACACCGACAATAACTATTTCGACGCCGAAAAGGGAGTTTTTGTCAACAACGCCACAAAAGTATTCTTTCCAAGCGAAATCGTCAGCCTTATTTCAAGCGGTAAGTTCACAACCGAAATGGTGATTAAGGGAACGGATGTGACGGGCAACAGCTACGGCACGTACATGAACTGCAGCAACGACAGCTATTCCATGTTCATAAGGCTCACTGCCCTTCCCACCATATACACGGAATTTAAAAACGGCACCAACCCGAGACCCAAGGTGGAAATAACCGATAAAAACTTTTTCAAGGATTCCACCATTACCGTCACTTTTGATTCCGAAGCGGGCATTTGCTCCATGTATGTGAACGGCGAACTGTTACAGGCCGTCACCACGGCGGCGGCGATAACGGTTGATAATTTCTTCTTCGGCCACGAAGACGCGACCAGATCCCACAACACCGAATTCGCAAATTTCAGGTTCTATGACAGAGCGCTCACCGCGGAGGAAGTCGCCGCCAACTACGCGGCCGACGGTGTTGAAATCATACCCTCCGATGAATCCTCAGACGAACCCGGTCTTTCCTCGGAAGAACCCGACGAGACCGCCGAAACCGATACCAGCGACGAAACCCCCAAGACGGGTGACGCGGGGCTTTCCGCGCTCGCCGTCCTCGCCGTAATATCCCTCGCGGGCGTCGCGGTTTTCAAAAAGAAGTAATACATTTAAATAATTATCATTAAAACCGCCGTTTACCGGCGGTTTTAATGTTACGGATATAATAAAATCTTATTAATTAATCTTGACAAAACTGTTATCATATTATATAATAAATTCACATTCCGCAGTCGTTCATAATAATAAACATATATACTTGAAAGGAAAAAAGACATGATTTTCAGCTTGAAAACGAAAAGGCTTACTGCGATTATTCTCACCGTTTGCGTCGCGGCGGGACTGGTTTCCGCGTTGACGCTAAACGCTGCCGCAAGCAGCCTGGTTTCTGTGACGGAAACTTGCGATTACACTATCAAAACCGTCAACGTGGGGCTTCCTCATTACCGCGACGCCGTGGGCGAAGAAAAGCTTTTCGACGGCGTTATCCCCACCACGGAGGAATTAAACGATGCCGTTCAGAAGGCCATCGACGACGGAGCCGAAGAATCCCTTCAGGGCTGGTTCCAGTGGAAAGGTTGGATCGGCATACATAGCACCGGATCGGATTCCTATAAGATCAACAGCGCGGTGGACGTGAATTTCGCGTTTGACGAAGCGGTTGAGCTTAAAAAGATTGTGGTCCATTGCGCCGCCATGGAAAAGGGCAATGTGTTTATTCCCTCGAATTATGAGATTTATCTCAGCGAGGACGGCAAGTCCTGGTCGACAACCCCTGTTATAGCCCAGCCTACGGAATACAAAAACGGCGAAGCGGTTAACAACGTCAATGCGTTCGACGACACCGTCATAATTCTCGACGAAGCGGTAAACACCAAGTATTTCAAGCTTGTCGCCAACGGCGTGGGCTGCTGGTGGTTCTGTTCCGAAGTGGAAATATATGAAGAAAACAGCGTGATAATCGACGTGGAAGATTCGTCCGAAGCGTCTTCCGAACCGGTTTCTTCCGAAACCACGGCAGAACCGACCGATACCAATAACCTTGCGTCTGGCAAAACCTACACCCTCTCCGAAACCACCCTGCGTAACGACAACCGTGACGACGACGGCACCAAGCTCACCGACGGCGTTAAAATACGCGACAATACCGGCGGAGCGTTGATAGCCGGGTTTTTAACCAAAAATCTTGAAGTCGTCATTGACCTTGAGAAAGTGTCTAAAATTGCCGGTTTCAATGCCGACGCTCTTGGCTATAACCCGTGGGGTATCCCCAGTCCGTCCTTGTTCACCGTCGAATATTTATATTCGTCCGACGGGACTACCTTCACCTCAGCCGGGACTGTCGCCGGTTCCGACCTCACCCCCGTTTATGGCGACGAAAGCAACTGGGTCGCATATGAATTTAATAAAGATATTGAATGCGAAGCGCGTTATGTGAAAGTGATTTACACCATACCCGAGGAAAATAACGGCCATCTCTGGATTTCGGAAATCGAAGTTTACAACGCCGAAGAAGCCGGGGAAACCTCAAACGATACCAGCGACGGCGGCACCCCCATCACGGGGGACACCGGTTTGACCGCTCTCGCCATCTTCGCCGTAATAGCTCTCGCGGGTGCGGCGTTCATTAAAAGGAAATAGTTTTAGTTATAATTAAAATGCTGCGCCGGCTTTAAACCGGCGCAGCACTTTTTGTATGAAGTTATGTTTAAGTTTAAGTTTACAAAAACAACAACCTATTCTTTACCCTGTTCTTCTTCCGCTTTAATCTCGTTAACGCTGTTAACGCTGTTAACGCTGTTAACGTCGAACAGCGGCTTATATTCCTCTTCGGCTTTATCTTCCGCGGGAGTATAGTTTTTCTCGTAACGCGGGCACTCGACCTCAACATAGTCCTCTTTGAAAAATTTATAATTCGGAACGAATTTCTTTTTATTTGCGACAACCATATATAAAATAAATATAATTATTCCGGATCCGGTGAGTATCGCGCCCAGTTTCAAGCCGGGGGTCTCGTAGCTGAACTTTATGACATAATGCCCGTCTTCGGCGCCGCTGCACTCCACCGCTACGAAACCGTAGGTCACCTTGCGGACGTTAACCTCTTTCCCGTTGACGGTGGCGGTCCAGCCGCCTTTCGCAATCCATTCGCCCACCTCGTAAGGCACGGTGAACATGACGACATTGTCCTTTTCCATGGTGATCTCGGCGGTGAAGGAATAACCGTCGTATTCAAAGGTGTCGCAGGTGTTAAGCCGCCGCTCGGTCACCGAATCTATATAGGTTTCGTTATTCGCCAGCTCGCATTTAACCTGATCTGTTTCCGGCGTGCCGGACTTTATCGCTTCCGTCATAAACTGCGCGTAGTAATCTCGCTCGGCGTCCGGGATCACGAGGTATTTGCACAAAAGCGTGTGACGAAGGCTTTTTCCCACTTTTTCAAACTGGCTTTCGGTCATGAAATACTCATAGTAAAAGCCGGGTTTTATATAATAGTTATTTATGAAAATATCATAGTTGGTTTGGGTGTCGAAATAATCAAAAGACAACCCGTCATAGGTATAGGTATAGTTTTTGTCACCGAAATAAGGATCCTCCGCGGAAGTGACATGCTTGTATGCGGACGCCGAGCGGATAAAGGAATATTTAACCGAAAGAAAACCCAAAAGCCCGTATTTGGCGTAGTCGGCGCGGCTCGCTACGTTTCTCGTGACGCCCATGGTTTCGTAAAAGTCCATGACGGAGGGCGGCACCACTGAATGGAAGCATTCCACCGAGGGGATCTCCCACGATATGCCCAGGTTGTCGAAAACGCTGGTGTAGGAAAGCTTGGCTTCGGTTTTATCTCCGTTTTTCATCAGCTTGGTCGCGGAGCCTTTGTCCAGCCGGAAAAAGTCGATCCGGTAAAAATCGTCGTCGTCGATAACGACGTCGCCTGCGATTGATTCCTTTATAAGCCTTGCTCTGTTGTCGCTGTGCTCGCTGCCGCAGTAGATATGCACCACTCCGTAAACCACGATTGTAGTGCAGACAAAGCCGAGTATTATGTTGTCAAAATACCGGGTTTTACGGTACCGCTTTATCACGAAGAACAGCCCCGCCATGCAGACGAGCGCTATCGACACCGATATCCATAACCGGGCGGTGAAAGGTTCGCCGCCGAGCGAGTAGGTGAGCTGGCTCCTGTCTTCGGAGCTCCATTTGTACCACCTAAGCCCGGAATAAGTGGCGATGGCGACGCAAGCCGCCGTGTTGGCGACGATGCCGAAATTCCATTTGATACGGTCGTCGTCGAGGGCGATGATCGTCGCGATGACGGCGACGAGCACCAACATATATATCCAGCGCGCGTAATAGTTGGAATTGAAGTTATAAAACGAGGAGTTGAGTATCGGCACAAGGGAAAAACCCATCAGCACGACAATAAGCCAGCCTAAGGTGGAGTGCTTCCGCGCCTTGATATAGGCGATCGCTCCCGAAAGCCCGAACACCGGCAGCCATGCCGCGTTGGACGACCACCGCGCGGTGTGACCGTAGAAGAAATTCACCCGCGAAGGGATGTCGGGCGGGAAGAAGAACGATTGCAATATGTGCCCGTACCTTTCGATATACGTCTTGTTGCCTTTTAAATATATGAGCATGCTCTTTGTGTCCTTGAACTCGTAGGAGAGCCGGTAGTTTCCCAGCACCCCCAAACAGGCGGGCAAAAACAGCACCGCGCCGAGCATGACGCCGCAAACCGCTTCGAACGCCAAAAGCAGCAGTTTTTTCAACGTGATACGGTAGGATTTTTGCAGGCACCGCGCGAAAAAGTACAGCAGGCAAAAAACGACCTGACCGTAGAACATAAAATAATTGCACATGCAGTTGACAGCGACGGCGAGTGCGAAAACACCCTTGCGGTTGTTTTGCACCAATTCCTCCATCCCTATCAAAAGCAGCGGAAAGAGCGCCACGACCTCTTGAAACTGGTTGAAAAAGACGTTATATATCTGGAACCCGCAGAACGAGTACAACAGCGCCCCGATAACCGCGTAATTCTTATTTTTAACAAAACGCTTGAAAAAGGCGTAAGAAATGAGCGCCGCGGCGACGAATTTTACCACATACATGGGTCCCATGAGGTAGGGGGTCCAGGACGAGGGAAAAAGGCACATCACCCAAAAAAACGGCGAACCGAGCATATAATAGGAATAACTGCCTATAAAATTGCTGCCGAGATCGGTGTTCCAGTCCCAACCCACGTTGCCTTGATGCACCATCTCCACACAATGGCGGTAAAAGGGCACCTGCTGGACGTTGTAGTCGCCGTAATACAGGAAAATACAGCTCCCGGTATCGAAAAGTTCCCGTAACATAAACGGGACGATAACCAATATTCCGAGCACAAGCGATATAAAAGCCACCTGCTTGTAATAATAAAACGGATCGTCCCGCAATTCCAGCTCTTCCTTGCGCTCCTTTTTAAAAATATTCATTTTTGTGACCATTCCTTTTCATTTTAACGTCGGAACGATTAAATCATTATATTAATTCTTATCTGTAACCTTGCTGAATATTTCACAAAAACCATATATAAAGCTTTTTGCGAAATTTTTAATTTTATAATGGGATTAGTATAACGCCAAAAAATATATTTGTCAACAAAAAAAGGAATTTAACTGTTGCAAAATCATTTGTGAAGTGTTAATATATTCCCGTATTAAACCTTAAACAAAGCGGGTTTATAAACGTTTATAACAATGATATTGGCGGCTCTGCCGCCATGGAAAGGCACGGTTACACCTATGAAAAAAAGGATCACGGCTTTGTTAATTATCATATGCCTTGTTTCGGCGTTCGCCGCTTGCAGCGAGAGCGGAGAAAAAGAAGAAAGCTCTGCGGCGGCATCGCAGACTTCCCAAAACGAAGAAGAATCAACGGCTGAATCCTCCGTCGAATCGTCCGTGGAATAATCGGAATACGATATTCTCGACAAACGTTTCGACGACACCGTTACCATATTCGGCAAAAGGGAAGGAGCGCATTACTATTCCCGCCTGCAATGGGAATACGACGATGAAATAGTCGGAGATTCCATAAACGACGCGGTGAACGAACGCAACAGCTGGCTGTATGAAAATTACGGCATAACGATCAAATATCTCGCCGGCGGACCGGACGATTACTTCATCGACAAAGCGGTTATAAACATGATTGTCGCCAACACCGAAGACTATGACATTGTTTGCGACGGGCTCACCACGATGGCGTCTTTGGCGGGCGGCGGATACCTTTACCCCCTTAACGGCTTGTCTGAATACCTCGATATCAACCATTCCTGGTGGGATCAGGGCGTCAACGACGCGCTATCGTTATACGACGAAATCTATTACGCGGCGGGCGATATACTTATCACCGACGACGAATATACCTACTGCGTCCTTTTTAACAAGAACCTGATGGAAAGCAACCTCGTTTACGCCGACTATGAAGACCGCAGCCTTTATAAAATCGTCGGCGACAGCGACTGGACCTATGACACCATGTTCGCCATAGCCAAAAAGTGCGCCGCCCTCACCTCCGGCGGAACCACAATGACCTTGGACGACACCTGGGGCTACGTGGGCGATATCGGCTGCCTTCAAATTATGATGGCGGCGGGGGGTTACCGCATGGCGCAAAAGGACGCGGAAGGAAATCCGAGCTTGGACGTAGCGAGCGAAACAGCCGTCACCCTGTTTGACAAGCTCGTGGGTTATATGAACGACGCCACCTATTCCAAATTTATGGAAAGGTTCGGCGTGGAGGGTTATTACGGCGTCGCGGAGAATATGTTCGCCGACGGCAGGATCGCCTTTTATAACGTCAAACTTTCGGCTCTGACCACCATTCTCAACAACACCGAAAGCACCGCGACCATCGGCGTGTTGCCCATGCCCAAAGCGTCTTCCTCACAGGACAACTATTACAACGCGGCAGCGCCGCTCCACTTCTCCTGCGTGGGCATTCCCATTTCCGTTTCGGAAGAAAGGCTCGACACCGTCTGCGCGGCAATGGAAGCCATGGGATATCTCGGCCAGCGGTCGCTCACCAAAGCGTATATAGAGACCACCCTTAAAATCAAACGCGCCGACCAATCGGAAGACTCCGACATGATAGACCTTATCCTGAAAACGAGATGCTTCGACCTCGCGCTCGTTTATGACTGGGGTAAACTTAACTCCTTCTTCAACCAGTTCTCCGGCGCGGCCAATACGGCGTTCATTTCCAAATGGGAAACCGTCGCCCCCACCGCACAGGCGGATATGGAAAAAACCATAACCTTTTTTAAGGAACAAAAGAATTAATTGTGCGAAGTTAACCTGACATAAAATAAGAATTAAAACCGGCGCGTATGTTGCGCCGGTTTTATTAATTGGTTTTTTCATAAATTAATCGAATCTCCGCAAGCCTTTTTCCGCCTATCACTATCTCCCTCGTGTCCCCGTTGGGGTAAAAGCCGCTTTTAGTGTAAAAGTCGCGGGCGGTATAGTTTTCTTCCAGCACCCAAAGGTAGATTTTTTTATATCTCATTAAAAAAAGAGAATCCATCGACGCTTTAAGCAGCTTTGTACCGATCCCCCTGCGGGCATACTGCGGCAGCAGATAGATCGAAATAATCTCGCCCCAGCCGCCGAATTTTTTATCTCTCGCGGGCGAGTAGGTGGAAGTACCCACGATGCGTTCCCCGTCGCTTGCTAGCCAAAGCCTTGAAAGCTCGGCGGATAAAAAGCCCGACCAACGCTTTTCGTCGATATTGTCGAGATAATCCTGCGGCACTATACCTTTATAAGCCGACTTCCAGCTTTCGGCGTAAACCCGGCTCACATCGTCCACGCTGTCGGTTTTGGAAAATCGTCGGATTTCCATAATGCATAACCCCTTTTCGTCGCCATACCGAAGTATATCATATAAAAATGATATTTACAACAAAATAATTATCATCCGATAATTTCCGCTAAAATATCAGCCGCCTTTGCCACGGAATTTATGTCTATACCGGAATAATTGATGATAAACATCGAACTATCCGAGTTTCCGCTCCCGTGGCTGTACTGCGAAAGGGAGGATATGTTAATCCCGCGCGCCGCCGCCCGGCTGATAATTTCCCCGTCCGGCAAATCTGTTTTAAGCTTTATTATAAAATGCAAGCCAGCGTTTTCTTCAAGTATGGCGGCCTTGGAGCCAAGAGCGCTTTCCCTTATGGCGCGGATGGCGTCGTCGCGGGCGGCCTTATAGGTTTTCCTCATGCGGTTGATATGTCTTTCAAAAAAACCGCCGTTAATGAATTCCGCCAGCGCGTATTGCTCGATACCCGAAACGGCGCAGGAATAAAAGCCGAGCGAAGCGTTGTAGCTTTCGACAAGCCCTTCGGGCAAAACCATATAACCGACGCGGAGCGAAGGCGATATGGTTTTGGAAAAGGTGTTCATGTAAATGACCCTGCCTCGATCGTCCGCGCTTTCCAAGGTGGGCAGCGGCTTCCCGGCAAAACGGAACTCGCTGTCGTAATCGTCCTCGATAATATATCTGCCCGGTGCCGAATACGCCCAGCTCAGTATCTCCCTTCTTCT
>CAYOGQ010000008.1:0-6853 GCA_964403645.1 uncultured Ruminococcus sp.
TCCGAAGCGGGCATTTATATACCAATGAAGACATCAACAGAGCGCTCACAAGCGAAAATCCTCTTTCAGTCGTCCCGGAACAGGATATCATAGGTCACGGTACGGCGGTGACGGGTGTAGCCGCCGGCAACGGTGTTACCAGCAACGGCGAATTCACGGGAGCGGCTCCGTTGGCGGAGCTGATAATCGTCAAGCTGTCCGGTAAACCCGCTCCCGGTTTTTCCAAAAGCACCGAAATAATGCGCGGCGTGAAATTTTGTCTCGATATCGCCGAGGGACTGGAAAGATCAATAGCCATCAACATCAGCTACGGCACCAATGACGGGGCGCACAACGGCAGCTCGCTGTTCGAGACCTACCTCAATTCCGCGTCGCAGCGCTGGAAAAACGTCATATGCGTCGCCGCCGGAAACGAAAGGAGCTCCGGGCACCATTACAGCGGAAAAGTCGTTCAGGGTAAAAAGTTGGAAGTGGATTTTGCGATAGGCGAAAACATACGCCAATTTTACATAACCTGCTGGAAAAATTTTGCCGATACGTTTCAGGTTGAAATTATCGCGCCGTCCGGCAGTTCGTCGGGCGCCATATCTCCGGTCAATCGTCTGATACGACTGGTTTTGGACAATGTAAGAGTCACCATGCTGTACGGTCAGCCCAACCATTATAATATCAACCAGGAAATTTACATAACGCTCGAAGGCGTGACCGAGCCGATACGGCAGGAAATCTGGAAGCTGGTTTTTACCGGGGTAAAAGTCGTGGACGGCAGCGTCAACCTTTGGCTTCCCATGACCGACATGGTGACGGAACGGACGTCTTTTCTTGTCCCCGACCCGATGAACACCATTACCATCCCCGCCACGGCTTACAGCGTTATCGGGGTGGGCGGGTATTCGGTGGCACAAAACACCAGCGCGTTCTTTTCGGGCATGGGTTTCAACTATATGACCTTCGGTCAAAAACCCGATTTGATCGCTCCCTCGGTGGATATAATCTCCACCGCGACCGGCGGAGGTTACGACAGCTTCACCGGTACGAGCATCGCCGCCCCGTTCGTCACCGGCGCATCCGCGCTGATGATGGAGTGGGGTCAGGTGCGTAACAACGATGCTTTTTTATACGGGCAGCGCGTGAAAGCGTTCCTCTGCCGGAACGCCACGAGAGATTTTCCCATCACTTTCCCGAATCCCGCCTGGGGTTACGGAGTGATGAATATTCACAATACCATGGATGACCTCGTGGAATCCACTCAACAATAAGGAGGGTATTATTATGGACGATATAGTCGATAACGAACGTAACCAGGCATTGTTACAGGAGTTGATATACAATCCCAGTACTGTTGATTTTATTATCCGACGAAACGAATTTACCGAATCGCTTATAAAAAATTATGAAATTGCCGTGGCTTTGGATATACGCGGGCGCTACCTTATTGTTTACGCCAAAGAGGATGTTTTCAACGAGTTCAGCAAATCGCTCGGCTCCAGTGTGATAAGCAGCATTTCCATAGTTTTGGGGCTCCTCGACAGAGCCAGTCTCGAATCGAGCGGCATACTTCAGGTGCACCGCCAACCTTTCCTCGACCTGCGCGGGCAGGGCGTAATCGTAGGTATCGTGGACACCGGCATCGACTATACCCTCGACGTTTTCAAATACGAAGACGGAACGAGTAAAATTTTATATTTGTACGACCAAACCGTGGAGGGGCCGCCCCCGCCGGGTTATTACTTAGGCACCGAATACACCAACGAGCAGCTAAACGCCGCGCTTGTGAGCGAAGCTCCCCGGTCAATCGTCCCCGAAACGGATACTGTCGGGCACGGAACATTTTTGGCTTCCATCGCCGCGGGGCGGGAGGTGGGGGATTTTGTGGGAGCGGCTCCCGACGCGGACATCATCGCGGTCAAACTGCGCAAGGCGAGGCCTTATTATCTGAATTTGTTTTCCGTCCCGGAAACACAGGAAAACGCCTTTGAATCCAATTCAATCATATTGGGTATCGAATACATTCTGGAAAGAGCGCAGGAGCTCGGCCGCCCGGTTGCGATATGCTTGGGGTTGGGTTCCAACTTCGGCAGTCACGACGCTTATTCAATTTTTGAGGAATACTTAAACAGCGTGGCGAGTCTCGCCGGGGTATGCCTGTGTGTGGCGGCGGGTAACGAAAGCCAGGCGCGGCACCATACCGAAGGCGTCATCGAAAGCGCGGGGCAGACATACAGCATCGATGTAAAAGCGGGTCAACAGGCGGGGGACATTTTCCTTTCCATCTGGACCGGGGTTTCTGACAGAGTTTCGGTTTCGGTTCGTTCGCCTACCGGCGAACTTGTTCTGCGGGTGCCGGCGCAATCGGGGAGTACAACCTTTAAAAGCTTGTTGCTTGAGGAGTCAGCGGTCAGAATATCATATTTTTTCCCTATCGAGGGCACGGGGGGGCAGTTGACCGCCATAAAAATCATAAACGCAACTCCGGGTATATGGATGATTACCGTTTACGGTGATCTGATACTCGACGGGAGATTACACTCGTGGCTGCCTATGACCGGATTTATAAGCCCCGTCGTCGAATTTCTCTCCGCCAATCCCAATTACACCATAACCGTACCGGGGACTATGGACGGCGCTATTATCTGCGGGGGGTATAATTACAGGACCGACAGCCTTTATTCCCAATCTTCTTGGGGTCCCACGCGCACCGGGCAGCTCTCCCCCGACCTTGTCGCTCCGGCGGTCAACATCAGCGGTTATTACCCTTCCGGGCTTGGTGTTATGGACGGCACCAGCGTGGCGGCGGCAATCACCACGGGTGCCGCCGCGCTCATGCTGCAATGGGGGATTATTAAGGGCAACGATGCTTCTTTAAGCACCTACCAGATACGCGCCTACCTGATACGCGGCTGCGACCGCAACGAGGGCATGACTTTTCCCAACAACCGCTGGGGCTACGGTTCGCTTAACCTTTATAAATCGTTTCAGTTGATGAGAGAAACATAAACGCAAAAAATACGAGTACGGAATTATAACGAAACCCGGCGCGAATGTGATCGCGCCGGGTTTCGTTGTTTTTTAGACTTTAATTTCTGTTTACGGGTTCACCCCAACTATTGAAAAAGAACCTCAATTTTTTACATCTCCTGCGTCCAGTGCGTAAGTTTTCCGAGTTTTTTTTGGAATTATTATTGCACAGCAGGTATTATTATGGTAGGCGACGGGTTATTTGACGGTTACAAAATTCTTCCTGCAACATACTTACGGTATGAAATATATACCGAGATTAAAATTATAGGAAAAGCATATAAATACAACCACATCGCATTTGAATGTTCAAAAGGCGAAAGAGTATTCGTCAGGTCTATTTTACTCAAGAACGGTAAAATATCCTTTAACGTGTAAGGTATAAGGTAAATTATACTGATTATCACCATGGCAGACGTTGTTCTTCTTGTCAACTGAGAAATAGAAAGCGTAAGGTATGCGGTAAATATGTACCCTATCAATATTAAAATGTAGAATATTACTGCGAGCGTTCCAAGATTAACATTAAAAAAATTTAAAGCAGGTATGCTTGCCGCGGGTGCGGATAATGATGAAAAATCGTAATTTTCAAGTAAATACAATGCATCAATAACACTAAACGCGAGAAATACTATAAAAGTAAAAATTGTTATATATATATTTTATAACGAAGGTAGATCCTCTTCCCTTTACTGTGCACCTTAGCTGGACATCGAAATCCAAACGGTATTCGTCGGCGAACACCGGGGCGCACGCCGTTATAACAAGCAAGAATAAAATTAAGTCAACCTCCCCGAAAAACAACTTGTTATAACCCGTTTCATATACGAACCATATATCTTTCCCTTCGGCGGCTTTTGCCAGTATATATTGTTCCTGAGCTTCAACAGCTAAAAGCGGTTTGTCTTTTGCGAACGCTTCTAAATAATAATTAATATATGCTTTATAATCGTCGTAGCTTATTTCATTATTTTTGAATGACTCTTCCGTTTCATTTTTTTTACTTAATATATAATTTATCCATTCACGCTGCGAATTAATATAATCGCTTTTTTCCTGTGTCCATTTTCCGTCAAGGCGAAGAGCATAAGTTTTATATAAGACATCATATTGGCTTTTGGTGTCCGTATACTTTGACGATACAACGAATAACCCAAAGCAAAGAAAAATCAATGTTATTATCAACATTCGTGAAGAGAATAGAGATTTTCTCAGCTCAAATCCAAAAAGGCTGTTTGACTTTAAAGTAAATGCGGGGAAACGCGGTATTGACTTTATTATTTTATTTTTAAACACGTTACGGCTTTCTTTCCGCCTCAGGGTCAGCAGTAATATAACTGTAAGACATATTATAAAAATAGCAAGGTATAAATATAAAACAAATGAATATTGTTCAAAAAGTCTGCCTGATAGTTTTATGACGTTATATTTGCCGAATAGTAGTTTACTGTCAAGAAGGGCATACATATTTGTATTCTGAAAAAATCCGAATCTTCCGATTATTTGAGATGTGTAGATATAATAATTTATTCCGACGAACACAAGCGGTATTATAAAAACAACGGAATACGAATTAAGACACATAGTTATTAAAAGGCAAAAAGCTCCGAAAACAACGCAAACACCTATGCGAACTGCCGTTTCAATGATAAAAAGAACACCCGCTTTCATAACAAGAGGTGAAAGCGAAAACAATTCGAATGATTGTATTAATGTATTTGCAGGTGAAAGACCGCAAACCATTTCACAGATAAGCAGGTTTATAAGATTGACGGAAATTACGAATAAAGAGATTAAAATAAAGTAAGCGCAGAAACGTGAAACCGATGTTTTTATTCTTCCGTTTACCGTGGGAAATATAACACTTTTTGACTTTTCTGCTCCGATATATACGGCGGGGGCAAATACTATTAAAAACAGAAGCAAAAAGAGGGCCGGTGTGCTGTTTTTAAAATATATATCCCATCCCCGGGGATATATACCGCTAATTGAAGTATGTAAATTGCCGTAGTATATATTGCGCACGTTAATCTGGTATATATATTCAAAAGAATTCCTGCTTACTCCGCCGGCTTCATATTCCGCGATATTGGCGTTACAATCAATAATCACTTTTTTTAATATTTCGGAAAATCCATTGTTCAAATAAGCATATCTTTTAAAAATTCATTCAACAGAGTAAAATCATTTACGCTGGATGAAATCCCAAGCGTTTTGGGAAAATCCGGAGGAACGAATTCAAAATCTCCGTTTTTTAGAGCTTCATCCATTATAATTTTACGCTGCTCGCTGAATTCATTTAGATAAGCATAATATGAATCTATTGTTTCCGGTGATTCGGTATATTCGTTGAATATTCTTTCAATATCGTCATCAAGCGATTTATTGCTGTTTTCAGAAAAAAAGAAAAAAGAAAGCGCCGTTTGAATAATAAGCAGCAATATGAAGGAAGCCGTTATATAGCGCATGAAAATCAACCGCTTGAATTCGTAAAATACGGTCATTTATTTTCACCCTCCTGTGGCAAAGCTCCGAATTCATTAAAATAATAATCTTCGAGTGAAGGATGAACATTAATGGCGTTTTCCGAAGGGCGGGAATCGGCTATAATGCGGAGAATAACACCGTTTCCGGAATTTTGAATGGCCGTGAGCTTAAAGTGTTCCCTGAAAAATGCTATATTTTCTTCTGTTGTTTCCGTGTTCCACACTTTGCTTTCTATCTTTTTAAGTAGTTCCGCAGGCGGTAAAGATTCGATTTTAACCCCCTTTTTCAATATTATTACACGGCTTGCAATATACTCGATATCCTGTACAAGGTGTGTAGCGATTATTATAGTCTTGTTTATCGCTATGCGCGATATGTAATTTTTAATATTTATACGCTGACGTGGGTCGAGTCCGGCTGTAGGCTCGTCCAATATTATCAGACGCGGATTTCCGAGCACGGCACATGCAAGTGCAAGGCGCTGTTTCATACCGCCTGACAGCGTTGAAATTCTCCGCTTTCGGTCGTCATAAAGCTCAACTTCGTTAAGTATTTCTTTTATCTGTTGTTCCCTGTCTTTTTTAGGTATATCTTTCAGTACCGCCATATAACGCATGAAGGAGATAACCGAAAATGAAGGATATAATCCCGGATTTTGAGGCATATATCCGAGAGACGCGCGAAAACGCGTACCCATTTTAACGGTATCCTCGCCGTCGAGAATGACGTTACCGGAATCGGGTTTTAATATATCGACTATTATATTCATCAGCGTCGATTTGCCGCTGCCGTTAGGACCAAGTAAAGCATAAATTCCGTTTCCGAGTTCTTCGTTGAAATTTATAAGCGCTTTTACTTTTCCGTAAAACTTTGAAACGTTGTTTATTGCAAGCATTATTTTACTGTGTTTTATATAACAGAATTAAACACAGGGTCACACCTTCCTTAAAATGAATTTTATCGATAACTTTAACTACTGTCGCTGGGGTATTAATATTTTAAGCAATTTTTTTCCTTCAAGGTCATAAATGCAAAAATATTCATTATTCATATATTTCTTTTGATATTCTTCGTACGGTATTGCACTGAAGCATAACACGGCGTCGTCCGCGTATATACTTAATACAAGATCGGGTATTCCGTCTGTAGTAACGCTTAATACAAATTCGGTTCCGTTTTCATCAATACGAAATATCCTGCCCGCAAGTGGATTTAAAGCCTTAAGGGTTGAGTAAACATCTTCATTATCTTTCCAGTTTTCAAGATATTTCTCATCTAATATTCCTTTATATATTACCCCTTCCGGCTGGTTTCTCCATGCCAATCGATCAAATTCTATATCTTTCGT
>CAYOGQ010000008.1:6863-26533 GCA_964403645.1 uncultured Ruminococcus sp.
TCCTCCAATAAAACAGATATTTCACCTGTATCAAGATTTACAATATTAACATTTTGTCCATCCTTGTAAATAAAACCGTTAACATACATATACCAACATGCGTTGTATGAGGAAAAACTGACAAAGGTATAGCTATTATCGGTTGAATAATCATACAGATAATAAGTATATATGGTTTTCTTTTGAATCTCCTCATAAGACATTTCCCCGGTATTTGCCGGATATGAAATTAAATACCAGACAAGCCTGCCGTCATAAGTTTCTCCCCATAACTTGGCACCTTTTTCAATATTAAGTATTGAAACATTGTTTCCGAAAAGATCCGAAATATATATTATACCGCTGCTTTTCCCGGGAATGGATAAATAATCAGTGCTTTCACAATAAAGGTGTTCCTTACCAACCTTTATTCTATAATACGGGGTGTAGAGACAGCTATCGGCATGGTTGCAAAGAGGGTCGGTACATGCGTTTGTTATCTGACCTGTTAATTTGTTATATGCAAGTTGATTTCCGAAAAACAATATCCTTAACGGAGTATCAATATATAAATCTTCCGGATAGTAATCATTGATGCGATATTCACGTGAGGATGCTACTAGTTCTTCTTTTGTTTTAGAAGTATAAAATTCGATGGGAAAAGAAAAGCCGACGACGTTTTGGTCTTTAAATTCGTAAACCGTTACTTCGTCGGAATTGTTATCCGAAAAGGATGTACTTGATTCCCCGGAACCATACGCTTCGCTTTCGCAGCTTGAAACATAAGAAACATCATTTGGTGCAACCGAACATGACGCAAGTAAAACTGATGATAAAATTAGGAATGAAATTAACTTATGTTTTATTTTCATATACTCCTCCTTGAAATTATTTATGACATTCATTACCAACTATTTATTGTAATTATATAAGTATTACTAAACTTTGACAATGGAAAGAAGGCGTGATAGTTTGCATCTATATCTATTACAATCATCACGCCTTCAACTACATTTTGTTTAATGATACAAAAGGTATTGACATCCATAATAAGACTTTTATAACCCGTTATACCATATGTTTCCTTTTTTGTCAAGCGTTTTTATTAAGGTTTTTAAAATGGGTTAAAAAAGAGTAATAAAATTATTTACATTTTCACTGGCATTAAATTTATTTCGGATTCCGCTTTACAACAAATATTATTTTCTTCGGTTAACGTTATTACCGTAAAAAAGAAGAGGTCCAATCGTATGTTTTATCATCAAAAAGAAATTCAGACAGCGACCTGACTGCCACTGCCTGAATTTCTGTTTACGGGTTCACCCCAACTATTGACAAAGCGCCATTTTTATAAGTGTGCGGTTATATTTATTTCAACTCAACGCTCGCCGTTAAATTATAATCACCTTCACACATATCGTACGATACTATGGCGCCTCCGATATTGTTCGAACCGCACATCACTATATACATATAGTCGCCTATATACAGCCCTCGCATTTCGCTGTAATACCAATAGTACTCGGCATTTTTATCGCCATTGCCGCCGTCTTTGGAAAAGGTGATGGATTTTTGCAGCTCGAAGCCGTTTTCGCGGTCATATGAGTATATCATATAAGCGTTTTCGGTGGGGAATGCGATCAGGTTCTTTTCGCTGTTTATAAGGATCGCTTTATGATTATACGACGCCGATGAATAATAGACTTTATCAATAACCAGTTTATGCGCCTCGCTCACATTCGCGGGGTCGGAAACGTCGAACATGGAAAGCTTGAGGAAGCCCACGGAGCCTTTTTCGTCCGCGTCCATACCCAACCCGAAAAGCAGCCCGTCATCAAAAGCGTGGAGGTAATTGGAAAAGCCGGGGATTTTTAGCGCAGATAAAATTTTGGGGTTTTCGGGGTCGAAAAAATCAACGGTAAAAAGCGGGTCCGTTTGCCTGAAAGTCACGAAATAACCTGTATCGCCGTCAAAACGTACCGAATAGACCCTTTCGTCGTCCGCGAGCCCCTCGATCTTCCCCACGACCTCAAGGTCGCGGTTCAATACGAAAACCGAATTGGACTGCCCGCCCGAAACCGAGGATATCGTAACGTCGGTGGCGCGACCGTCGTATTTTGCGTTATCGGAGGTATAAGTGTAGCTGTTGACGGAGGTAACAATTCTCAGATAACCCTTGTATTCGTCCAGAGAAAACTGGTTGAGCACGGTTCCGTTCACCGTACCGGAATCGGCGAAAGCCACGTTGCCGCCGTCGAGCGTAAAACGCTGGATCAATGTTTTTGCGGTATAAGTGGTTTGGTTGCCCACGGTCAGCGTTTCCGAGTCGTAACCGGCGATATACAGGTTTTCGGCGTTCGAGTAAACCGCCGAAACGCTGCCCACCGAAGCCGCTGTGGAGATAATTTCGCCTTTTTCGGTATCTATGCCGCTGACGACTATATAGGTCATGCTGTTATATACCGGGCACAGGGTGATATACGCCGGTTCCACAAGAGAATTTTCTTCGTTTTTATAGGTCGAAGGAACAAATGTGCGCGGATCATCCTTGTCGATATCGCCGTAGATATAGTGCTGCGAAACAAGATAGAGGGTGCCGCCGACCATGCGTGTGGTCACGGCATAGCCGTCCTGACCGATTGTGGTGATAAATTCCGGATTGTTTTTATCCGTTATATCGTAAATATCGGCGCAGACGCGGCCGGAATTATAATAACTGTATCTGTAATAATAATCCGGGGCGATCACCGTGGGGGTAGTTTCTTCGGTTTTTCCGATATACCCGGGTTCGGTTTGACCGTAGCTTGCGCCGCTTGCTTCGCTTACGTAGCTTGCGTCGCTCGGCACGGGTTGTGTCGTTCCGGTTGCGGGTTCAACGCCCGTAGTGTCATAGCCTTTGTCCCCGCTGTCGTAGTTAACGCCGTCGTCATTGGCTGCCCCGGAATAATCGCTTTTATCATACCGATAAGCGGAAAAATCACGCAACACGATAAGTCTTGTCGGGGTGACATAGATATCGCGGGCATATGAATAGATATAATCATATTCATTTTTTTCGTTAACGTTAATTTTATTTGTATCTATTTTAGAAACAAGCGTAAGCGTGCCGTTATCGGCTTTTACGATATAGATATAAGCGCCGGAAACGGCGTATATATAATCGCCGTCGGTTTTGACGATATCGGCTTCCTGAACCCCCGCTACCTGCAGATTGGTATCAGAATAATCATCCCTGCCTTCCGAGCTGCCTGCGGTCGATTCTTTCGGCGCGGCGTTGTCCGTTGTCGGTACGGCGACATACTCTTTTTCGCCGTCAGAAGCGTAATGGCCGGACCGGTTCAATTTGGCGTTCAGCTCGTTATAAAGCTCGGCATAATTGGCGGCCTGCCTGACTGCGTCCTTGCCCTTGACCGACGGGATACCTCCCGCGCCGAACACAAACGAAAGCGTCAGCGATACGGCGATAACCAACGCCATCGCGCAGGCGAACGCGGGTACGCGCTTACCAAATAAATTAATTTTGGTTTTCCTGAAACCTTTTTCCGCTTCGGCTTTACACAAAGTCTTGGCTTTTTCCGAAGGAAGCTGTCCGTTCATGTCGTCCTTATAATTCTTCCAAATACTCATCCTCATAAACCCCTTTCAATTTGATTTTTAAAGTGTCTCTGGCTCGTTTCAAATGCGATTTGACCGTGGAAGGCAAAAAGCCGGTGATACGGGATATTTCGCCGACCGAATAATTTTCGTAATAGAACAAATGGATACAAACGCGCTGCTTCGGGGTTAACTTCATGACTTCTTTAAATAAGTCCGAATAATCGCCCTTGGCCGTTTCCGCCGATTGACGCTCCGCCGCCGCGCAGACTTCCGTTTCGCGTTTCTTTTTTCTCAACGCGAGAGCTGTTTTGCTGCAATTGATGGTCACGCGCAGGAACCACGCTTTTTCATGTTCTTCATCGTTGAATTTATAATCGCGCTTTATAAAGCGGATGAAGACTTCCTGCATGACATCCTCGGCGTCCTCTCGGTTGGAAAGATAGGAAAACGCGGTTTTGTAAACCATGCCCGCATACTTTTCGACAAAAGCTCCCTTGGTTTCGGCCATATCAACACCCATGTCTATCGCCCTCGATATTGGGAAATAAAACAGAACACAAGTATGCGCCTGCCTTTCGATCAAATTTTTGCCCTTTCACGTCGCCCTCCGTACAATACACTCGAAAAAAATCCAAAAGGTTGCGGTTTGAAATAATTTTTAATTTCTAAAATAAGGATAACACGCCTTGATGCGATATGCAATAGCATTTGGTTAATTTTACATATTTGATAATCAACGATTGACACGCGTCGTTTAATAATATATAATCAATTAAATATTTAAAGAGGATTTTTATTAATATGAAAAAAGCTATAATTTTACTGTTGTTTTCGGCGTTCGCGCTGCCGTTTTTAGCCTGCGGCAAGAGCGGATTGCCTACGGAATCGTCTTATGGCGGCTCCGGTGAGGAAAGCTCCGGGATACCCGGCGATTCAAGCGACGAGCCGACGCCTTACGGCATCGATCTGGCTGAGGGATCGTTTTATAACTACGGCAATATAAACGCCTGCGCGGTTTACGGGGACAACGGCGGCAGACTCACCGACGGGAGCGGCGAAGGCTGCGACGTGATAATAAGTGACGTTGACGGAACCTTCGGCGACTGGTACGGCAAGACACACGCGACAACGCTGTTTGCCGGCAAAGAGCCGTATTTTTATATCGAGGACGATTTCGGTTTCCCCTCTTTGGTCGAAAGCTCGTCGATAGCTTTCGGCGTCGACGGCGTCATTCCCGAACGCGTGGAATTGTTTTATTCCAACGACGGGTATAATTATTCATTTTACGCGGGGGAGATGACTTGCGATGACGGTGTTTTTACCTTGGTTTTTACGCCGTCCGTACTGGCGAAATCGGTAAAATACGTCATATACGCGCCTTTGGGAAAAAAGGTCTGTCCCACGGCAATTCACAGTTATGGGACGCGAAAAGCAGAGCGCGTCAAGCTATCCGAAGGCATTTCTTATACCATTGAAGGCAAAACCCCCGAAAAATATAAAAAGTACACCGACGACGGGGTTACGCTTACAGACGGCGTTTACGGCGGAAACAATTTAGCTTCCGGCGGATTTATCGCCTGCGAGAGCGCGGGAAAAGACGGGCTTATGAACCGCGACTTTATACAAATCAAATTCGATCTCGGCAAAATAGAGAACATTTCCGAAATTTATCTTTCCGCCGCCGCAATGGAATCGGTTTCGATATCGGAACCGGAGTTTATCAGCGTCAAATATTCCTTAGACGGCGTAAACTTTAATGATTTTTCTATGAGTTTCAACATGGGGAGTTTAAAGAAAAACGGGTACACAAAAAAGATTTATAAAGCGATGCGGAATTACACCGTCGAAGCGCGTTATATAAATGTTAACGTATATACTTCGGGCGCGTCAACGGTCATGCTCGATGAAATTACGGTCTTCGGCTCACAAACCCCGGTAGCGGAACCGGAATACACTTTTCCGATTATAAATAACTATGTTGATTTACCGATTATCCGCGGGGGCTTTTACAGCTTTTTCACAGACTACATACAGGGCTATAACAGCCATCATTATTACGACGAATACCGCACATATATACAACTTAAAGGATTCCGCGAGCTTGGGATGGATGTTCTGATACTCGGAGGAGAAAACCTTGATTACGAAAAGAAAATTACCCTTATAGATCCTCCCGCCGAACTTGCCGCGTCGGGGTACCGCAAAGGAACCGGTCACGGGGTGTATGATTTAAACGAAGCGGTGCTTTCGGCTGCGGATAAGCTCGGCATGAACGTATATCTCACGACGGTAAAATCCCTCGCCTATTCTGAATTGAAAGGGACCGCAGACGAAAAAGCGGCGTATATCGACGCCGTGATCGCTGACGCGGAGGTTATGATATGCAATTTGTACGAAAAATACAGCTCGCACCCCTCGTTTTACGGTTTTTACTTCGCTGACGAAACCTGCGACTACTGGCTCATGCAGGAAAAGCAGGCGAAAACCTCGCTAACCCGCCGTCTTTATAAAGGTCAGTCGGACATAATTCGTTCACTCGATTCCGAATTAATGATAGCGATAGCTCCCGCGGCATGGCGGAACGACTCCCCAAAAGGTTTCGGCGACAACCTGTGCGAACTTATAAAAAATGACTCCGAGAGTTCGCGTCCGATAATTGACTATGTGTTTGTCCAGGACTGTCTGGGCAGGTTTGAAACCATAACGGTCCCCGAAAACTTTTATACCGTCTATGCCGAATATTTAAGCGCCTGCAAGGAGGGTGTGGAAAGAGCGGGCGCGGTGTTCGGAAACGACACGGAGACCTTTGATGTCTGCTACCGCATAAAACGCTATGACGAGATAACGAGATCCCTTGAACTGGAAACGCCGTTTTCGGAATTCAATCTCATTTTTGACCTGCCGCATTATTTTTGCGCGAACGGCAGGGGCAGCCTTGATAAATATGCCTTTTCCGACAACGATTATATCTGCCTGCAATACGCCAAACTCATGAAAAAGCTGCTCGGTTAGTCTTCAATTTTAATATTATTGCTCCCTCAAACCGACTCCGCGGGAATTATCGGCGCCGTTAATGAATAAAATTATGTGTAAGGGGGCGGCGTTATGGATTTATGGACGATGATTGAGGTAACTTTAACGGTTATGGTGCTGGTGACTTCCATTTGGAAAGCGGCGCGTGCGACCTTGCGTCTTGCCAGAAGCAAGGCGCTTTATCCCATGCTGCTTCAGTTAATAACAGACGCGGAGGCAACGGGCAAGTCCGGTCCGGAAAAGCTGAACTATGTACTTTCACGCATAAAAGCTTTCGCAAAATCGCGGGGCATCAAAGCCGACCTTATTTATATCAGGGACCTTATAGAAAAAATCATATTGACTACCAAGAGGGTCAATATAAACGGTTGAACAGATTAACGGAATAATAATAAAAAGGATGTTAAAATGTATAATAAAACTTATACCCCCCTCAAAGGAATACGAAAACGAAATATATGATTTTAAAAATGAAATGCTCGCCGACGGCGACGACGAGTTTAACGGCTGCGGTGGGCTCCAAAGATATTCTACCTTAGAGGAATGGAAAGCCCATCTGGACGTTTATTCCGACAGGAACAGAATAGACCCGGAATCGAATTATGTCGAGGGCAGCCAGTATATGCTGGTCGAAACTTCATCACGGAGGGTACTCGGCATGGTCAACCTGCGCCATTACCTCAACGAGTTTCTGCTCGCTTTCGGGGGTCATATCGGCTATTCGGTACGCCCGACAGAACGCGGCAAGGGTTACGGCAAGTTGCAACTGATGCTTGCGCTCGAAAAACTCAAAGCAATCGGCGTGAACGAAGCGCTCGTCACCTGTGACAACGATAACGCGGCGTCGTATAAGACCATCGAAGCCTGCGGAGGCACGCTTGAAAACACCGTTTATTCCGAACGCTTCGGCTGCCTTGTCAGGCGTTATTGGGTGCGGTAATAACAGAAAAATCCGAAGGGACATTTATCCTCCGGATTTTTTATTTATATTAACTGTATTACGATTACCGCTGACCGTTGTCCGCTGACCGTTGTCCGCTGACCGCTGACCGCTGACAACCGTCAGTTTTCAACCGTCAGCTTTCAACCTTCAACCTTAAACCTTCAGCCGTCCTCGCCGCCGGGTCCGTCACGCCTTTCCTGCTGTTCCCCTTCATTGGGATTTTCGGCGCACCCCGCCGTTGCGGAAGTCCACTGGTTATCGACTTCGCTCTTTGGCGAACCCGAACCGCTCTTTTTATCGTTCACAGGTTTTTTTCCGGTATTCCTGCCCGATTTTTTTTTGGGGCTTTTGTTGTCCTTCAAAATAATAATTCCTTTCATATAAAAATAAAGCCGCTTTTTTGCCCTTGCGGTTTTATTTTTTGCTTTTAAAAGAATATTATACAATTTACAGCTTTGCAAAAGTAAATATCAGCTTTTGGTTATCACTCCGCAGGCGATCTTATCGCCGGCATCTCCGGAAGGCTGGGTGGTAAAGTCGTCGCGACGGCTATGTATTATCACGGGTAGTCCGATAACGTCGCGGACCGTGAAGCGGTCGGTCAAAAATATCGAAAAAGCGTAGCCGCGGTTGACGAAAAGCGGCGGCATATCCCCTGCGTGAGCGGGGTGTTCGCATTCGCCCGGGTTATAATGCGTCCCGGAATCGGCGAAGGGGTCCGTCGCGTTGCCCGTGCAGCCCGGACCGTTATGGATATGCATGGCGAGGATGTTGGGCTCGCATTTGCCGGGAAGAAACGGCAGCCCGGTGACGTATGTGACGACTATTACGCCGATATGAGTCTGATAAAACTCGGTTCTGCCGCTGATGCGCGCATAAGCGGGCGAACCTTTGATAACCGCTTCCGCGTCGGGAGGATTTTCAAACAGGTTGGTTAGCTGGGAGGATATATAATTGCGTGAAGCCATAAAATCACCTCATTGCAATATATGTCCCAAACGCGGTTTTGTCATATAAATTGTCAGGCAGTTATTAATTTTTGATAAATATCCCCGACTTTCGGGATTATAATATCGGGTTTTTCGTTTTCGATCTCTTCCCTGCCGCCGTAGCCGTAAAGCACCCCGGCGGATGCGATTCCCGTTTGGCGAGCGCCTAAAATATCATGCTTCCTGTCGCCGACCATCACAGCGCGCTCGTAGGGCTTGGCTTCAACCGATTCAAGCGCGTAGGTTATAACCTCGGCTTTCGCGGTCCGCGTTTCGTTCATGTTTGATCCTGCGACAAAGTCGAAATAACGCGAAAGTTCAAACTTTTCTATAATACGCCGTGCGAAAAGCTGCGGTTTGGACGTCGCCACCACAAGGGTTTTACCCTTCTTTTTAAGCATTTCCAATTGTTCGGGTATGCCGTCGTAAACCCGATTTTCATATATCCCCTTTGCGGCGTAATATTCGCGGTAAATGTTTATCGCATTCATTTCCTCTCCCTCCGGGACGCCGAAAAACCGGAAGGTTTCGTTCAGCGGGGGTCCGACGCGTGATGTGAGGATCTCCCTCGCGGGTATTTCAAGGTTGCATTTCTCAAGGGCATAGACCATGGAGTTGATAATCCCTTCGACGGAATCGGTCAGCGTGCCGTCGAGGTCAAACAAAATATATTTATATGGCATTTAAACCTCCGTAAAATTATTTTCCAAATAAAATTCCGGGCGAACCCGGAATTTTTAATTATTTTTATGTCTCAGGCGACCGAAGTTTTTGCGTCCTCTTCCTTTTCCAGCACCGTATAAGCTATCTTGCCCACCAAAGTTTTAGGCAGCTCGGTGCGGAACTCGATATCGTACGGCAGAGCATATTTGGCGATATGCTTCTTGCAGTAATTCAATATATCCGCTTTCAGCTCGTCTGAGGGTTTAAAACCGCTTTTTAACACGACGAAAACCTTGACCTTCTGCATCTTGTACGGGTCCTTGACGCCTATCGCGCAGGACATCAGCACGGCTTCGTGAGCGTCGACGATGTTTTCGATCTGCGAGGGGTAGACGTTGTATCCGCTGGTGATTATCATGCGTTTGATACGCTGTTTGAAATAGATGAAGCCTTCCTTGTCCATAAGCCCGAGGTCGCCGGTGTGCAGCCAGACACGGCCGTCGTCGTGAATGCGGAGGGTGTTGGCGTTCTCCTCCGGTTTATTCAGGTAGCCCAGCATGACCGACGGACCGGAAAGGCAGATTTCGCCCTCCGTGCCGTAATCGACATCTTCGGTCGTACCGGGGATACAGATGGTAAAATAGGTGTCGGGATAGGGGAAGCCGATGGAGCCTTCGCGGTACATGTGGTAGGGCGTCAGGCAGGAGGCCGTGACGCATTCGGTGGTTCCGTAGCCTTCGCGTATATGCACGGGCGAGCCGTGGTCGTCGAGGAATTTATCGAACTTTTTCTTTAACTCTATTGAAAGCGAATCGCCGCCGGAAAAAACTCCGCGCAAGAAGTCGAGCTTTACGCCCTCCAGCCCTTCGCTTCTGGTAATCGCCTCGTATAATGTGGGGACGCCGGCGATAAAGTTGGGTTTGTTCTTTTTTATGAGCTTCGCGTATTCTTTAACACTGAAACGCGGTACGAGTATAGAAGTCCCGCCGCCCATCAGTATTGTGTGGACGCAGACGCCCAAGCCGAAGCCGTGGAACATAGGCATAGCGGCGAGCATGGACAAGCCGTGCACCTTAAACGACGACATGGCTTCGGTCTGCATACCGAGGGCGTTAAAATTGAGATTGGACAGAAGAATGCCCTTGGTCACTCCCGTGGTGCCGCCGGAAAACAATATGACCGCGGCGTCTTTACCCTTTTTGTCGGCTATGTACCCGCCGGAGATTGATTTTGCGCCCGCCAAAAAGTCTTTCCAACGGATAATATCCTCTCTTTCGGGGACCTTGGCGATCTTCCTGCCGGAGGTGAGCTTGAAACCCACCTTTTTTATCCTGTCCAGCTCGTCGCCGGCGGAGGTGACTATCAGCTTTTTAACGCCGTATTGCTTTAAAACTTCGTCAAACTTGCCGTAAAATAGATCGAGCGTCACGGCGTATTGGCTTTCGGTTTCTTTTAAATAAAACACTATCTCGCCCACGGCGGACAGCGGATGCACCATTGATGCCAGCGCTCCTATGCGGTTTAACGCATACAGGCAATAGACCGTCTGCGGGACGTTCGGCAGGCATATCGTCACGCGGTCGCCTTCGCGTACGCCCAGAGCGTAAAACGCTTTGGCGGTTTCCTCTATCGCAGTACGCAGTTTGGCGTAGGTAATCTTCCTGCCCATGTAGGTTAAGGCTATGCTTTCGGGATATGTATCCGCCATCCGATAGACGGCTTCGCACATGGAATAGTCCGGGTAATCCAGTTCGTACGGAATATTGCCGTAGTTTTTAATCCAGGGCGCTTTAATTGCCATAACTCATTCCCCTTTTCAATGATGTATGCTTATATCAATATCAATTTTATCCGTCGCGGGGGTGTCGAGATCTTCGGGATGATCGAAGAAATAGCGCATGATTTTAAGGCTTTTCGCGAAATAAACGCCGTCGGCGATCCTTTCGTCTATGGTAAGCCCCAAATCGATGGAATCTTTCATTTCATAGGTGCCGTCGTCGTTGAAAAACGGGCGTTTCTTTATGGAATTGACGACACAGAAGAAAGAGTTGGTGCCCCAGTTGACGAGATGGTGGTAGTTGGCGTGCATATTTATGCTGCCCAGGTTAGTTATAAAAACCGTGACGTAATACGGGTCGTCGTTAACCACCGCCTGCGGCATTTTATCGCGGTAATCCAAGCTGTTCATTATGCGCATGAGTATCCGCATCACCGGGCGCGGTATTTTCGCCAGGAAACCGATTTTATCCATTGTACCCGATTTTTCCTCGGTTTTGCGGACTTTTGTCACGATCTCCTTGACTTTGGAATTGAACTGTTCGAGCGGCGAAACATCGCTTTCCGGATCGTATTTCATTATGACCAGTGTTTCGCTCGAATCGTCAGCGAACTTTTTTTTGACCACGAAAGAAAAGGATATGTCGTTTCGTTGATAAAGCCGATGACCGGCGTAAAAACGGTTTAAATACGGGCGCATCTGTATGGTCTTGGCGACAGCCGCGCATACGAAATGAAAAATCGTATATTTAAAATCCGCGCCGACGTTTTTTTGGTCCAAATATGTTTTGACAGCCGTCAAATCCAGCGTTTCGTTGAGCACCGCTTCGTTGTCTGCGCGTTTTGGGAGTATGTAGGGCATGAGTGCATGCATACCGTCAAGCTCCCTGACAAGGGTAGCGTCCCTGCGGTCGCCGCGGCGGCGCTTGGGCTTAACGGATTTTTGATTTTCGGCGTTTGCTTGCGGTTTATTTTGTTCGGCAACAGCCATGTTTATGACCATTCCTTTCCACGGGGTTTATATATGAATTTATTAAGATTTTCTTAAGATTATACCTTTACAGTCAGCAGAATAGCACATAAGGGCTGAGAAGTCAATATTTTTTTCACAACTTGTTAATTATCAACCAGCGTTAATAAACTCAAAAGCAACTACAATCGTACGCTTTGTTAACTTTAAAGATAAAAAATTATCTGTTTTTATCCCTCGACTTGAATATTAATGCCCAGACAACCGCGAAAGACGTCGCGGCGGCGATTCCCGCGGCGGTGGCGGTTAACCCGCCCGTAAGCACCCCGAGCAGCCCTTGCTTGCCGACCGCTTCCTTAACCCCCTTGGCGAGTGTATATCCGAATCCGGTCAGCGGCACCATCGCTCCGGCTTGGGCGAAATCCTTGATATATCCGTAAACGCCGACACCCGTCAGCACCACGCCCATACAGACATACAGCACCAAAATATTCGCGGGCGTCAGCTTGGTTTTATCTATCAATATTTGGGCGATAAGGCAGAAAGCCCCGCCTATTAAAAAAACGTATAAATACTGCATTTAATATATACCTTTCCTTATGAGTCTGTCTGAGCCTTGGCTCTCAGACGACTCTTTCCAGTCCTATGAGATGCGCCACCGACGGTATCGGCTGCTTTTGCAACACCGTCTTGGGGGAAAGCAACGCCCCGGTTCCGACAAGCAGAATTTTTTTGATCTCCCGTTTAATGAGCTTGTCCATAAAAAGCGACGCCAGCACGCAGGCGGAGCAGCCGCATCCAGACCCGCCCGAATTTACGTCCTGTTTGTCGTAGTCATATATTAACATACCGCAGTCGGTGAACTTGCCGCACATGTCAAGATTGCACTTGACAAACAATTCCGAAGCCAGCTCGTACCCTTCCCTGCCGAGGTCCCCCGTGGCGATAATGTCATAATCACCGGGACTTTCCCCGCTTTCATTGAAATAACGGGTTATGGTATCCACCGCCGCGGTGGTCATGGCGGCGCCCATGTTGTTTGCGTCGGTTATACCGGCATCTTTTACTCTGCCGGGCAGCGCTTTTGTGATTTTAATTTCCGCTTTGGTGTTTTGGAGCAGGAACGCTCCCGTCCCCGTCACGGTGACGGGCGTAACCGGGGGACGCTGGTTACCGTATTCGAGCGGGTAGCGGAACTGCCGTTCGGACGAGCAAAAATGCGAAGAAGCCAGCGCGACGGCGTTGGGAAAGCTCCCCGAATCCACAAACAACCCGCCGATCATAAGCGCCTCTGCGGCGGTGGAGCAGGCGCCGTACAGTCCCAAATACGGGGAGGGGATGTTCATGGCGGCGAATCCCGTCGCAGTGCATTGGTTTAAAAGGTCGCCGCCCAGCATAAGCGCGACCTCGTCTTCCTTCATACCGGCTTTGGAAAGAAGTATATTCAGGGTGCGTCTTACCATTTCGCTTTCGGCTTGTTCCCAGGAATCCTTACCGAAATACGCGTCCTCATCGAAGCCGTCGAACATCGCTCCGAGCGGTCCTTCGCTTTCGAGCTTGCCGACGACCGAAGCGGCGTGTTTCAGGTAAACGTTATTGTAATTAATAATTCCCATAATAATACTAACCCTTTATACATAATGATATATAATATATGACGCCGTATATTACCGCCACAAGGTTGCCGTAAACCACCACAGGACCCGCTATCTTGAACATTTCGGCACCCACCCCCATGATAAAGCCTTCGCTTTTGGCTTCTATCGCGGGCGAAGTCACGGCGTTGGAAAATCCGGTAATGGGCACAAGCAGCCCCGCTCCGCAGATTTTAGCGGCTTTGTCGAAACAGCCTATACCCGTGAACAGCCCCGCAAGGAAAACCAGCGTCACCGAAGCGAGCGTGGAGGAGGATTTTTCAGCCATTCCCGCCAGTTTGTATAAATCCGCGAAACCCTGTCCCGCCATGCAGATTAACCCGCCGGAGATAAACGCGAGTATGCAGTTCTTGAACATGGGGGTTCTTTTTTCCCGGTCGGTCGCGTATTTTGCAAAAGCTTTTTTATCCATATGACACGATATCCTTTTCCCTTTGTATATTAATTATTGCCTTCGCTGTTCATATTATTTTTGCAAAATGTAAAAAATATACTAAAACCCTTGACATATTCTTTTTAGCAATTATAATTTAGCTGTAATTATATGTTCAAAAATCTTGTGAAAAGGCCTGATTGTCCATGTCAATAATCAAAAACAAATACCCAAGGTATCTTAACCTCCGCCAGATGGTGTATGATTCCGCCGAAAGATTCGGGGAAAAAGCTTACTTAAAATATATTAAAGCCGATAAAAATGTCGGCGAAATTTCTTTCGCCCGCTTTTCCGAACTTATGGAAAGTCTTGGGACATATTTTTCCGTACCCGAGAATTCCTGCGAAAGAATCGCCATTATCGCCGAAAACCGTTATGAGTGGCTGGTCGCCTACGTCGCCGCCGTCGCCGCCGGCAAGACGGTCATTCCTCTCGACAAAGAGCTGGATTTTGTTCAAGCGGAAAACTTTATCGAACTTGCCGAAGCGGACACCCTCGTTTATTCCGCCGAATTTGCCGAAAAGGTCACCAAAATGGCGGAAACCAACGCCCGAGTCAGGCGGTTTATTAGCCTTGACAATTTGGATTCATCCACGGATAAGCGTTTTACATCGCTGAAAAGATGCCTTTCCTTCGGCGAGGAAAAGCTTGCTTCCGGAGTATTCTCTTTCCGCAAGCTGCGTTCCAATTCATCGCGCGTGTGCGCCGTAATATTCACCTCCGGTACAACCGGCACCAGTAAGGGCGTCATGCTGACAGAGGACAATATCATGTCCTGCATACAGGCTTCCGCGAACATGGTCAACGTCGGTCCGGAGGACGTGCTGCTTTCTGTGCTGCCATACCACCATACTTATGAAACCTGCTGCGGGCTGCTCACTCCGATCTGTATCGGCACCACTGTATGCATTAACAACAGTTTAAAATATTTTACAAAAAACGTACAGCTCTTCCGCCCCACCGCAATGGTGCTCGTCCCGCTGTTCGTGGCGACTATGGCAAAGAAGATAGAAAGCGAAATCAAAAAAACCAACCGCGAAGCGATAGTCAAGGGCGGCGTGTTTGTCACCAAGAACATAAACCGCCTGGGTTTGGACGTTAAACGTTATGTTTTTGCCAGTATCCATAAGTTCTTAGGCGGAAGGCTGAAAACCATAGTGTGCGGCGGCGCGGCGCTCGACCCGCAATATATACGGCGTTTTGAGGAATTCGGCATTTATATTTCACAGGGCTACGGTATCACCGAATGCTCGCCGCTGGTGTCGGTCGTTCCCTGGAAGAAAGTCAAATACGCCTCCGTGGGAATCCCTATACCGGGAAGTATCGTAAAAATAATGGCGGAGGACGAAAACGGCGTCGAATACGACCTCCCCACCGGAGAAACCGGGGAAATCTGTATAAAAGGTCCGCAGGTCATGGCGGGTTATTACAAAAATCCCGAAGCTACCGCGGGAGCGTTCAATAAAGAAGGATTTTTCAAGTCCGGCGACTATGGTTATATGGACGAGGACGGATATTTATTCATAACCGGGCGAAAGAAGAATATAATAATCTTTGACAACGGCAAGAACGTATATCCGGAGGAAATTGAAGAATATCTTTACAGGCTTGATATTGTCAAGGAATGTGTGGTCATCGCCAGGGAGATAGAGGGCGATAACATGATAACCGCCGTCATTTACCCGGATTATGATTTGTTTGCCGGCCGCACCGACGATCAGATCAAGGATACCTTCAAGGCTGAAGTGGCGAAGATCAACCGTTCGCTTCCTTCCTTCAAGCAGATCCGCCATATAGAAATTAAAAAAACAGAATTTGAAAAAACCTCGTCTAAAAAAATAATAAGATATAAAGTCTAAACCCGCTCCACTAATTTTGCATATCAATAGAGGTAATGAAATCATGTACGAAAAACTCAAAGAGATACTCGCCGAAGAAATGAGCATTAATCCCGCCGATATCACCTTGGACGCTGAGTTTATCGGTGACCTCGGCTTTAACTCGCTCGAACTTGCCGACCTATTGGTCATATGCGAAGACAAATTCGGGGTCGAATTCGACGACGAAATGCTCCCCACCCTGTTGACGGTGAGAGACGTCGTAAATTATCTTGAACTGAACGCCGAATAACTGTTTAAAATCGATCCATAATCCTTTTTTGATCCAAAACCGCCGGAATACGGTAGCTTTCATAAAAAAGCATTTTATGACCGCACTGTACTGCAAGCATCGTGATAATACAATAAATTTAAAAATCTAAATTTATAAAAAATCCACCGGTCGAAACGAATTAATAATTATTTTCGGCTGGTGATTTTTGTTTAAATAAAGTACAACCTATTTTTTTCATACCCGGAATAGGGCGGCTTTGATTTTTTGTTGAATTATATAAACATCCTCCGAATATAATTATCCGGAGGACTGTTTTTATGTTTTCATTATTTATTTCATTCTTATCGAAAGCGGTCATGTTGTTTTTACGCGCGCAGAGCGCGGGTTCTTTTCCGCCGCCGCTGGACAAAAAAGTCGAAAGGGAGCTGTTCGTCAGAGCCGGTAAGGGCGACATGAAGGCGCGGAACACACTTATAGAGCATAATCTGCGTCTGGTGGCGCATATTGTCAAAAAATATTATACATCTTATAAAGACCAGGACGACCTGATATCCGTCGGTACGATAGGTTTGATAAAAGCCATAGATTCCTATGACATCGACAACGGGGCGCGGTTCGCCACCTACGCGGGCAAATGCCTGCAAAACGAAATACTCATGTATTTCCGTTCGCAGAAGAAAAACGCGCTCGAAAATTCACTAAACGATCCCGTCGACACCGACAAAGAAGGAAACCCTCTCACTTATCTTGATATCCTGTGCAGCGACGACGACATCGTCGATGAAATCGACACCCGCATACGCTCCACTCTTGTTTACAAAGCGTTGAAGGAAGCGCTAAACGACCGCGAACGGAAAATTATCGCCATGCGTTACGGGCTGGACGGTCACGGCAAGTATCAGGCGCAGCGCGAGGTTGCGGCATCTCTCGGCATTTCGAGAAGCTATGTTTCGAGGATAGAAAAGACTGCGCTTGAAAAGATAAACGCATATATGACCAAGCGCGGCGCGAACGTCAATTGAAGTACGGTCTCCAGGAGTGACAAAAAAACACAATATATAACTTGACATCGGTAAAATATACATATATAATGTAATCAATAAAAAAACGGATGTACAAATATGGTAATGAAATGCCTTTGGGTGCTGTTGGTCAGCATGGCGCCTATCTTAGAAGTGCGAGGCGGACTTCCGGTGGGTTTAAGTTTAGGTTTAGGCTACCCGCTTACGCTCACCCTTTCCATCATCGGAAATCTCCTGCCCATACCCTTTTTGATAATTTACGGGCGCAGGGTGCTCGAATATTTGGCAAAGTTTAAAAAATTCGGCGTTCCTTTCAGGCGGATAATAGCTCTCGGCGAAAAAAAGGTCTCGAAAATGAAAACCGCTCTGTTTATCGGGCTTTGGCTGTTCGTGGGCGTACCGCTCCCTGGCACGGGCGCGTGGACGGGGGCGCTCATCGCCATCACCCTCAACCTGAAAATGAAAGAATCCTTCCCCGCAATCACGCTCGGAGTGTTAACGGCAGCCGCTATAATGGCGGTGCTGGCTCTCGCGTTCCAAATCGTTATATATTGATTATTTAATAAAAACAAAATAAAGGAAGGCATAAACCATGAACATGGCAAAAAGATTTAAAATCGGCGTTATGACCGATTCATTTCGGGTCCCCTTCGCCGAAGCGCTCGACAAAGCGGCAGAAGTGGGCGCGGAGGGCATTCAGCTTTACGTCACCGGCGGCGAAATGCTTTACTCATCCTTCACTCCCGAAAAAATCGAGCTGACCAATCGTCAGTTAAAAGAACATAACCTCGTCGTGTCGGCGGTTTGCGGCGACTTCGGAGGTCACGGGTTTGAATCAGAGGAAGAAAACCAATGGAAGATACCCGCGTCCAAACGTGTCGCCGACCTCGCCAAGGCGCTTGGCAGCGGCGTGGTGACCACTCATATCGGGGTTGTCCCGTCTGAAAAAGGCGGCAATTATGATAGAATGAAAGCCGCCTGCAAGGAAATTGGCGAATACGCGGCGGGCATCGGCGTGACCTTTGCGATCGAAACCGGACCCGAAAAACCCGAAACTCTGCGCGACTTTATCGCCGACGTCGGCTCGAAAGGTATCGGCGTAAATCTTGACCCGGCGAACCTTGTCATGGTGACCGATGCCGACCCCGTTGCCGCGGTTTACACGCTTAAGGATTATATCGTTCACACGCACGCCAAAGACGGCAATCTGCTTAAAAAAACCGATCCCAAGCTCATATATAACTTTTTCGCCGAAGGCGGCATAGAAGATATGCGTATGGAGGACTATTTTAAAGAAGTCCCTCTCGGTGAAGGCAGCGTCAACTTTGACGCATACTTAAAAGTTCTCGACGACATAGGCTATACCGGCTTCCTCACCATAGAGCGCGAATGCGGCGCAAACCCCTTTGTCGATATCAAAAAAGCGGCGGATTTCCTAAATTCGAAGATAACAATCAAAAAAATCGGTTTTATAGATTACTTTTTGGACGAATGGCACGCGCTGAACTATCCCAAATTTATCAAGGAAGCGGTGGGGCGCGAATTTGAAGTGGCGTATGCCTACGGTGAGATTGATTCCCCCAATGGCGGCATGACCACCGACCAGTGGTGCGAAAAATTCGGAGTGAAGAAATGCGATACCATCGACGAAGTGGTTGAAAAGTCCGACGTCGTAATAGTCTTATCGCCCGACCACCCCGAACGCCACTGGGATCTCTGCCAGATACCGTTAAAGAGCGGCAAACGCGTGTATGTGGACAAAACCTTTTCGCTTTCCAAGGATATCGCGCAAAAGCTCGTCGATATCGCCGAAACGCATAACACACCGTTCTTCTCTTCTTCCGCGCTGAGGTTTTCCGACGAGCTGAAAGGTTTCCCCAAGGACGGCATATGCTTCGTTTCTTCCCGCGGACCCGGCAACTTTGACACCTACGCCATCCACCAGATCGAACCCATAGTCATGCTGATGGGCAGCTCGGCGACGCGGCTTATGGCAGTGGGCGCGGGGAAATACGAATCCCTTGTCATTGAGTTTGAAGGCGGCAGGCGCGCAGTTATGTCGCATTACGGCTGGACCGGCGTTGACTTTTCCATGGCAGTCAACTACGCTGACGGCAAAACCTCGATGATCGGTCAGATGTCCAACTACTTCCCCAACTTTATCAAGGCGATGTGCGACTTCTTCAAGACCGGAGAAATCAAGGCGAAACACGACGAAACCGTTGCCATAATGGGAATTATCGAAGCCGGCAACAAAGCGGTGAAAACGCCCGGGGTTTGGGTTAACATATAAAACATATAAATTACAGCAACACTTTTTAATATTTGCGCAGCAAATATATCATACGGCAGAGCCGCCATGGCGGCTCTGCCGTATATCATACCTCCTTCGGGGGATGATATATGCTTGCGGCATATCGGGAACGATATAAAACCGCCGCGGAGTTTGTTTTCCGAACCCGCGGCGGCTTTTTAATAGTATATTATATTCCGTGTTT
>CAYOGQ010000008.1:26543-29894 GCA_964403645.1 uncultured Ruminococcus sp.
TAACGCGTATTGCGTTTTTGAGCGTCGATTTCAAAAAAACACCCCTCTGTGCGAAAGAGGGGTCTTTTTATGTTTTCTTAGCAGCAGCAGCAACAAACGATGACGATTGCGATAAGAATGATAATCCAACAACAGCTGTTCTGGCCACCGAAGAACGAATCAAAGCATCCCATAATGAATCCTCCTTCCTTCTATATACTATGACAAGAAGGAACCGTTGGTGACACTTTACACCAAAACAAAATTTAAAATAAGACAAAAACCAACCCGAAGACGCTGTCGCGAGGGGATATTGATATACGCGTCGTCGCTCGCGTCGCCCCGCCCGGTATCGTCCGCGCCGCGTCGGGCTGACGCGCCCGCCGCTTTCGGCAAAGCGGAGGTATATCCGAAAGCGGTGGGTTTTTTGGCTTTGATTCCGTTCGCATGAACTTTGAAACCGTAAAACCGCAAAACCTTATGGACCGGTACCGAAAAATTGCTTTTGCGTTTCCGGAAGCGCCGTTCTTACGTTTCCATCTGTCATTCCCAGTATAGCTGTTTTAAAAATGATATGTGCATGGCGGAATTAAATTTATTTGATTGTATTGATATAACCTTCCAGCGCGGGAACACCGTATAAAGCCTCGTAATCATAGCCGAGATAGCAGGCGAAGGTGGTCACGCGCTCGAAACCCAAGCTTTCGTAAAATTCCAGATCCTTTTTTACCGTTTCGGTGTTGAGTGTAAACGCTTTGGGCGGCTTTTTCCAACCCGAATACAGGGAGTTGTCCAGCCAGTAATCGAGCGCTTTAGAGTTCTTTTTGCCGAAAAACGCTATCGCATCTTGCGCTTGCGCCGATGAGAACCTGTTTTCATTTGAAATTAAAGGTTTGTTGAAATCGCGCTTGAACGGCGCATATTCGAGAAAAATGCCGTCATCAGGTTCGACCCGCGTAGGCGGAGCGGATGCCCCGCAATAAGCGAGATAGGATTGCCCGGCGTTTTCGTTCACCTTTTTCAGCCCCTTTAAAATGGCGTTGTAAATTAACAGCGCTTGATCGGACGAGGTGAATGCTGAGCATTGCGCGCATTTGCAGGGAGCGTCGAATACATCGTCGAGCCAAAAATTATATATATTTGATGAATACGGCAGCTTACGCGCCAGTCGCTCCGCCGAATCGGATATAATATCCAACGCATCGCCGTTTGAGGGGCAGCAGTTGTAGTCGGGCGTTCGGTAACCTTTTTCGTTTGCACGAAAATATTCCGGGTGCGTGGCGAAAAGCTGCCGCGGAAGCAGGAGCGACATCGTGTGAAGCTCATATTCAACACTGATTCCGTTTTTTACAAGATTTTTTATTATTAAATCCTGTTCTGCGCCGAAGCCGTTTTCGGAAAGCGCTTTCACTTTTTCATGCGATCCGTCCCCGCCGACTGGGTGTATGCCCAAAACGTTTATGTCCGAATTTAAAATGATCCGCTCCCAGGTTGGCGTGATTTCGTCCGGGTGGACGACGATTCCTTTTTTCTTTATCATAATCTTCCCTCTTTACTTTATCATGAATGGTTGACAATGCTTAAAATAAAATTATAATTATAATTATAAAAAACAAGATGGGGGCTGTTCCAATGCGTAAAATTATTATCAGAAGCGCGGCGTTGCTGCTGTTTGCGGTTATGATTTTTTGCTTTCCCTCCTGCGGCGGAGGACTTACCGTATCAGAAGAAACGAGCGGCGAAAGCGAGGAGGAGTCGGACACAAGTATGGAAAACAACGATTTTATCATCGCGAAGGACGGAATTATTCAGGTTTCTATCGTTATAGGTTCGGGAGCGGGCGAGAAAGAAAAATCCGCCGCGGACGATCTGAAAGCTTATCTTGAAAAGATCACCGGCGGTTCTGTTGAAATAATAAAAGATTCACAAGCCGAAGAAAACCGAAAGTACATACTCGTGGGCAAATCCACTCTTACGGAAGCGTTGGGGATAGTCAAGCCAGAGGGATATCCAGGCGTCGAGGAGGTTATCGTCAGGCAGTCCGGAAATTACCTTGTTTTTATCGGCAACGACGACGGTAATTACAACGGCACCCGATTTGCCGTAAATATGTATCTGGAATCGCTCGGCTGCGGCTGGTTCGGGAACGGCGAGTTATGGACGGTCACGCCGTCATTAAAGGATATTGACGCGACGGGGGTCGAAATAAACCACACGCCGAGATTTTCTTCAAGGATCACCCGCGTCTACGACGGAGGCTACGACGTGGCTTCGCGGTGGTACCTCGGCGGCGATAAATCTATCACCGGGCATTGGCTGTTCCAGATTGCCCCGGCTTCGATGTATTCCGAACACCCCGAATGGTACGCTTATACGAAAGGGAGCCGCGACCCTGCCGGTTATGATTATTTTCAGTTCTGTTATTCCAACGATGAATTCGCCGATTTTACGGCGGCAAAGCTGATCGAATACTTCAGCGCGCATCCCGATCTCGCCTCCATGACGATCGCCGCCAACGACGGCTGGAACGAGCATTTCTGCGAATGCGACAAATGTAAAGCCTTGGGCAACGTTTCGGACTGTATGGTTTACTTCGCCAACAATGTGGCACGAAAGACCGCCGTTTCTTACCCCGACAGATCATTACAGATATATTCCTACCACATGACTTATGAGCCGCCCGAAAACGACGTTGCGCTTGAGCCCAATGTCGAAATAATGTTTTGCCGCGAAACGAGTATGACCAAGCCTCTCGACGAGGATTATTTTAATCCGGGTTACGACACCATCACACGCAACACCTACGATCGTTCATGGCGCGAAAACTTAGAAGAATGGGTGGAAAAGACAAACGGCGGCAACATTTCCGTCTGGGAATGGTATTGCCTTTCCGCGGGTAAAAGCGAATGGCGTTTTGTGCCGTGGGTTCAGGGCAACGTCGCAACGCGCAATCAGGATTTATGGGAATCGCTCGGCGTAAGGTATATATTCTATGACCAAGGTCCCGCCGAAGGCTACCTTGAGGACGAGTCGAGCTTTGACCTTCGTTGGCCCCTTTGGTATGTGGCGTCACGCGCCATGTGGGGCACCGACATGACCGGGGAGGAACTTTTAAAGGACGCATGCGACAAGCTTTTCGGCAAAGCCGCCGAGAGGATGTTCGAATATTACCAAACACTCGCCTATGCTTCCGAAAATTGTTCCGCTTACAGCATGACATGGGTTCCGCCGACGGTGAGGCAGATGTATGGCGGTTATCGGGACGAGATTGACCGCATGGTAGCGGAAATACGGGAAGCCATGAAAGACTGCGGCGAAATTGAAAGGGAACGCATAGAATCGCAGCTTTATTACTGGGAAAAAACGACGGAG
>CAYOGQ010000009.1:0-5105 GCA_964403645.1 uncultured Ruminococcus sp.
CCCAATACGCCGTTTACTCCTCCGAAAACGTCCGGGGTATCAGCGCGGAGCTTTTATCCCTGCTCGATTCGTCCGGGACAAAGGTTTTCACCACCGCTGCCGGCCGGGTGCGCGCCGCAATAAAAGACGGGGAGTTAAGCGTATACTACAACGATTTGTAAACTATTTGTTAATAATGTAAATCCTTTGAAACAAAACGTCTCTTTGATGCGTTTATAGGATATAGTACGGTTATATGGCAAACGAATAACGAAAGGATTGACGGCGTATGAAAACGAAGCGAACAACCGCCCTGTTTCTCGCGGTTTGTATGCTTTGCCTTGCGTTTTGCGGCTGCGCGCGGGGGGGCGGCCTGCAAAAAACGCTTTCCTGTGATACGAACAGCGGCGATAACGAGAACACGGGTAATTCTCAAGAGGTCGATGAGAGCGCGGTCAAAGGTATGGATGAGGAAGAGCTTGAAAAGCTCAAAAACGGAGAAATTCTAAGGATGCCTGATTGGCATACCGTCCCAGTCGATACGGGGATGACGCTGGTCGTCCGCTATAAGTCCGAAAACAACACTCGCGTTTACTACTGCGCCGCGGTATTGGACGGGGAAGTCGTGTCTTGCCTCGAAGCGTTCCGCCACGCGGAGGGGTATACCCAAACCGATAATTGCCTTTACAGCCCTTGTAAGGGCTTGAACAGCCTTTGGGTGGTTTACGGCGACGGCATGACGATCGGCTTGTACGAATGCATCGATTACGGCGGTACAAATCAAGGCGGCATATCGCTCATAGGGATACCGGTTTATCTCCCCGTCGGTTTCAGTGCTTATGTGCTGAACGTTTTCGAAGCCATCGAAGCCGGCGAAGCGCCGCCCATCGTTTATCCTTTCTGCTACGGCGCGACCTTTGACGAGCCGACCGATTACGGCTGGGAAACTCTCGCTAAATGTTTGATAAACGAGTTCGGCAAGGAGCGCGATTATATAAACGGCTCGTCCGGGCTCGACAATGCTTATTCGCTATACGAGGACGATTATCTATCCCGTCTCAACCGCTGTTTACGTTACGAAGAAGAGAGTCGCTGCTTCGACTTTGAAAATGTCAAAAAAGCGGGGGCGATTGAGTGGCCGGGCGGAATAGACTTGGGCTCGGACTACGCCGAAAGCCTGGCGGCGCTCGGTATCGCCGACAACGGTTACGAAATGCTTGCGGGTTGTTATCAAAGCCAAGACAGCGGGCTGTTCAAATGCCTTTTGAGATACGGACCCGTCGACGGAAACACCGATCCGCATAAATATTCCATTGAACTGCAGGTGTCCGACGGTCAAACGAGATACTGCCTGAAACTCATATACCGCTCCGAAACCAATAAATGCGTTAATATCTTGATGGTTCGTAAATATTTCGAAGCCGTCGGCGCGAAGGATATTTTTTATACCGATTTTAACGACGACGCCGAGCTTTTTCTGCGCGAGGCGGAAATGGTACAAATGGTGTTGTACGGCGGCTACCCCGCCATAACCCGATATTACGATTTAAACAATATTATAACCGACTCGAACGGAACCGTATATTACGCGTTCTCCCGCCCCGGATTTTCTAGCCTTGACGAAATCAAAACGACGCTGGCTTTCTATTTCGACGAGGAAGCGGCGGCGGACATATTGTCGGAGACCGTTTATGGCAATAACTCCAAGGGCGACGACGCATATATCGAGCAAAACGGAAAGATTTATATTTCAAGCAAATTTGGCTCATATTTAAACGATCAGTTCTGCTCGTACAGCTTCGCCCCAGACGGTACATATGAAGAGACCATAGCGCTCTTACGGGTATACGACCCCTCGCCCGCGTATCTGTTTCATTTCAGCGGAGCGCTGACCCTTTGCGACGACGGTAAATACCGCGTTTCGTCGCAAATGCTGCCGCTTATCACCGATTTGGGTGGTATGAACGATAAACTGAAAAAATCTCTGAAAAACGAGTAATCCGGCGGCGGAGACGCCATACCGGGCCATGAAAGGACCATAGAAATGCGAAATATCACCTATATTATCGCGGCGGTCCTCGCCGTGACGCTTATCGCCCTGTTCGCCCTCGCTTCGTTTGGCGAAACCCCGGACAAGGATGCCACCTCGTCCGTCCGGTCAGAGCCCGACGAATCCTCCGACGCCGACGAAAGCTCGGAGGAACTGAGCCCGCCGGACGAATCATCGGAAGCTTCGCCGGGCGAATCTTCGGAAGTTTCGCAGGGCGAACCGACCGAGTCTCAAAGCGAATCGACAGCCGAATCCGCCGAAGAAACCTCCGGCGCGGCCGCATCGGAACCCGAAGAAAGCGAACCTGAGGAGCCTGTCGCCACATGGGAATACAACGGGTTTGAGGCGCGTCACGTTTTTACTCATTGCTTAATCGCTTGGCCCGAGCTTGCGCCCTCCGGCGCTTACCGCGACTGCATCACCGTTTCCGAATGGAAGAGTATCTTGCAACAGCTTTACGACAACGATTTCGTGCTGATCGACATCAATTACTTGTACGAAACCTATACGGATTCTACCGGAGCGGAAAAGCTGCGTGTCAAGGATAAAGTTACCGTCCCGAAAGGCAAGAAACCGCTGGTGATTTCGATAGACGACGTGGTTTACGACCCCAAAAAGACCAACCAGGGGATGGTGGATAAACTGGTCGTGAGAGACGGCGAGCTGTGGGCGTACACTCTTTTCAAGAACGGCAGCGAGGATTATTCGCAAGACAACGAGATTTTCACCATATTGGAGAGCTTTATAGCCGATCACCCCGATTTTTCCTATAAAAACGCCCGCTGCACCCTCTGTCTGACGGGGTTTTGCGGGATTTTGGGTTATCGGACATCCCCGTCTTTCGCCGCGCGGGGGATCGACTATATGGCGGAGCGGGAAAAGGCGACGGAAGTGGTCGCATGGTTGAAAGGGCGCGGCTATTCTTTCGCTTCCCACGGCTACGCTCACTACGCCATGAGCGGGATGACCCCGGAAAAGATGGAAAAGGACTGCCGTCAATGGCGGGACGAAGTGGCGTCGCTCGTCGGCGAAACCCATATCATGGTCTATCCCTACGGCGACTGGCCCAAGTACGACACGCGGCAGCATAAGATACTGCTCGAATACGGGTTCGGCTTTTTCTGCGGGACTTCCACCTATAATTATCTGGCAAACGGCTTCCCGGAGAAGGGCGCCTCGGTGGGCAACGTATTCTGCGACCGCTTCACCATGGCGGGCACGGTTCTCGAAAGAGCGGCGGAAAAGAATTCCGCGGGCGCTTACGCCATTTATAAACGTATGCTCGAGTATTACGACCCTTTCGAAGTTTACGACAACGAAAACCGCGATGTTAAACTGATCCGCCCGAGCGATTTAGGATGATATGATTGTTGTCGAAATGTAACGTGAAAGTTATTTTTGCAGGTAAGTCGCATGGGTATTTAAAATGTAAATATGAAAACCGGCGCAACGGACGCGCCGGTTTTCATATTGATTTATTTTAACTCTTAACCTTTTTCCAATACTCCTCCGCGGCTTTTTCAGCTTTGTTTTCACCGTAGCGGTAATAAACGCGGTCTTTTAAGTCGTCGGGGAGGTATTGCTGCACAACGTAATGATCCGGATAATCGTGCGGGTACAAATAGGGCGTTTTGGAGTCGGGTCCGTTGGTGCGGTTGGAAATGTGCGGCGGCACGGCAGAACCTTTGCCGTTTTTGACGTCCTCCGCCGCCGAAACGTAAGCGATATAAGCCGCGTTCGACTTGGGAGAGGTCGCCAAAAGCACCACCGCGTGCGCGAGGGGGATCGCCGCCTCCGGCATACCGACGCGCAGCGCCGATTCCACGCAGGCGGTGGTCACGACCGCGGCGTTGGAAAACGCCAGCCCGACGTCTTCGGACGCTATGACCGCCAACCGTCGGCAGGCGGACGCTATCCCGCCGCCTTCGAGCAAGCGCGCCAGATAGAACACCGCCGCGTCGGGGTCGGAGCCGCGTATGGATTTTTGGAGCGCCGAAAGCAGGTCGTAATTTTCGTCGCCGCCGCTGTTATAAGACGAAGCTTTTTGCGAAAGCTGCGATGCAGTTTTAATGTCGAGGACTTCGGCGGAGGCGAAATAGGTGTTTTCCAGCGTGGTCAGCGCCCGCCTGACGTCCCCGCCGCAGGCGCGAGCGATAGAAAGAAACAATCCGTCTTCTGCAACCTTTTCGCCGTAATCACCGCAAAGACGTGCGAAGCCGCGGTTTATCGCCGGAACTATCTCCTCCGGGGCGAGCGGTTTAAACTCAAAGCAGGCGCACCTGGACAGGAGCGCCGGATACAGTGCGAAATATGGGTTTTCGGTGGTCGAGCAGACGAGAGTCACCCGCCCGTCTTCCAGATATTCGAGCAGCGACTGCTGCTGTTTTTTGTTGAAATACTGGATTTCGTCGATATATAAGAGCGTGCCGTCGAAAGCGGCGAGAGTGTTCGATGCGTTCAGGGCGTCGCGCACTTCCGCCACCGAGGAAGTGGTGGCGTTGATTTTATAAAACTGCCGGTTCGTCATTCTTGCGACGATATCGGCGGCGGTGGTCTTGCCCGTACCCGGAGGGCCGTAAAACACCAGATTGGGCAGGTGCCCCGATTCGATTATAACACGCAGAGGGGCATTCTTGGCGAAAAGCGGAGCCTGCCCGCAGATTTCGTCGAACGACGCCGGGCGCATTACGTCCGCCAGCGGCATCATGTCTCGCTGTCTTTCTTTTGGGGTTTTTTAAACAGGTACATCTTCTTTTCCTCGCCGTAATACACGCGGCGTATGTTTTCGCGGTGTTTAAATATGACGAGCAGCCCCACGAAAGCCGCGAACACCATCGCCGGGGCGGACGGAGATTCTCCTCCGGAGCGCAGCCGCGCTCCGTAAAAGACCACGGCGGGGTAAATGAACGCCCCCGCGACGGATCCCATTGAGACGTAGTGCGAGGTAAAATACACCAACGCGAACACGGCGATCACGATTAAAAAATATAGCGGGTCGAGGATGAGGATCGCCACCGCCGACGCCACCACGCCCTTGCCCCCTTTGAACTTATACCACACGGGCGCGATATGCCCC
>CAYOGQ010000009.1:5115-6275 GCA_964403645.1 uncultured Ruminococcus sp.
CGCGCCGAACTCCCCCGCCAGAAAGCGCCCCCCCAAAACCGAAACGGCGGTTTTAAGCGCGTCCCCCAGGAGGGTTAAAACGCCCGCTTTTTTGCCGTAAACACGGATCATGTTGGTCATGCCGGCGTTGTGGCTGCCGTATTTGCGCACGTCGTCTCCGTATTTTTCACGGCTTATCAGAACCGCGAAATTAAGGCTGCCGAGCATATACGGCACGGCGATGCAAAACGCCACCGCCGCGAAATAGACGATGAGGTTCCAGACGGAATCCGCGCCGAAAATATCCGTCGCCCAGCCGGTCAAAAAGCCCGAATAGTATATCGGATCTCCCCCGCGGGTTACAAAAAGCGTCAGCGCGAGTAACGCCGCCGAAGCGGCTCCCATGGCTATGAGCACGATGCTTGACTTTTTCATATGATTAACCCCGCCTTTTATGTGATATGAACTAAGACGGCGCGAAGTCACACGCCGTCTTCGCCTCTCTGTTTGACTATTATTCGTATCGGCGTGCCCTCAAAGCCGAAAGCGTTTCGGATACAATTTTCGATATACCGTTGATATGAAAAGTGAAACAGCTCCGCGTCGTTGCAGAATATGACGAACGTGGGGGGCTGTATGCCCGTCTGCGTCATATAATATATTTTTAACCGCTTGCCTTTGTCGGTGGGGGGCTGGGTACGGCTGGTGGCGTCGTTGAGCAGGTCGTTGAGCATCCCGGTGGTGATCCGTTTGCGGGAGGAATCGTACACGTCGTTTATTAGGCCAAACAATTTATCCACCCGCTGCCCCGTCTTGGCGGAGATGAAGCACAACGGAGCGTAGGTCATATAAGACAGCGCGTCATAAACTTTTTTGGTGTATTCGCCGACTGTGGAGTTGTCCTTTTCCACCGTGTCCCATTTGTTCATGGCGATTACGGTGGGTTTCCCCGCCTCGTGCCCGATTCCGGCGATACGTTCGTCCTGCGAGGTCACGCCTTCGTTCGCGTCGACCATAATAAGGCACACATCCGCCTTTTCTACCGCGGAATTGGCGCGTATCACCGAGAATTTCTCGACCCGATCCTCTATCTTCGCGTTTCTCCTGATACCCGCGGTATCGATGAAAACATATTTTCCGTATTTATTCTCGACGAGAGTATCGACCGAATCGCGCGTCGT